>JAKAKZ010000052.1 GCA_021824285.1 bacterium
ATAAACCCGGTAAGCCCACGAGACTGCCAACCTTACGGCTGGTGCCGCAGTCCCTATTTAGCCGTATTTTGCCTAAGGTAAGCCTCAATAAAGGGGTCGAGGTCGCCATCCAGAACGCCCTGCGTGTCGGTCGTCTCGTATTTCGTGCGGTGGTCTTTCACCATCTGGTACGGATGGATGACATACGACCTGATCTGGCTCCCCCACTCCGCGCTGTGGAACTCGCCACGCAACTTCAGCTTCTCGGCCTGGCGCTCGGCCAGATATTTGGCATGGAGCTTGCCGCGCAAGATGCGCATGGCCGTGTCCTTGTTCTGAGTCTGGTTGCGCTCGTTCTGGCAGGTCACGACGAATCCGGTCGGCAGATGGGTGATGCGGACCGCCGAATAGGTCGTCTGCACGCCCTGACCGCCATGTCCGCCGGACAGGAAGGTATCGATACGCAGGTCCTTGGGATCGATCTTCACCTCCTCGATCTCGCCGAGGTCCGGCAGCACCTCCAAGAGGGCGAACGAGGTCTGACGCAGCTGGTCGGCGTTGAACGGCGACAGGCGCACAAGACGGTGCACCCCGGCTTCGGCCTTGAGGTAGCCATAGGCGAAACGTCCTTCGACGGCGAAGGTCGCGCTCTTGATGCCGGCTTCCGTGCCGCGCGACTCCTCGAGCAGCTTCACCTTCCAGCCTTTGCGTTCGCAGTAGCGGAAATACATGCGCAGGAGCATCTCGGCCCAATCCTGCGCGTCCGTGCCGCCGGCGCCGGCATGGATGGCGAGGATCGCGTCATTGGCGTCGTATTTATCACCCAGCAGGACTTCGAACTCCAAGGTGCTGAATTTCGCTGAATTTTCGCTTAATTTAGCGATAATCTCCTGTTCCACCGATTCATCGCCTTCGGCCAGGGCCAGCTTGGCGAACTCCAGCATTTCGGCCAAGCCGTCGCGCAGCGACTGCCAAGCGGCATAGCGCTCGCGGTTATCGCCGAGCCGCCGGCTGACGCGCTCCGCATGCTCGCGATCCTTCCAGAAATCCGGCTGCTGCGTCTCCCATTCGTCGGCCTGAATGGCCGCGTGGGTCTTGTCGAGATCAAGAAGACGCCACGTGTCCGTCACGCGTTTGAGCAGCTCTTCGATTTCTGGAATCCGCTGTTTTAGCATAAAACAAAGCTTGGAGCTGGAGCCCGGAGCTGGGAGCGGCAGCCGCTCAAAGCTCTAAGCCCCAAACTCCAAGCACCGCGTCAGAGATTGATCTTCTTCGCGTACTGGCCGATGTAGGGAATCTCCTCGTAACTACCGTTCCAGGCCTGCACCGCGAAGTAGATGGACGCGATGATGCAGACCAGATTGGTCAGGGCGGCGGCGCGGACAGCCATGCCGACGATGTTCAGCAGGAAACCGGCGACGAACAGGACGAGGCCCTGCTTGGCATGGAACTGAGCGTACTTGCTCTGGCGGGCGAAGAGCAGCGGCACCAGGAAAAGCAGGCTGAAATAAGCGATGACCGCCATCAGCTTGTTCTCCTGCATGTCCTTCTTGTCCGCCTCGGAAAGCGGGGCCTTCGGCGCCGGAGCCGAAGAGGCTGACGGTTGGTTAGTCGGCTGATTCTGGGGCTGATCCATATGATTTTACCGGCAAAAAATAAGCTGGCCGGCGAAGTTATTATCGCTATTATATTAGATTAAAGGGCGTGAATAAACAAGGGTGCGGATTAGATGCGGAGTGATGAAGGCGCGCGGTTAGGAACAGATAACCAGAAGGCGCGCACCATGGATTCTGCGCGTCTTCATATCTCCGCGTCGCCGAACATTCAAACAAAAACCCCGGCAAAAGCCGGGGTAATCAAGGCGAACGTTTCGCCGCAGCAGGGAGCTGGCAGGCGGCGACGGTCGCAGACCGCTCGATGGCCAGACCCTGATCGTCCGCCAGGCGGCGGAACGTGGGCGAGATGGCGTAGAGCTCCTCGAAGGAGGCAGCCTCGGCCTCGACGCTGGCGCCGGCCCCTTCCGCAGTCTCGGAGAGCACCACGAACCGGTCGCAGAGATGACGGACCGTGCTCAGACGGTGCGCGATGACGAGCGCGGAGATGCCGCCCTGGAGGACTTCGGCGAGACCGGCCTGCACCTCTTTCTCCGTAGTGGAGTCGAGGCTCGAGGTGGCTTCGTCGATGACCATGATGCGCGGCTTGCGGACAGCGGCCGCGCCGATCATGAGGCGCTGGGCTTCGCCGCCGGACAGCTTGATGCCGTTCCGGCCGACCTTGGTGTCCAGACCTTCGGTGAGACGCCGCCCAAAGTCGATCTTCAGCCGCCGCATGACCGCCCAGAGCTCGTCATCAGTGACGCGCGAGCGTTCCTCGGCCGAGAGGCCGAAGACCAGGTTGCTGCGGACGGTGCCATCCATGACCTGCGGCTGTTGGGCGATGTAGCCCAGGGCCGCGGTCCAGGACGCGAGGCGCCAGTCGCGCAGATCCCGGCCGTCGATGCGGATGCTGCCGCCGTCCGGGTCCATGTAGCGTTGGAAGAGCCGCATCACGGTCGTCTTGCCGACGCCGGACTGCCCGATGAGGGCCACTTTCTGGCCTGGCCGGATGGCGAAACTGATGTCATGGAGCACCGGCTTGCCGGCGCGCTCCAGGACCTCGCGATCCTCCTCGTCGATGGCGGCCGGCCGGTAGGACAGGCCGACATCCTGGAACTCCACGCTGGGAATGATGTCGGGTCCCAGAACCGAAGCGTCGTCACGGTCGTCGACTTCCGGCGCGGCAGTGAGGACTCCCTTGAGCGACTTCACGGAGGGCAGGGCCTTGTTGAGCTGGCGCTCAATCTGACCGATGCGCCACAGGTCGCCGCGGAACTGGGCGGTCCAGCTGAAGACCGGATAGAGCAGACCGACGGTCCACTCGCCGCGGAGCACGGACCAGGTGCCGTAGGCCATGATGGCCACCTGCGCCAAATCCGTGATGAAACCGCGGACCGTCGAGGTGCGGTCGAACCACATGGAGCTGCGGTAGTCCTCGTCGGCCGTCCGACGCGCGAAACGCTCGAGGCGCATGGCTTCGGTGTCCGAGCGGTCGCAGGTCTTGACCCGCTCCACCTTCTCCCAAAGCTCGTGAACCGCGTGCGTGTAGCGGCGGTAGGCGGCTTCGACCGAAGCGAACCGCTTGGAGAACGAGTGGTTGAGCCAGACCATCCAGAGCAGATAGTGCAGCAGCATGGCCAGGCCGATGAGCCCCACGACCGGCGAGGTCAGCCAGAGCGCGACGAGCGCCATGGCCATCTTCAGGATGTCCATGAGTCCGTTGTTGAACAGCAGGACCTGCTGGACGTTGAAGATGTGGTCCCTTCCCTTGCTCAAGCTGGCGCGGTTCAGCTCCCCGCTTTCGCGCAGATGCTGACCGAGCGACTGGCGGAAAAACAGATCCGTCAGGCGGCGGTCGAGGGTAGAGAAATTCTCACCCCAAGCCCTCTCGCGGAAGGCGCCGCCGAACAGGTTCTCCAGCTTGTCGCAGATGACGCAGACCGTGAACCCGATAAGGCCGTAGATGATGGTGGCCCGGTCGCGCAGGACCGCTCCATCCAGCAGGCTCTTCGTGAACCAGGGCTGGAACAGGGCAACGACCGTACCGAGCAACGAGGTCAGCAGAAGGAGCTTGGCCCACTTCTTGCCGGCTGCGGAAGTCAGATCGCGCCACACCCACCGGAACAGCCGGATGCTTTCGGCTGTCTCCCGATAATAATCGGTCAGATTTTCGGCGACATGACGCTTGTCGTCGTCTTTCATGACTTCACACTCCCTTTTTATCGCTAAACCTGGCGATAATATCAATGTACAACTCCGCACCTCATGATGCGGAACAGGCGCATATTACAAGTAAAAACAGATTTTGTCCAGATTTGCTGACAAAATCAAGAAAAAGCGCGCTCCCGGAGCCGCTAGACGTGAAGGTCATCCCCCATCGCCAGATCGACGACCGAATAAAAAAACCGCATCAGACGATGCGGTAAAGGCGCCGTTCAGCCGACCTTGATGGTCATAATCTCCCGGGCGTACCAGCCGGCGACCAGCCGCGGCAGGGACAGGGAGGAGCGCAAGCGCTCGGCAATCGGGAAGATCCGGCCGGCGCTGAAGCGCACCGGCACGACCACCGCGCAGGTGAAGAGCCGGCGGCAGAGGAACCGCGCCAGGTCCTGCTCGGCGTAGCCGCAGAAGACGACGACCGACTTCTCGCGGCCCAACTCGTGAGCCAGCGCCTGCAGCCGCGCCGTCAGATCCGGACCGTCCAGCGACCGGAAACGCGCGTCGGTCAGGCCGTTCTTCGCGAACCAATCCGTGACGCAGTCGAACTCGGTGCGGCCGGCGCCGCAGGTGCCGTAGCGTCCGCCGCCCACATAGACGGTGCGGCCGTAGGGCGCGCGGAGCAGCAGGAAGTCCATGGCCGACTGGTCGTCGGCGCGCATGGCCCGAGCGTAAGCGAGTCCGCAGGCGCGACGCAGGAAGGCGTGATCCTCCATGAGGCGCCAGCACTCCGAGAGATAACGGGCGTAGCCGCCGTCGGCGTGGATGTTCGGCGGCACGCCCTGACCATTGATGAAAAAGAGCATGTTCTCTCCCTTTCCGTTCGGCGGAATGATGCCTGTAGGGCGGCACGATGTCAATGGGAAATCGGGCCGAGAGAGAGAGAGAGAGAGAGAGAGAGAGAGAGAGAGAGCATGTGCCTGTCCCGACCTGCAACAAAAAAAGACCCCGAGCGGGGTCTGACGAAAGGGCGATCAGCAGCCGTAGCCGCCGAAGGAGCTCGATCGCGACGGAGCCACGGCGCGGTCCCGAAGACGCTCCAGCGCATCGGCGACAGAAGCGAGAACGACGGGGACCATGGAGTCGTGCGGCCGATCGCTGCCGCTCATGTAGGCGACAATCTTGTCGGTCGACACCTTCAGCTCCGCAGCCAGAAGCGGCACGAACGCGGCATGCGGGTCGATGATCGCGGCCTGGATGACGGCCGCCGCCAGTCCGGCGCGCAAAGTCAGGTCAAAGGCTGGCGGATTACGGAGCGCCGCCATCACGACGTCGGTATCCGTTCTTTCCACGGAAATCTTGGGCATGCTTTATTCTCCCGATCAAAGGACGGCGCAACGAAATTAGCCGAAACACCGCCTCCTGTCAACTGTCCGACTATTACCCGGCGGCTGGCCGACCATGCTATCATGAAAGCCACATACCATATGCCTGATCAAATTAGACAACTGGCGCTCTATTTCGTCGTTGGCGGCGCGGTCACGACCGTAATCGTCACGCTCGAGCAAAGCGGACTGCGAATCCTGTCGGGTCTCGCCACGCTCGTGCCGGTCTTCACGCTCGTCGCCTACCTGTTCATCGGAGAGACCCGCGGCGGCATGGCCGTGAGCCAGCATGCCTGGCTTGTGCTCAGCGGGACGCTCATCTCCTGGGTTCCCTACATGGTGACCGTGGCCCTGCTCGCGCCTAAGGTCGGACCAAACAAGGCCATCGGCAGCGGCCTGGCGGTCTTCTTCGTCCTGGCCACGGGTTACTTGCTCATCGTCCAACGCCTCGGCCTGTTCCGCTGAATTACGGATTTTACGTTGAAAAAATCGCCACGGCAGTGCCGTGGCGATTTCCGTTTCAGACCGAAAACTATTCCCTACCAGCTACAGCCTAGTTCCTAAAAACCGCCCATGCCCATGCCGCCCATCCCGCCGCCCATACCGGCGGCGCCGCCGGCCGGTTCCTTCTTCTCCGGAATGTCAGTGACCACGCATTCGGTGGTGAGCAGCAGCGAAGCGATGGACGAGGCGTTCTGCAGGCCCGTGCGGGTGACCTTGGCCGGATCGATGATGCCGGCCTTCACCAAGTCCTCGTACTTGTCTTCGGCCGCATTGTAGCCGAAGGCGCCCTCGTGCTTCCTCACCTCGGCAATGACGACCGCACCGTCCGCACCCGCGTTCGTGGCGATCTGGCGCAACGGTTCCTCGAGCGCGCGCTTCACGAGCTGGACGCCGGAGTACTCGTCATGCGGCATCTCGCTCGGCTTCAGGCCGTCCAAGGCCTTCGAGGCGCGCACGAGCGCGACTCCGCCGCCCGGCACGATGCCTTCCTCCACTGCGGCCTTGGTCGCGGAGATGGCATCCTCGATGCGCTGTTTCTTCTCCTTCATTTCCGTTTCGGTCGCGGCGCCCACCTTGATGACGCCGACACCGCCCGAGAGCTTCGCCAGGCGCTCCTGCAGCTTCTCGCGGTCGAAGTCGGAATCGACCGTGGCCAGTTCCTTCTTGATGGCGTTCACGCGGTCGGCAATGGCCTTATGATCGCCGGCGCCGCCGACGATGGTGGTGTGCTCCTTGGTGGAGACGACCTTGCGGGCGCGGCCCAGGTCCTCGACATGCGCGTCCTCCAGCTTCAAGCCGACCTCTTCGCTGATGACGCGGCCGCCGGTCAGGATGGCGATGTCCTTGAGCATCTCCTTGCGGCGGTCGCCGAAGCCCGGCGCCTTGACGGCGAGCGCGTTGAACGTGCCGCGGAGCTTGTTGAGCACCAGCGTGGCGAGCGCCTCGCCGTCCACGTCCTCGGCGACGATGACAATCTCCTTGCGGCCGGTCTGCGCGACTTTCTCCAAAAGCGGCAGGATCTCCTGGATGGACAT
>JAKAKZ010000012.1 GCA_021824285.1 bacterium
CTGGTCGCCGTAGGCCCTGTGCCAGTCGGCGCGCATCTTGTCCACCTCGGCCGCCGTGACGAAGCCGGGCAGGCGCTGGGCCAGCGCGGCGACGGTCACCGGGGTGAGGTCGGGCAGGAGCGTCGTGACGAGCGTCTCGATGGCCTGCGCGCGCCGATCGCGGTTCGCGCGGATTTCGGCGTCATTGGACTCGATCGTCCGCTTGATGCCCTCCATGCCTTCCTGCAGTCCCGCGACGTGCGTCGCGAGCTCCTCCAGGAATTCCTTTTTCGTTGACATCGTTGCCTTCCTTTCTTTCGGCGTTACGCGGGGTTAAGCGCGCCATCTTCCCGACGGCTCGCGAAATACGACCGGAACCACTCCACCAGCCTCCTCTTTTCGGGGTCGTCCCGGAACTCCAGCGGACGGCCGGGGGCCGCCACCAGGTCGCAGTACGGGTTGTAGCCGATTTCGGCAAGCTCCACGTGCCGCAAGGAGTACTTGCGGTCCGCGAGGTCGCCGTGCCACAGGTGCCGCACCTGTCCGGGGACAACTTTCACGGCACCGCGGACCGAAGCGTGGAACGGCTCAGCCCAGTCGCGGAAGTGGCCGAGCAGCTCGGGCTTCCGCAGCATCATGCGTTCGATGCAGGGCGAGCCGATGTCGCCCATGGCGGCATGCGCCATGTAGTGGTCGGCCGAGCCGCCGATGGCGTACTCGTAGAGACCGTGCCGGTCGAGCAGTTCCCGCCGGGCCGCCCAGCCGTAGCCGGTGTGCCCGTGGTCCTCGAACCGTCCGGTGCGGAGCAGTTGCGGCGTGCGTTCCATGACCGCCGCGAACGAGCCGCAGGGATCACCTCCGCCCGTAGCCGTGGCGTAGTCCCGCGGCAGGCGCAGGCAGGTCTCGAAGACCTGGACCATGGGCACCTGCTCGAGCAGCGCCGCGGTTCGTCCGGCCCAATCCGGGTCGGCGAACACCAGGTCGCAGTCGAGCCAGGCGACGTAGCGGCAGGACGCCGGCAGCCAGGAGACCGCCAGGTTGAGCAGGCGCTCCTTCTGCCAGAGAACGGACGAGCCGCGTACGCGGACGGTGCCGCGCGTCTCCGGCAGGTCGTAGGGCTGGTCGTCGAACGCACACTCCACAGTGAGGAGCGGGATGCCCGACGAGCGGAGCAGCGCGGCGAAGATCTCGTAGTTACGGCGGCGCGTCCGGTAGCCGGCCGGATTGTAGTAGGCCGTGATGACCCACAGTCCGGGCGCGTAACGGTAGGCCGGGTGCGGCAAGGGTTGGCCGAAGATCGTAATCGGTTCCATCATCTTTTCCCTCTGTCGTTGGTCAAGATTGTCAAAGTTCCGCGGAAACGGCGTCACCCGGCCGGCGGGGTCGATAGCGACACCAGACCTTAGCACCACCGGTGGCTTGCGTCAAGGCTGGAGGAGCGGTTTTTCCGCTGACTGCCGCCAAAAGCTGGCGGCCCTTGACTGTTTCGGTGGGGGAGAGTATCTTATCCCCATAAACAGATTGCCGCAGACAATGGGTCCGGAAACGGAATAATGCCTGCCCTGAGCAAGACCGAGACATCGAGGTCTTGTCGAAGGGGCGTAAGGCGCCCATCGAGGTGATCGAGCGCGATTTTTCGTGCCTGTTGTCTGCGGTTAATCCCGCGGATTTTTTGTCTCTGGACCGAACGGTTCCGGGCGCAAAGGTCGAATCCGAGGTTTCATCCAGAACCAACCAACAACGTTTATGGCAAAGACCCGCGAAAAGAAACAGTCCGAAGTCGCGACCATCGCGAAGGGTCTCAAGGAGGCCAAGACCGTGGTGTTCGCCGATATCTCCAAGCTCAAGGTCGCGGACAGCACCGAGCTGCGCCGCAAGGCCAAGAAGGAGAACGTGCATATCGTCACGGCCAAGAAGACGCTTCTGCGCGTCGCCCTCAAGGAAGCCGGCATCGATTCCGTCGATACCGCCGCCTTCAAGGGCAGTGTGGCGCTGATTCTCGGCTTGGGCGACGAGATCGCCCCGGCCAAGGTGTTCGAAGCGTTCCGCAAGGACCGCGAGAACGTCGCGCTCTTCGGCGGCCTCTTCCAGTCCCGCATGATGAGCGCGGCCGAGGTCAAGACGCTCGCCCAGCTCCCGTCGAAGCAGGAGCTCATCGCCCGCGTCCTGGGCTCGCTCAACGCGCCGCTTTCCGGCCTGGTCAACGTCCTCGCCGGCAATCTCCGCGGTCTCGTGACCGTCGTGAACGCGATCAAGGAATCCAAGGCTTAATTACCCAACTGACCTTACGAATATGTCCGATGAAATGAAGAACGTTGAGGTCCCGGCCAAGTTCGCCGACCTCGTCTCCGGTCTCGAGAAGATGACCGTCCTCGACCTCGCCGAGCTCGTCAAGGTGCTCGAGGCGAAGTTCGGCGTGTCCGCCGCCGCTCCGGCCATGATGATGGCCGCCGCTCCGGGCGCCGCCGCCGCTCCGGCCGAGGAGAAGACCAGCTTCAACGTGGAGCTGACCGATGCCGGCGCCAACAAGATTGGCGTCATCAAAGCCCTCCGCGAGCTGACTCAGCTCGGCCTCAAGGAAGCCAAAGACATCGTCGATGGCGCTCCGAAGATGGTGAAGGAAGGCGTGGCCAAGGCCGATGCCGAAGCCATGAAGAAGAAGATCGAAGAGGCCGGCGCCAAGGTCGCCCTCAAATAGTCCTGATTCCATGAAGGCCGTCCGGCTTATGCCGGGCGGTCTTTTGGTTTGCGCTTCGGCGGCCGGTCATTCCGCCGACCTGTTCGGCGGCGCCCGATGTCTGTTGGTTGAAGCCGCCGCCTCACGCGGTCGTCGGCAACGCCCGCCGCCGAAGCTCCTGGCGCGCTGTAAGTAAACGGGGGTTGCACTAATGAAGAAGGACCCCTGGACTCCGGCAGGCTGAGCTCGGGGTGTGTTCATTGTTTTGTCCCTGTCAGCTATTCCGATGCGTATCCTTGGAGGCCGGCGCCAAGGTCGCCCTCAAGTAACAGTCAGACAGGAAAAAGACCGCCGTACCCCTTTGGGGCGGCGGTCTTTTGGTTGACGGTCGTAAGTAGGAGTGGGGTGGTGGAAACCGAGAGAAAAAAAGAGAAAAGGAGAGAAAGTTCGGCGGTTGTCTCTCTCTCTCTCTCTCTCTCTCTCTCTCTCTCTCTCTCTCTCTCGATTCTCTACTTCTCCACCTTGTACCGTAGTACCCGATTGCCCACCGTCACGATGAGCGCGCTGCCGTCAGTCGGAACAGCGAGGCCGGTGGCCTGGGAAAGGGCCTCGGCCTCGTATTGGGCTTCGAGCCGTCCGTCCGCCTTTGCGTAGCGGAGCACGCGGCTCGCCGCCGGCTCCAGCACGAAGAAGGAGGCGGAGCTCATGGACAGTGCGGTGGCGGCAGCGACTGCCGGCTCCGTCGGTTCGGTCTCGAAGTCTTTGCGCGTGCCGCGCGTCAGTTTGATGATCTCGCCTTGCCGCGTCAGGACCCACACGCTGCCGTCGATGGCCAGACTTACTCCTTTGGAGATATCGGTCGTGTCGCGCAGGTAGGCCTGCGGCTTGCCGAAGCCGTCGGCGGCCGGCAGGAGGCGCAGGATGCGGTTATGCGCGGCGTCCAGCACATATGGTTTGCCTTCGTACATGGCCAAATCGGTGATTTGGCGGTCCGGACCTTCCCAGGCGACCGACCGGGCCGCGCTGCTGCCGTCGGTGCCGAGATCGAGCATCTCTCCGCTGCTGCCCATGGCTAGGGCGTGGCCGTTCTGGGCGGCGATGACGGCATCCGCCGCCGCGCCGGTTCCCGCCTTGCTGACCGCACCATCCGCGCCGATACGGAACACGTCTCCGGCCGCCGAGAGCATCCAGACGCTGCCGTCCGCCCAACTGACATGGGACAGCGCCACTGGCGCGGCCTGAGCGACGACGGTGGAGAGGATTTCCGGTGCGGCCAGGCTCACGGCCCGGCGGTAGGCGGTATGCACCGCTTCGGCGTCCTTCAGCACCTTCAGTCTGGCGGCGCGGCGTTCCGGCGTGTCCTGCGGCAGGGCCACGGCCGCCGCGCTCGCTTCGCTGATGAGTTTCCTGGTACGGCCGTCGTCGCGGTAGATGAGGGCGGACGACGCGGCATCAAGGTTACGCTCGATATCCTCGACTTTAGAGCTGAAAGCCTGCTGCCTCTTGGTTTCCTTGGCGCGGGCGCCGGCTATGGCTAAGCTCGCGTTCAGCGCGACCGCCAAAAGCAGGGCCGCGACGGTGGCGATGCGGGCCGCCGGCGTCATGCCGTTGAAACTCCGGAGGATTCCCGAGCGGAAACGCCTGGCGGTCTCCGGCACGACGGCGACCGCAGCTTCCGTCGGCTGGGCTAGCGTGACGACCGCGCTCTTGAGCGCCTGCCGTTCCGTGCGGCGCGGTTCCTGCCCCTCGTGCGCCAGATCGTCGTCGCTGTTCGCCGTCTGGAAATCTTCCCAAAACGCGTCCATGAATTTTTTCTGCGGCGCGCTGCCGTCCGCGTCAGCCTGCTTCTTTTCCTGGCGCAGGCGTACGGCTTCATGCCGGTCGCGCTCGTCGGTCAGGAAGCGTTCGCGCCAGTCCGGTTCGGGGATGGGGGCGTCTTCCCGGCGCGCCAGCAGGCCGACGAAGGCGCCGGGCAGGGCGGTTGCGCCTTTCTTGACCCGGCCCAGCAGGTCGCCGACGAGCGACGGTTCGAGGATGTTTTCCGTCCGGGCCTGCGTTTCGAGCAGGGCATCGATCGATTTTTGGGTGTTGCCGGCGTCAGCGTCGTCGTCCTCGTTCAGCGCTTCGCCGCCGGCCGCGGTCGCTAGTGCCGCCATGAGCGGCGATTCCGAACGGTTCAGCGGTCCGGAATCCGAGACCGAGATTGCCACGGAAATTTCGGGCTTGAGCGGGGAAAGCAGGTCGTGCAGCACCCGCATGGCCGAGAAGGCGTCATTGGCGATAACTGCGGTCGCGAGCCGCCGCTCATCGACGAATTCCCGCAATTCACGCGTGGCGAGCACCAGTCGGTCCTGCTCGCCGAGCTGCCCATGGATCAGGTTGGAGAAACCGCGCGCCGAGGGCGCGGCGATGGCGTGCGGCAGCCGTTCTTCCTCGCGGCTTTCGAGCAGGAGATCGTAGATTTTGGCGCTGCCGTCGGACGGCCTGACAAGCAGCAGGGAAGGGTGGCCCCAGGTCGCGGCCACGGTCTCCTCCCGGCGCCGCGACACGATCGCGCCGCAGATCTGGTGCGGTCCGATCGGCAGGATGTCGTCTTCGAGCAGCCCGGACACCGTATGGTTCACGCGGGCGATGGCCCGCTGGAACACCTGCTCCTGCGTCGGCACGTCGGTATGCTGCCGAACCGCCTCGGAGAGTCCCTGGATGAAAGCATCTTCAATGTAGGCCGTGAGCGCATCGCCGTGGCGCGAGCCGGTTTCCGCGGCGATGACGCCGAAAACCTGTCCGATCAGCGATTTGGCCTCATCGGAGAGATTGAAATGCAGGGCCCGCACGTAAGTGTGGGACTTTTTCGCATGCCAGCGCACCAATTGTCCGATCCGCGGTTCGCCCAGGCGGAGCGGCAGAGCGTTATTCATAGCGGAGGCTGTGGATTCATTGACCCTGCTTAGCCACCATATTATACTGCATCCGTATATTGTAGTGAACATTCCGGCGTGCTTTCACGGTTGCCACCGGAGTCCGGTCAGAACCCCGCTTATGCTTGAGCAATTATTTGGTTCATCGACCCGCGTCCGCCTTTTGCGGCTTTTTCTGCACCATCCCGAGCAGGCGTTTTTCGTGCGGGAGCTGACGCGGCGCATCGGCGCTCAGATCAACGCCGTGCGCAATGAACTGGATAACCTGTCGGAGATGGGGATTCTCGTAATCTGCGATACGGCCGCGGCAATCGATGCGGGCGCCGACGCGGTACCCCAGACGGTGGGGGAACGGGCCGCGGAAGTGGCGACGGCTCATCACGAGCTGACGGCCGGCAAACGGCGCAAGTATTACCGTCTGAACGCCGATTGTCTGCTTTATCCGGAGCTGAAGCAGCTGTTCCTCAAGTCCCGTTCCATGGTGGAGAAGGACTATGTCAGCCGTCTCGCCAAGTGCGGCCAGATTTCCTACATGGCCATGACCGGCCGTTTCATCGGCGTATCGGACATGAATACCGACCTGCTCATCGTCGGACGCCTGCAGAAGGACAAGTTCTTGCCGCTGCTGCGGTCTTTTGAACGCGAAATCGGACGGGAAATAAACTACACGGTCATGTCGCCGCAGGAATACCGCTATCGGCGTGACGTCACGGACCGTTTTCTCTACAGCATCCTCGACGGGAAGAAGATCGTGGTCGTCGACCAGACGTCAGAGCTGGTCAGTGCTTGAACGGCTATGCGCATGCTGCTGATCGATTTTCGGGCCGCGCGGCAGAGTCTTTTTTTGGTTGACGGAAGGAAACGGCGCCGTCTGTCGTCCCTGCCGCAGTTCGGCGGGTTCCCCTTGTTGGGACGGGCAATTTCGGCCTGGGGCCTACGCCGTCGGCCGCCCGAGGCAATCGGCGTTGCGCGCCTCTCCGGCGCCGACCGTCCAACTTGGAGCGCACTGCGCGGTGCCGCCGCGTTGGCCAATTCAGCGTCTTTGGCCTGGAACGCCCCGCTGTTCACGCTGGACCTCAAGGGCGAAGAGACCGATGCCGAGTTGGAGAGTCAGATGACGGAGGTCAAAAAGACAGCTGCTACCTGGTTCCGTCCCGAATACGGCGGCGAGCCGCACATCACCAGACCGCGCGACGCTGCCGCCATATGAGCGACACCTTCCGTTTTGCCCGAGCCATCCTGGCGGACCGCGACGTTGCGGCGATTTCGCCGAGCTCGCGTTTCCTAGTGCGGCGGGTCCTGTCCCGGCTGGATCTCCGTCCGGGCTGCCGGATTCTGGAATTCGGCCCCGGCCCCGGGGTCATCACCCTGCCGCTGCTGCGCCGCCTGCCTTCGGATGCGCGTCTGACCGTGGTGGAAAAGAACACTGATTTCGCCGGACTGCTCCGGTCCGTGGCTGATAAGAGGCTGCAGGTGCTGGAGGCGGATGCGCGCGACAGCTGGGATGCGGCCCTGGCCTCGCTCGGCGGCCACCCGGATGCCATTTTGGCCAGTATCCCGTTTACCTATCTTACGCCGGACGAGCGCCGCCAGTTCGTGTCCCAGGCCTACGCGCAGCTGCCGGTCGGCGGCCGGTTGGTGGTGTTCCATCAGTATTCGCCGCTCATGTATTCGTATCTGAAGCGGGTGTTCGGTGCCGCTCGGCTATCTTTCGAACCGCTCAACATCCTGCCGTGTTTCGTCATGACGGCGGTCAAGCGGTAAGTTTCGGAGACGCGGAGACGCGGAGACGCGGAGACGCGCAGTTAAGGAACTGCGACGCCGCTGATTGAATATCTGTTCAACTGCTTTGCGGATTGGCGTTTCAGCCACCCCGCACCTCCTATGCAAAAAAGCCCCGCAGACGCGGGGCTTTAAGATTTCTTCCTGGGCGGAGGCAGTACCGGCTTCGGCGCCACCTTCTGGGCCAGCGCCTTGAGCTGGGACGGCCAGCCGAGCTTGACGATTTTCTCAAGCTTCGGCGGCAGGTTCCGCTTCCCGTTGCTGTCCGGCGGGCCTTCCTCCTCATCGTCCTCGTCCTCGTCCTCGTCCTTGTCGGCGTCTTCCTCTTCGGACTCGTCGGGCGGCTTCTTGTCCTTGTCGCCGTCGTCGTCCGGGGGCTTGCCGCCCTTCCGTCCGCCGCTGTTCGAGTCCTCGGCGAAGTCGATGAACTTCTTGGTCCGATCTGCCGCTTCCTTGGGCGTGGAGCCCAGGGCGACGTGGTTGTTTTCCACGTAGCCGGCGAAGCAGAGGATCGGCTCGATGGGCGTGCCGCAGCCGTCGCAGAAGCGCTTGCTCGCCTCGTGTTCGATCCGGCAGTGCTTGGCGCCGCGGAAGGTCCGGAAAATCCGGACCTTACGGCCGCGGTAGGGAAACTCCTCTTCGAGCTCCATGTTCTCTTCGTCGAAAGCCATCGGGCGGCCTCCTGCGGTCTGGGTATCCGACCGCCGCTTTCAAAGAGCATCTGATATAGCATATTGGACTGGTTCGGCCGCCAAAAGTCAATATCGCACCGGTCCAAGAGCCAGAGGGCGCGAAAGTCATGTTACGGCATGGAACGCGGCAGTCAGGTCCTCCACACGACAAAACTTTAAACTTTAAGCTCCCGATGATACTCTCTGAAGGTTATGAATCCGCCGACTAGGGGATATCGCCTGCTCGAGATGGTGCCCGGACTGCTCATCTGGACAGCTTTTGTCGCGGCGATCGTCCTGTCCTTCGTCAGTCCGCTGTGGGTGATGTATTTCATCATCCTTTTCGACCTGTTCTGGCTCTTCCGCATCTGCCACTTCATTTTCCTGCTGCTCGTGTCCTTGCGCCGGTACCGCCGGGCCATCCGCATGGACTGGCTGGCTCTGGCTCGGCAGGATGCGCGCTTCGAGGATATCCGCCATCTCATCTTCCTCCCGACGGTGCGCGAGGACGTGGGCATCATCCGGACGACGCTCAATACGCTTCTGTCCTCGAACTACCCGATGCGGGAAAAGGCTATCGTGGTCCTCGCCGGAGAGGGGCGCGTCGGCGCGGACTTTTTGGCCAAGGCGGAAACCCTGCGCCAGGAATTCGGCGACCGGTTCCTGCGGTTCCTCGTTACCGTGCATCCGGCTGACCTGCCGGACGAGATTCCGGGCAAGGGCTCGAACCTCAACTACGCCGGTCGCGAGGCGCAGAAGCTCATCGACGCGCTCGGCGTGCGCTACGAAAACGTCATCGTCTCCTCTTTCGATGTGGATACGTGCGTGCACCGAGAGTACTTCGGCTGCCTGACCAGGACCTATCTTTCCCAGCCGGATCCGACGCGCGCCTCCTATCAGCCCATGGCGCTCTACAACAACAACATGTGGGAGTCCTCCTGGTTCGTGCGCGTGGCCGCCTTCGGCACGACTTTCTGGCTGATGACCGAGCTGGCCCGGCCGGAAAAGCTCTTCACTTTCGCCTCGCACAGCATGTCCCTCCGGATGCTCGTGGATGTGGGTTTCTGGCAGAAGGACATCGTCACCGAGGATTCCCGCATCTTCCTGCAGGCGCTCGTGCGCTACGACGGCGATTACCGCGTCGTGCCCCTTTACGTTCCCGTCTCCATGGACATGGTCATGTCCGGCGACTGGCGGAAGGATGTCGGGGCGCTCTATAAGCAGCAGCGGCGCTGGGCTTGGGGCGTGGAGCATTTTCCTTATATGGTGACGGCCTTCCGCGGCCGGCCGAACATGCCGTTCTCCAAGAAATTCTGGCATCTCTGGAACCAGACTGAGGGCATGTTCTCCTGGGCCGTCGCGCCGATCCTCATGTTCGTGCTCGGCTATCTGCCGCTCTGGGCCGCCGGCAACGACCTGCGCACCACGGTTTTCTTCCAGAACACCCCTCATACGCTCGAGGCCATCATGCGCCTCTCGATGATGGGTATCCTGATCATGGCGGCCTTCAGCTTCACGCTGCTGCCGCCGCGCCCCGCGAAGATGCGGCACCGCGACTATCTGGTGATGGCCCTGCAGTGGCTCGCCGTGCCCGTCACCTTCGTCCTCTTCGGCGCCCTGCCGGCCGTGGACGCGCAGACCCGGCTGATGGTCGGCAAGTATCTGGGCTTCAACGTTACGGTGAAGAAACGCTGATCATGAAGCGAAAGTTCGGAGTTGAGGGTTGAAAGTCAATGGCCGCCAAAACTTTCAACTCTCAACTTTCAACTCTCAACTATCCGCAACCAGATGTCCCGCATCGTCGCCCTCATTGTCGCCTCCAACTCGATGAAATTCCTGCCGGAATGCCTGCAGTCGCTCGACGAGCAGGGGCCGGACGTCACGGCTCTCGTCGTGGACAACGGCTCCACGGACGGCCTCGAATCTTATGTCCGCGGCCACCACCCGCGGGCGATTCTCCTGCGCAACGTCCGCGATCTCGGCTGGTCCCGCGCGCTAAACCAGGCGATCGCCTTCGCCCGCGCCCAACTGCGGCCGGAGAGCGGCGACCTTTTTCTCATGACCGTCGATCCGCGCCTGACCCTCGAGCCAGGAGCCGTCGGTCGGCTGCTGTCCGGACTGCAGTCTTCGGCGCGGCACGGCAGCGCCGGCGCCAAGATCCTGCGGGCCGGTATCCGCGGAGAAGGCGAGTTTCTCGAACACGAGCCGACGGACATCATCCATTCTGCCGGTCTGGTCTTGAGCCGTTGGCGCGATGCGGCTTTGCGCGAGGCCGGACAGCGGGATCGCGACGGCAGTTTCACGCGCTACGAAGAGGTATTCGGCATCCCTGCCGA
The DNA here is from genome assembly GCA_021824285.1 of bacterium. Taxonomy (GTDB): domain Bacteria; phylum Patescibacteriota; class Patescibacteriia; order SG8-24; family SG8-24; genus JAKAKZ01. The sequence goes on from JAKAKZ010000012.1 coordinate 10,364, forward strand.
GCTGGCGCTTTATCGTCTCACGGCACTCGAGGCTGTCGCGTTCGGCGATGAGTATTTTGATGAGCGTTTCGGGCCGTCGCTCGCGGGCTTGGACCTCGCTTGGCGTCTGCAGCTCAAGGTGTGGACGGCCGTGGCGGTCCGAGGGGCCCGCGCTTACCGGCGCGCTCCGTCGTCCGGTCGCGGGCGTTTCGCCGTCTGGCGCGAGCGGTACCATCTGCCGGCCAAGATGCGGTCGGTTGAACGGCGAGATTTTCTGCTGGTGTTGGCTAAAAATGAGCAGATCGCCAATGTGCTGATTCATCTGCCGCTTCTGGTTTTGCGCGCGGTGGCGGCTCTTGCCGTAATCGTCTTCACTGATCCGGTCTCATTGGGTGCCATTCCGGGCTTTATTGTCCGTTGGCCTGCTGGCCGGAAGCGGCGTGGAGCGGCGTTGAGTCGGTCCGTACCGGCGGCCGCAATCCGGCACCGGCTGTCCTGAACCTGTTCGGGACGTGCTACAATCAGCCCATGCCCCGCCGTCGCTCCCATAACTTCCTTCACGCCCGGCCGTTCCCTGGTTTGGGCCGGGCCCAAAGGCGCCGCCGCAGCGTGGTTGCGCTGCTTTTTTTCGGTGCCGGCCTGGCCGCCCTCTTGGCGGTCGCTGTCGGCTATGTCGGAGCGGTAACGGCCACGGCCTTGGCGCACGCCAACACCGGCCGCAAAGCCGTCGAGTCTGCCATCGCTTCGGTCAAGGTCTTGGACGTGGAATCGGCCTTAGTCCAGGTCCGGTCGGCCGACACGGAATTCTCGGCGGCTGATGCGGCCCTGAACCGGGTCGCGCTTCTCGAGCGGGTCCCGTGGGTGGGGGAGCGCGTGATCGCGGCACGCAAGCTGCTGGATGCCGGACGCGCCACTGCGGGCGCGGCGGAGGAGACACTGCTGTCGGTCCGCGACATCGCCGTGGTTTTCCGCGAGACGCAGGTTTCTGCGGCTTCGGCCCCGGACCTCTTTCGCGAACCGGCCCAGATCTTTCGCGGCCTCGATGCCGAAGGGCGTCGTCGTGTGCTGGCGGGCCTCTCTGCGGACGCTGGGCATCTCGCTCCCGCCGCCGAGCGCGCCGACGGTGCCATCGCCGCTCTCGACCGTTTGGCCGCCGATCCGATCGCGGCAGGTTTCGCCAGCTCCATCACCGAGGCCCGCGGCCGGCTCGTCATGATGCGCGACGTGCTGCGGGCCGCCGCGCCGTTCGCCGGCTCGCTGCCGCAGCTTTTAGGTTATCCCACGGCGAAGCGCTACCTGCTGTTTTTCGAGAACAACACGGAGCTCCGCCCGACCGGCGGCTTCCTCGGCACCTACGCCCTGCTGACCGTTCGGGACGCGGCCGTGACTGACGTGGAAACCAAGGACGTCTACGCGCTCGACGGGCCCAACGAGCAGACCGACCGGCCTGTGCCCCCAGATCCGATACGACGCTATCTGGGGCTCAACAAGTGGTATCTGCGCGACGCGAACTGGTCGCCGGACTTCAGCGTCGCCGCCCCGCTCATGGCCCGTTTTTTCCGCGAGGAAGCGGCGGTGGCGCTCGGTCCAAATGAGGCGCCGGTCATCGATGGGGTGGTCGCGGTGACGCCGGAACTGGCGGCGGCCGTCATGCGCGTGGTCGGTCCCGTGACCGTCGACGGCACCACCTTCGACGCCCATAACCTCACTGATGCGCTGGAGTACCAGGTGGAGAAGGCCTTCGCCGACAAGGGTGTGCCTTTTACCTCCCGCAAGGACATCCTGGCCAGCTTGGTCGACGAGGTCGCGCGCCGCATCAGCGCGCTTTCCGCCGCAGACATGGGCGGGCTCATGGCCGCGGTCCAGCAGGCGCTCGACGAGCGCCATCTGCTCATCTGGTCCGAGGACCCGGACGTTCAGCGTCTCGTGGCCGAAAGGAACTGGGCCGGGGCGTTCCGCCCGGTGCGCGGCGATTACCTCTCGGTTGTCGACGCCAATCTCGCCAGCCTGAAGACCGATGCCGTCATGGTCCGGTCAATGGAATATTCATTCAAGCCTGAAACGGACCGCACCTTCGTCGGCACGGTGCGGCTCAAATACGCGAATACCGGGCATTTCGACTGGAAGACCACGCGCTACCGCACCTATACGCGCGTCTACCTGCCGGCGGGCACGACCTTCCTCGGCGTCACCGGCGCGATGCAGGACGACAAGCTCAAGGATCCGGCCCGGCGCCCCGGCACCGCGGACGTCGCCAACGAGCTCGGCCGCCGCGTCTTCGGAGCTTTCATCTCCGTCGAACCGGGCGAGACCCGCACCCTGGAGTTCCGTTTCCGCCTGGCCCCGGCCGTTGCCGACGCCATCCGGGCCGGACAGTACGTATTGGATGTGGATAAGCAGGCTGGGACCGTAGCCAACGGTTTGACGCTAGACCTCGACTTTGGTAAGAAACTGACAGCGGCTACGCCGCCGGAAAACCGCGCAGAGTTCGGCGATTCCCGTTACCGGCTGACCACCGACCTGCGCGTCGACCGCTCCTTCCTCGTGAGCGACTGAAGGAGCCTGTCCGCCCCGCGGACCGCTTCCGGCCGTCAGGCCGCCATATTTTTATGCTGATCCCGAAAATCGGAATCGACTTGGGCACGACCACCGTGCTCGTCCACGTCCCCAAGCGCGGCGTCATCATCAATGAGCCGTCGGTCGTGGCCGTGTCCGCCATCGACAAGAAGATCCTGGCCGTCGGCAAGGAAGCCAAGGACATGCTCGGCCGCACGCCGGACACCATCGTGGCGCACCGCCCGCTCAAGGACGGCGTCATCGCCGACTACCGGATGACCGAGGCGATGCTCAAATATTTCATCAATAAGGCCCTGGGCGGCGGCCGCTTTTTCCGTCCCGAGGTGATGGTCGCCGTGCCCGGCGGCATCAACTCCACCGAGCGCCGCGCCGTCATTGACGCGACCATCCGCGCCGGCGCCCGCGCCGCCTACATCATCAAGGAGCCGATCGTCGCGGCCATCGGCGCCGACATCCCGATCGGCAGCGCTTCCGGCCACATGATCATCGACATCGGCGGCGGCACCATGGAAGCCGCGGTCATCTCGCTCGGCGGCATCGTCTCGTCCGCTTCGGTGCGCATCGGCGGCAACAAGCTCGACGGCGCCATCCAGGAGCATGTCCGCCGCAAGTACGGCCTGGCCGTCGGCGAGCGTACGGCCGAGGACATCAAGATCCAGATAGGTTCGGCCCTGTACATGAAGGACAAGCTGGCCATGGACGTGAAGGGCCGCGACATGACGACCGGCCTGCCGCGCGTCGTCAAGGTGACCTCCGACGACGTCACGGACGCCATCCAGCACCAGCTGAACGGGCTTACGACCGCGGTCAAGGAGGTGCTGAACGGCACCCCGCCGGAGCTCTGCGCCGACGTCATGGAGAAGGGGATGATCCTGTCCGGCGGCACCTCCCAGCTCCGCCATCTCGCCGACCTCTTCAACCAGGCCACCGGCGTGCCCGCCTACGTCGCCGACGACCCGTGGCTCTGCGTGGTCAAAGGTACGGGCATCGCGCTCGAGAACCTCAATTCCTACAAGCGGTCCATCTTGGCCACGAGGTAGTGCGGAGCGGGAAGTGTGCAGTCTGAAGTTGAAAGAGTCATGGGAAAACTGCGCCTCGGCGCAGTTTTACTTTAACTTCACACTCCACGCTCCACACTCCAAACTTCAAAAAAAGACGCCCCAAGCGGGGCGTCAGTTTGTTTCGCGTCGGGCGATGTCCAAGACGACGGACACCGTGGCGTCGGCCGGTTGCGCGTTCTCCCTCAACCGGCCAGTTGGCCAAAAAAAGAGAGAGCCGCCAGGCCGCAGGCCGCGACCAGGATGCAGCCGCCGGCCGTGATCAGGGCGGTGCCGCCTCCGATGGCCAGGCCGATCATGAGCAGCAGGACCGCGGCGACGTCGCAGATCATCTTGAGCTTGCCGGCGGGCTTGGCGGCGACCGTTTCGGCCGTGATGCTCTCGCCGCGCCGGCGCGTGCCGCCAAGCTTCACGAGGCGGATCAGCGTGATGGCGACGGCGAAGAAGATCGTGCCGTAGGACACCAGGTTGATCCAGTCCGGCAGGCTGCCGCGCATGGCGAGCAGCGCCCCGCAGATGAGGATCTTGTCGGCCAGCGGGTCGAGAAACGCGCCGCTCGCCGAGTTCAGCTGCCGGATTTCGGCCAGCGCCCCGTCCAGGAAGTCCAGTGACGTCGCGACGGCGAAGACGACAGCCGCCGTCCAGTAGCGGCCCGCGGCCAGGGACCAGACGATCGGGACGGTGAGTGCGGTCCGGAACCAAGTGACCATGTTCGGCGTCACGAATCCCGGCACGGCCCAATCGACGAGGCTGCGCACCGGTCCGGACCACTTCTTCAGGTAGACGATCCTCTCGAGGAGGCCCGTTGGCTTGCCGGTTCCGTCCGGCGGCCGACGCGGCGGCGTGGGGAACGGAATCACTTTGGCGACCTTTTCGCGGTCGGGCGAAGGCATTGGCACTCCTTTCGTGTTAAAGACCTGCGCTGACCCTAGCAGTATCTGGCCCAAAAATCAAGGGTCGGGCCGAAAGGCCATGAGCTGTGGTTTAGGGCCGAGAATCTCCTGCGCGGGAAAGAAAAAACGCCCCCGAAGAGGGCGTCACTTGATTCCGGCCCGGAGCAGCTCGCGCTCGAGGACCCAGCCGGGAATGGCGAAGGTGCGGTTGTGCAGGTTGTCGGCAATGGACACGAGGCCGATGATCCGCCCGTCCGCCGTGAAGACCGGCGAACCCGACATGCCGCGGGGCAGGGCCGCGGCGAGCGGCAGCGGCCGGATGTGCCGCTTGGCCATGGCCGCGACCATCACCCGCACGACCTGCTCGTCGCGGGCGTTGCCGCTGAAGACGAGTCTGGCCTGGGGGATGCGTGAGGTCGTCGTGAACAGCCGGTAGAGCGTCGGCTTGGCGGCGCCGCGTTCCTGCATGAAGCCGGTCACGAACAGCGTATCGTCCACGCTCACCCGGACGGCGGCGACCTGGAGCGTCTCCTTCCCGCAGTCCGGCACCTTGAGCAGGGCCGTGTCTGTGGCGAAGTCCGACTGCAGGACCGTGCCTACCAGCTGTACCGCGCCGCAGATTACCATGATCTCGGTGATGTCCTTGTTGGACACGACATGGTTCGCCGTGAGCACGATGCCGGGACGGATGGCCGTGCCGTTGCCGAGGTAGGTCTCGTTGCGTTTGGTCCGCACGATGAGGCTGACCACGTTCCGCGCGACGCGCCGTGCCCCGGCCGGCTGCCCGGACAGGTCGGACTCGTGGACCGTCAGGTCCACGGTCTCGGCCGCCGGCGTGCCGCCATCGGCCGCCGCCGGCGGTCGCGGCAGTCCGGTCGGCAGGTTGGCGGTGCGGGCCGCAGCCAGCTCGTCGCCGACCCGCAGCACGAAGAACATGAAGACCGCCGCAGCCAGGAAAACGGTCGCGAGCGTGGTCCACCAGATCGGATCGCGGCGCAGGTAGTCGATCAGACGGCGCATGGCCGCCTCCTTTGTCTGTCTGTAAAAGAGCCTCTGAAGCGACCGTAACATCGCCGTCCGGGATTATCAAGACCTCGGCCGCATGCTATCCTCCACCTTATGAAACGCTGGCTAAGGCGGCTGCTGCCGTCCTTTATCATCGACCGCGGCCACTGGCTTCTGGGCCAAGCGGCGGCTTGGCGTTACGGTCGGCCGTCCGAGAAGCTGGTCGTCATCGGGGTCACGGGCACGAACGGCAAGACGACCACGGCCAACCTCATCGCCCGCATCCTGGAGGAGTCCGGCAAGCGCGTTGGTCTAGCCACGACCGCCAACTTCAAGATCGCCGAAAAGGAGTGGCTGAACGACACCAAGATGACCATGCTCGGGCGCTCCCGCCTGCAGTCCCTGCTGGCGCGCATGGTCGCGGCCGGCTGCACTCATGCCGTCGTCGAGACGTCTTCCGAAGGCATCAAGCAGTGGCGGCACGCGGCCATCAATTACGATACGGTCGTGTTCACCAACCTGACGCCGGAGCATCTGGAGTCGCACGGCGGTTTCGAGAATTACAAGCGCGCCAAAGGCCGGCTGTTCGCGCATCTGACGGCCCGCCCCCGCAAGCGCTTCGGCGGGCGCCGCGTTGAAAAGTCCGCTGTCGTGAATCTCGGCGACGAGCACGCCGGCTATTTCCTGTCGTTCCGCGCCGACCGCAAGATAGGCTTCTTCGTGGACCGCGAGGGGGCGCGACGCCATGCCGGCGACGCCGTCGACCGCCGGGTCGAGGCGCATGATGTCCGTCTGCATCCCGATTCCAGCGACTTTACCGTCGGTCAGGAGAGGTTCCACCTGCCGTTGCCCGGCCTGTTCAACGTCGAAAACGCGCTTGCGGCCGTTGCAGCCGCGGCCGAACACCAGGTGGCGCTGTCCATCGCGTCGCGCGCGCTGGCCAAGACCGGCACGATTCCCGGACGCATGGAGCTGATCGATCTGGGCCAGCCGTTCCGCGTGCTCGTGGACTACGCGCCGGAGCCGGAGTCCTTTCGGCGGATGTACGAAGCCGTGGATCGCATGGGCCGCACGGGACGCATCATCCACGTGCTCGGCTCTTGCGGCGGCGGTCGCGATGTGGCGCGCCGTCCGGTCCTAGGGCAGATGGCCGCGGCCAAGGCCGACATAGTCATCGTGACCAATGAGGATCCCTATGACGACGACCCGGCCGCCATCATCGAGGACGTGGCCGCCGGCGCCGAGCAGGCCGGCAAGCGGCGTGGGCACGACCTCTTCACTATCCTCGACCGCACCGCAGCCCTGGAGAAAGCCGTTTCCTTGGCTGGTCCCGGCGATCTGGTGATCGCCACCGGCAAGGGGGCGGAGCAGGCCATCTGCGTGGCCGGCGGCAAGAAGATACCCTGGGACGAGCGGACTAAGCTCCGGGAGATCATCGCGCGGCACTTGAGATCGTAGCCACAGCAGCCATGAACTTCCGACGAATCGTCAACTTGCATGACGGGGAAAAGGTGGCCGCCGTGGTCCGGAACCACTGGCTGTCCTTCTTTTGGGGCTTGAGCCTGCCGTTCACGCTCATCGTCGCCGCCTTCTTCTTCATGGTGCCGCTCTTCCGTTTCGGCACGCCCGGCCTCGTGGCCTTCGGCCTGCTGACCTTCGGCGGACTTTTCTGGTTCCTGCGCACCGTCTTCCTCTGGTACTGGAACGCCTTCATCGTCACCTCCGAGCGCATCGTGGACGTCGATCAGCGAGGCCTGTTCGACCGCACGGTTTCCGAAGCCCCGTTCGACAAGATTCAGGACGTTTCCTATCAGGTTAAAGGAATCTTGGGCACGGTGCTGAACGTCGGCACCGTCATCGTCCAGACCGCCGGCACGAACACCAATCTGGAGCTCTTGCATGTGCATCGGCCACAGGATATCCAGCACCTCATCAATCTCAAGATGGTGGCGCGGCACGAGGCCCAGAGCCGGCCCGTGCGCACGCACGGACTGGTCGCTACCGCCGCGGAGATGTCTGATGCCGAAGCTCGTGCTTTCGTGACCGGTCTGCAGCAGGCCATGTCGGAAGAGCGTTCTAAGGCCGATGCGCCGAAACCGCCGCCGGCCGGCGGGCCGGTCCTGCCCGACGACTGGCGCGGACCAGGCGAAGAGGATGACGGGCTGCTGACCGATTGGCGGAAGAAAAGAATTTGAGCTTCGGGCCAGTCCCGCCCCGGATTTTCAGCTTTACACTCCTTCCACCACCTCCTATACTGACCCGGTATGACCTCTGCCGATCGTCGCCCTGGCGGCTGGCTGGGCCGTAAACGCGTCATGGCCGCCGCCGCCGTGGTGTTTCTGCTTAGCGCTTGGGGTTTCGCCGGCGAATATTCCCGCGATCGCGATCTGTCCGCGGAAATCGTCCGGCTGCAGTCCCAAGCCGCCGACCTGGAAGCCGCCAATGTCCAAGCCGCCCAGCAGTCCCGTGATTTGGCCAGCGACCAGGCCGCGGAACGTGAGGCCCGACTGAAGTTGGGGCTGATGCGTCCGGGCGAAGAGGTGGTGGTGGTGAGGGGAGCGCCGACGACCGCGTCCTCGGACGTTTCGGACGCCGTGCCTGCGTCGCCGCCGTTGCCTATCTGGCGGAAGTGGCTTAAATATTTTTTTCACTAATCAGACCGCTCCCAATCCTATGCATCCCGACTCCCACGAATCGAAGCATGAGCCCTCGGCCGCCGCGTCGGCTGGTTCGTCCGCCCACGCCGCGCCGCCGACCGCCGCCGGAAAACCCGCTGACAAATCGGCGCTGCGCACCTTGCTGCTCGGTGCCGGCGCCGCCGTCGGCTTGGTCGTAGTTATCGGTCTGGGCACCGCCGTTTTCGGCCTGTACCGCCTCGGCTGGAACGGTGCGGTCGTCTCCTCGGTGGCCCGGGCGCTCAAGCTGCCGGTGGCCAAAGTGGACGGCGCGACCATCACCTACGCCGCCTGGCAGGACGATGTCTCGACTATCGAGCGCTTCTTCGCGGCGCTCAAGGCGCGCGGCGAGCAGGTCGACTCCCAGACTCCGACCCAGATCAGGCAGAACGCCTTGGAGCGCCTCGTGCGGGACCGTGTGCTGGAGGAGACCGCGACCAAGCTCGGCATCAGCGTGACGGGCAAGGAAATCGACGACGAGTTCGACAAGATGAGCACGCCGGACGCGGCCAAGGAAATTCAGGACCTGTACGGCTGGACCGTGCCGCAGTTCAAGACGCGCGTCGTGCGCCCGTATCTGCTCGAGCAGAAGATTACGGCCGACCTGTCGGCTGATCCGTCGGTCATGAAGACTGCGGAGGAGAAGGCCCAGATGGTGCTCGATAAGGCTAAGAGCGGCGAGGACTTCGCTTCGCTCGCCAAGCAGTACAGCGACGACCCCGGTTCCGGCCCGAACGGCGGCGTTCTCGGCGAGTTCGGCAAGGGCGCGATGGTGCCGGAGTTCGAGCAGGCCGCCTTCGCCTTGGGCAAGGGCGGGATCAGCGGTCTCGTGAAGACCCAGTTCGGCTACCATATCATCAAGGTCACCGACGTGAAGAAGGACAAGAAAGGTCAGGTGGAAAAGGTCACGGCCAGCCACATCCTGATTGCGCCGGAGTCCGCCCAGCAGTACCTGGAGAACGCGGTGAAGGACGCGAAGGTGTCGAAGTACATCAAGTTGGATTGATTTGTAAAGGTTTAGCTGAATCTTCTACAGCAAAACGCCACACCGTAAGGTGGGGCGTTTTGAAAATTTAACAATATTTACCAGACCTCTTCTGAAGCTACTTTGAGTATAAGGGTTTAATTATCTCATGTGCCGCTCGTCTAAGCATAATAACAATTCCTCTAATTTCATCTTCAGAAATATCTACCTTAGATCCTTTAGATAGTATCCGCTCTCTGTTTTCTAGGCGGGCCTCAATAATACTGCCACCCCGCATTACGTGACCTGGCTCCATTTCTGTTTTACCATCAAATAATTTAATAACCCCGATAGTAGTGAGCTTAGTATCGTTGTCCAATCTATTACGTCTATGTTCTAGGCTGCGCCTAAGAGCAAAATATCCTTCTATTGCCCTTTGCGTCGCAGGTGTCAGCCCACCGACCGTCTTAAGCTTTTCAATGTTGTTCAGTTTCAGTTTAGAGACTTTGTTGATGTTTTGTTCCAATTTATTTTGTACGTATTTGATCAATTCGTCCTTTTTTATGGTTTTGGTTACAACCACGCCGTTTTTCAACATTTGTTTTACGGCAATAATGGTATCCAAAAACGAGACAAAATCGGCCATCATTACTAAAAAACATTTATTGATGTTCCTTTGCGGCGCTTCAGATAAAATATCGAGATTCGAATAATCAATCCTTATCGATCCAAAACCAGTTGGGCGGCCTCGGCTAATGGCATATGTTCCATCATCAATTGATTGTAGAGAGGATTCCAAGTCAGCCAAGTGTTTGGCTATTTCAGCCTCAAACTTATTTTTTATATCGTCAATCTTTAGGTTCAACATGTATTTTGTTAGAGAAGTAATTCAGGCTATACGATTATCGGTATATAGGGATATTTATGCAACCGAGTTGGTGCCACCTCCGGGGAATCTCACTGCTCGCGGCGGCACATGCCGCCGCTGCGCTTCGAAGGGGTCTTCCGCCCCCTTCGACACAACCCCCCAGCAGCGGTGGGGGAACATGCTCCGCTTGTTCCCCCAAACCCCCTCAAGTTCGAATCCCGCCGGTCTGGCTAAACAGAAAAGCCGACCCGATGAATCGGGTCGGCTTTTCTGGAGCCACCTCCGGGATTCCTCCTCCCCCGAAACTCGCTACTTGGGGCCCCTGCCCCCAAGTGCGCGTTTCTCCTCCGTCGCCCGCCGCGTCCGGGAAGTGCCATACTAGGCACTTCCCGTCCGTCGGCTTCGAATCCCGGACCTGACCCCATATGCAGAAAACGCCTACCGCGCGGGGCGCGATAGGCGTTTTCTGATGGAGCCACCTCCGGGATTCGAACCCGGGACCTCTGCTTTACGCCTGTGTCGCGCCGTGATGCGGCGCGACATAAGACAAGCGCCGGTGGGCGCCGCCTTGCGGCGAAAGCCCGCCCGGTCCCCGCGCCTGTCGGCGCGGGGCGGGCTTACGAAAGCATTTAAAAGAAAAAACCCGTCACATGATTTGACGGGTCCTTTCTGGAGCCACCTCCGGGATTCGAACCCGGGACCTCTGCTTTACGAAAGCATTGCTCTACCAGCTGAGCTAAGGTGGCGTTTGGGAGTTTGGAGTGTGGAGTTTGGAGAATGAATAGGGCAGGGCGCGAACTTCACGCTTCACACTCCTAACTTCACGTTTATTTTGGTGGAGCGGGGTACGAGAATCGAACTCGCGTTCTCTGCTTGGGAAGCAGATGTACTGCCATTGTACTAACCCCGCATGACGCGTCCCGATTGGGGATCGCCCCGCCTCCTATCTTTTGTTAAAGTAGGCGGGGTCCCGCCAACGGCGGGAAACCCGTGTCTCAACCTTGGGAAGGTCGCATATTACCATTGTACTATACCCGCATCGGAAGTTTGGAGCGGGAAGTTTGGAGTTTGGAGCGTTCTGTTATTGTGGCTAAACTCCACACTTCACGCTTCCCGCTCCACACGCCTACTTTGTGAAAGCGCTGGACTATTATATACTGAACCAAGAAGATTGCAAGCCGCGCGCCAGCGGCATTCCCGCCTTTTCCACAGCATGATCCGCCTCAAGAACGTCAGCAAAACCTACCCGAACGGCACGGTCGGCCTGCAGAACGTGAACCTGCATATCCGGCCGGGTGAGTTCGTTTCCGTGGTCGGCCAGAGCGGCACTGGCAAGACCACGCTCGCCAAGATGCTGATCGCCGAGGAGCGCCCGTCGCACGGCCAGATCGTCATCGGCGGCTGGGACATCACGGAAATCCGCCGGGCCGAAATCCCGTACCTGCGTCGCCAGATCGGCGTGGTCTTCCAGGATTTCAAGCTCCTGCCCAAGAAGACGGTCTACGAGAACGTCGCCTTCGCCCTGGAGGTCTGCGGCGCCGAGTCGCGCAAGATAAAGGCCATCGTGCCGCAGGCCCTCAAGATCGTCGGCCTGACGGCCAAGGCGGACCGTTACCCGCGCCAGATTTCCGGCGGCGAGCAGCAGCGCGTGGTCATCGCGCGGTCGCTCGTGCACCGGCCGAAGATTATCGTGGCCGACGAGCCGACCGGCAACCTCGACTCGCTCAACACGCGCGAGATCATCGACCTGCTCAAGCGCATCAACGATTTCGGCACCACCGTCGTGCTCGTGACCCACAACAAGGACGTGGTCAACGAGCTCCAGCGCCGCGTCATCACTATCGACCGCGGCCTGGTCGTCTCCGACCAGGAGGAGGGGAAGTACGTCCTCTGATCCTATGAAGACTTTCGTTTCCATTCTGCGCTCCCTACGTTTCGGCCTGCAGAACTTCGGCCGCAATATCTGGCTGTCCGCGGCCACGGTGCTGGTGCTCACGTTGGCGCTGGTTTCCGTGAACGCCCTGGTCTCGCTCAATGTCCTCGGGCAGACCGCGCTCGCCGCGCTGCGTTCGCGCATCGACGTGAGCGTGCACTTCAAGCCCGAGGTGGACGAGTCGCGCGTCCAGACCGTCCGCATCGCGCTTTTGGCCCTCCCGGAAGTCAGCTCCATCCAGTACGTGTCGCCAGCCGAATCGCTGGAGAGCTTCTCGCAGACCTATGGCGGCGATCAGGCGGTTGCCGCCTCCTTGAGCGAAGTCGGCGCTAACCCTTTCGGCGCGGCGCTTATCATCCGCGGCCGCGACCTGACCGGGTATCCGAAGATCATGGCCGCCCTGGAGGATCAGCAGTTCGCGTCGCTTATTGAGGACAAGGACTACGACAACCGGCAGGCCATGATCGCGCGTCTGGAATCGATCTCCAGCCGCGCCGCGTTCGGCGGCTTGGCCGTCAGCGGCCTGTTCGCGCTCATTGCCCTGCTCATCGTCTTCAACACGGTCCGTGTTTCCATCTATACCCACCGTGAAGAAATCGGCATCATGCGGTTGGTCGGCGCTTCCGACTGGTTCATCCGCCTGCCGTTCTACGTCGAGGCCGTGCTCTCGAGCGTAGCCGCGCTCGCGGTCTGCGCCGGCCTGCTGCTGCCCTTCCTGATTTTCGCCGGGCCGTACATCTCTCATTTTATGGGCACGCCGGACGCGGATCTCCTGCAGTTCTACCGGACCCACGCCTTCCAGGTCTTCGGTCTGGAGTTCATGGCCATCGCCGCGCTTGCCGTGCTGACCACCAAGGCGGCGGCCGCCAAGTACTTGCGCGTCTGATATGCCGCGTTCCTCCAGACGATTCGGACCGAAACGCTGGCCGTTCATCGCGGCCGGCGTCGCCGTTTCCGCGCTTCTGCTCGGCATCGTCGCGCAGGTCCTGCCGGTCGGACGTTTCGCTGTTTCCGAGGTGCCGCCTGGGTTGCCTGATTTCTCCGCCTTCATTCCGCCTGACTCGCAGCGTACTGTTGACGCTTGGGCGTCGCTTTCCGCCGCCGACCCGGCGTTCGCTACGGCCTATTTGCGCGGCGGAGTTTGGCAGGTCGCGGCCATCGGCTGGGACCGTCAGAACGGCGCCTACGCCCTGCGCTCATCCGTCTCTTTTTCGGCCGAGGAATTTCGTGTCCCTCCGACGGGCTTGGGACTGCAGCCCGTGGGTCGAGATACGGCCTGGGTACTGCGGGTGACGGGTGAGGTGCCGGAGCGGGCCTGTCTGGCGCTTGCCGTGGGCCAGGAGGTGCACGATCTCGCCATCGTCCATTCCGGTCGCGTGGTCGGACCGTGCTTCGCTTCCGCTGACGTTTCTCTGCAGGACATAGACGCCAACGGTCTGGCCGAACTCGTCATCCGCAATCCGCTGACCGTGGACGTCTACCACTGGGATGGGCGCGGTTTCTCTTTTTCCGAGCCGCTTTCCTGGGCCATGACCGCCGACCGCGGGCTGTTTCCGGAATTTCGCCAGCCTTGATTTACGACCGACGTGAGTTGATTTACCGCCTCATTTGCGGTACTTTGCCGTGGCGTCTGCGGCAGCCGGCAAGCCGACAAGCGGCGTTAACTCTCAACTGTCAACTCCGAACTTTCAACCTTCAAACTCCACACTTCCATTCGGTGATCGTCTAACGGGTCCGCGCGAGACGTCGCAGCGCGGACGGGGTCAGGCGTGAGACTCGAAACGCCTGACGGGCGCCATGGGGCGCACTGGCTTTGTCGAGACTTTCGTTTAATTGTCGAGACAAAGCATCGGCCGCCCCGGCTCCGCCGAGGCCCACATGATATTGCCGAGGCGGAGGGACAGCAGCCGTATAAGAGATGCGGTGATTGACGTCTGTTCTTTGAAGATGGGAGAACGGTAATATTCGGGGATCGTCTAACGGTAGGACAGCAGCCTTTGGAGCTGCGTATCTTGGTTCGATTCCAAGTCCCCGAGCCAAAAAAGCATTCGCCATAGCAGGCGAATGCTTTTTTGTCCCGGAAATTTCCGCAACCTTAATTCATATGATTTAAAGATGAAAGCGGAAATTATCCGGGACCCAGAGTGATGAAGGAGGGCGCTATCGGGGATCCAGAAACGCCCACCCGCCACGACCGGCGGGTTTTGACGTGCCCCGTAAGAGCCGGCACTTTGATTCATATAATGGAGACCAGGCCGACTCTATACGGGGCCCAGAAGGGACTTTTCTCGCAAGCGGACTCTGCTCCATTGGCATTTCGTGATATAATATTCAAGTCTAACCATTAAGTCTCTCTTCTATGTTTAAGGCGAATGAAAGCAAACTCGACCGCATCATCCGAGTCGTCGTCGGCCTGGTGCTCCTGGCCGTGGCGCTCATGTACACCACTGGTGTCTTACGCACCGTCCTCCTGGTCATCGCCGTAATCGCGCTCGTCACCGCCGCGACCGGTTTCTGCGCCTTGTACCGTCTTTTCGGCTTCAGCACCCTGAAACAGGCCAAGCCAATGGAGAAGCCGGTTTCGATGCCGCCGACCGCGCCGCCGAGCGTACCGCCCAGCAAACCGCCGATGGCTTGAGCCGAAAATCAGCCATAAAAAAGTAAAAACCGCGCCAGATCGGCGCGGTTTTTTCATCAGCTCTCCCGCAGCGCGTCCGCCAGGAGTTCGCGGGTCGACTCCGCCGCGCGGGCATCGGCCTGCTGGTCCACGGCCTTCCAGTCGGCCGCTTCCGGCCGTCCCACGGCTGCGGCGAGCGCGACGCGCAGGTACTGCGCGCGCGGCAGGACGCTGTAGACGGAGCGTTCGCCGTCGGCGCTCTCGTAGTAGAGGTAGGCGCCTTCGCGGCGGTAGACGTCGCGCACGGTCCGCAGGGTGACCGTGCGGATGCGGTTGGGGAAATCAGCCGCGATGAGCGGCCGCAGGTCCGCATCCGCCGGCACCACGTGCAGGTGCGCGTGCTTGACCGTCTGGCCAACGATGCCGTGCTCGAAGACGATCGGTGAACGGCCGTAGACCGACAGGCAGGCGTTGCGGAGCCGGTAGAGCACTGCCTCGGCGTCCGCCAGCTCCTCCTCGGTCAGCTCGCCGAAGCAGCTGGCATGCCTCGTGGGGATCACGAGCGCATAACCCGGAACGATCTGGCCCTTGGTGGCCACGATCATGAAACCGCGCTCCTCGGCGATCAGCCGCGGTTCCAGCTCCTTCGGTTCACAGAATGGGCAAAGAACGGTCATGACGTCCTCCTTTCGTCTGGCCGTAGGTTGCCCGCTCGTCGGCCTGGTGTCAATCCGCCATTCCGCCGGCGACATCTGGGTCCCGCCTCGGTTGTCAGGTCGCTTCGGCCGCCAGCAGGAAGGCCTCCACGCCGACGGGTCGCGTGTCATTCGGGAAGATGATGAATCCGTCCCGCTCGGCCACTAGCCGCCGGCCGTTTTCTGCGGCGATCTCTTCTCCGGCGCATATCGGCTCCAGGTTGCGGAAGGGGCGTGCCAGCCGGAAATCCGGTGCGGTTTTCTTGTGGAAGGCCGTGAGCCGCAGGTGCCGTTGCGGCCGCGGCAGGAGTGGCGGCGCGGGCGGCAAGCAGCCGAAATGCGACAGGAATCGTCGGGCCGTATCGATTCCCAGATCGACGAACTTTTCGGTCCGCTCGATGGCCCCGAGCTCCACGCAGACTCCGATCTTGCCGTTCCCGTGCATGTAGCCGTCGCTGCCGCCGTCCTCAAAGGCGGCGAAACCGCCCACCACCGTCCCGACATCGAAACCCGCTACCAGCGGCCGGCAATCCGGTTCGCAGATGGCAAACGGTTCGGCGGCATCCGGAGCGGCCGTCTCCGGGTAACTGTGCAGATCGAGTAGTGCGTCACAGCGGTCGAGCAGATCCATGAGTTCCGTGGCCCGCGCCCCCTCGTAGGTCGGCGGCGGCGTCGCGCGGCGCGAGAACAGCCGGTTGAGGTTGGCGTTGACGAGCCGGACGTTTCGCTCGATAGCCGGCGGGTTGGCTTTGACGAGGAAGACGGTTCCGGCGATGGGGGAGAGCGTTTCGGCCAGCGCCTCAAGCGCCAGCTGGCCGGCCCGCTCGTTGCCGTGCACGCCAGCGAAGACGGCGACTGCCGGTCCGGGCTTAGGGCCGGTTTTTTTGATTACGTCACTCGGTAATTTCATAGGGATGGGATTATGATGTTGGTGATCTGCCGCGCCGACTTCCGGGGTGGCCAAAAGAAAAAACCCTCCGGAGAGGGCTGTCGGCGGCATCCCGGGCTGTTTTCAGCGGATATCGCGAAGAGACCTCTCCCGAAGCGGAGCGGTACGGCGCCAGTTGTTCTGTTCGCACGATGGTCTCATATCTTTTTTAGGATATACCCGCCCAGGCCGGGCCGCAAGTCAGGTCGCCTTTTTTCCGTAGTTGTGGTTTTTTTTCAACGTTATATAGGGCTTGTCCACAAGCTCGGCCTTTCGGCGGATATCGCGGTCGCGGTTCTCCGGTCCGAGGACACGAATTATTCACGGTAGCCGGACGCGCCAGTCGATGGGTGTCCCACGCGAACTATGCCCGACCAGAATCAGATCGTCACCGAGGGGATGGACTTCCTCCGCTCGCAGCTCATCGCTGTCGTGTCGTGGGTCAATGCTACTGGCCGCCCGTCGTCCGCGACGGTCTTCTATTGGATGCATGACCACAACCCGAAAGACATGGACCTGTATTTCGTCACGCGCCGTTCCAGCCGCAAGTACGAGGACCTGTTGCGCAACAAGGATGTCGCTGTGGTCATCGGGACGGAATTCGCGCCGCAGAGCATGCAGATCCAGGGCCAGGCAGAGATGGTCAGCGCGGCCGACGCAGTCGATGACCTGAAGGCCCTGATGGCCCGGCTCGGCACCCGGCCGTCGCACCAGCGCATCTATGCCGGCGCCTTCTTCCCGAAGAACCCTTTTTCCTTGATCGACAGCGAGGCGGGTTTTGCCATCTTCCGCGTGAAGCCGTCCTGGATCCGTTACATGGGGTTCGACAAGGACAGAAACGAGCTCTTCTACCAGGACCTGATGGCCTGAACTGAAATGCAGAACCCCGCCACTCGGCGGGGTTTTCGTCAGAGCGCTTCAGGCCTCGATGGGCAGCATGAAACCGAAGGTAGAGCCTTGGCCCAGGCCCGGCGATTCCATGATGAGCGTGCCGCCGTGGGCGTTGATCAGCTGGTTGGCGATATAGAGGCCGAGACCTTCGCCCTGGGACTCGAGCGCATAGGCAGCCGGACCGCGTTTGAACTGACCCAGCAGGCGTTCGCGGTCGATTTCCTTGAAACCGACGCCCGTATCGACGATCGTCACCATGACGAACGGTCCTTGGCGCTCGGCGGCGACTTTGATCGATCCCGCCTGCGTGTATTTGATGGAGTTGTCGACCATGTTGGACAGCACGTTGTAGATGACTGACTGGTCGCAGGTGATAGGCGGCACGGAGCGCATGATCTCCAACGACATGGCCAACCCTTTCTTTTGGGCTAGCGGCTGGAATTGCCGCACGACGTTGCCGAGCAGCTTGCTCAGATTGGTTTCCGTTTTGTACAGGTCCACGTGCCCTAGCTCGATTTTCGTCACGCCCAGGAAATTGTCGACGGTCTGCAGGAGCCGGGTCAGCACGTCGCTGTTGAGTTCCAGCACCCGTTGCATCTCTTCCGGAGCGGTGCCGAACTGCCCGCCGATGGCCATATTCAGGTAGGCTTGGATGCCGAGGAGCGGCGCCCGCATCTGATGGGCGACGAGCGAGATCATCTTGGTCTTCTGCCGGTCACCGGCGATGACTTGGGAAACGGTCTGCGTCAGCCTTTCCTGAAGCTGTTCCGCCTCGTGGGCCCGTTCGATTTCCTTGATGATGGAGCGGGTGGCGTACACGCCATAGACCGCAAGCATGATCAGCAGGCCAAGGCGGAGCGTGAACTCGATCGGGTTAAGAGGGAAGGCGGAGAGTTCGGCCAGGTCATCGACCAGCGCCAAGAAGATCGCCGCCTCTACGACAATGAGACGCAGGTCGACGATCAGGCGGTCGCGGACCGCGGCTAGGCCGATGACGGCCAGGCCGGAGAGCGCGGCGAGCAGTTCCACCCAGGGCAAGCCAGCGTCCGGCTGTAGCCCAGCCGCACCGAAAAGTATCTCGTAGACCGAGACTAGGCAGAGGGTCGAGCCGATGATGGCGACGGCGAGCGAGATCCTGTCGCGCGTCTTGTCCAGCCATCGCGCGACAAGCAGCGTGCCGATAGCGGCGGCGAAATAGACGCCGAAGAATACGGCCAGGAGCGTCCAGCTGTCGCCCGAGAGGAAATAATGCCTTTCAGCGAAGAGCGGGCGCATGCCGCCGATCGCGCCGCTGGCCGCCAGGAGCGGCCACAGGCTGGGGACGAGGATGAGGGCGTAGGCCAGCGGCCAGGGCAGTGGGCGGGGGAGCAGGCCCTGG
>JAKAKZ010000053.1 GCA_021824285.1 bacterium
CAGCCTTCAATATAGGTGGCTTCCGCGCCCTCGCCCAGGATGATGAGCGTGTGCTCGAACTGGCCGCCGCGTTCCGCGTTCATGCGGAAATAGGCCTGGAAAGGCAGGGCGACTTTCACGCCCGGCGGAATATAGATGAACGTGCCGCCGCTCCAGACCGCGCCGTGCAGCATGACGAACTTGTGGTCCGAGACCGGAACGCATTCAGTCATGAAGTGGCGCTGCACGAGTTCCGGGTGCTTCGTGAGGGCCGCGCCCATGTCGTCGAAAATGACGCCCTGGTCAGCCCACTGCTTCTGCAGGTTGTGGTAGACGACGTCAGAATCGAACTGCGCGCCGGCACCGGAAAGCGAATGGCGCTCGGCTTCCGGGATGCCGAGCTTCTCGAAAGTGGCGCGGATGTCCTCGGGCACGTCCTCCCAGCGCTTGGACTGCTCGGCCTCCGGCCGCACGAAATAGACGATGCGCTCCAGGTCCAGCCCCTCGAGCGGCACGCCCCAATCCGGCAGCGGAGTCTTGATATATAGTTCAAGCGCGGCCAGGCGTTTCGCGAGCATCCAGTCCGGCTCGCCTTTCTGGCGGGAAATCTCGCGGACCAGTTCGGGCGTCAAACCCGGCGGCGCGGCATAGCGCACGCGCGCCTCCGCCGCGTCGTCGAAGAGCGCACGGGAGACCTCAAAATCCTGCGGTTTGGTGGTCGTGTCAGGCATGCCGAAGTTTTTTGGATTTGGCTTTAGGAAGACCGGCGGCCTCGGCCACGGTCATGGATTCCAGATCGGCCATGATGCGGTGCTGGACCGTCTGCCAGACGTCGCGGTTGGCGCAGCTTCCCGCGCGGGCGCACCCGACGCCGCCCTCCAGGCAGTCCATGATGACGAGCGGCCCTTCGATGGCCGCGATGATGTCCGCGACCGACAGGCGCGCCGGATCCTGCAGCAGCCGATAGCCGCCGCCTGCGCCGCGGCGACCGCCCACGATCTCCGCCCGCCGCAGGGGCGCCACCACCGCCTCCAGATAGCCCTGCGAAATCCCCTCTTCGCGGGCGATCTCCTCCAGGGAAACCGAAGCATCCTCGCCGTACGATACGGCAAGGCGGGTCACGACCAGCAGGGCGTGATGGATTTTATTGGGTACGGACAGGAAACTGGTCATAATCCTAGTTAATAACTAGGATTTAACCACGAACCAGATGAACCGTCAAGCTCGACGACAGCGGGAGGCCTCGCCGCCCTGTTGCCCTGTCTCTCTCCTTAAATCAGCCGATACCGCCATGTTCGGTGCGGGCGGCTGGCGTATGACGTCAAAAGACAGGTTTAGGCGGTCCGACCGAGCCGTACCTCGCCCTTTTTCGCTAGGCTACCGGCAAGCGGTACGCTGAAACTGAAAGTGGAACCGGCACCTTCCGTGGATTCGAACCAGATGCGGCCGCCGGAAGTCTCCACGATCTTCTTGGCGAAATACAGCCCTAATCCCGTTCCCTCTTCAGGCAACTCGATGACATTACTGGCGCGGAAAAACCGGTCGAAGAGCCGCTTCTTCTCCCCTTCGGGGATGCCGACGCCCTCGTCTTTGACGGATGAGACGATGTCTTCGCCCTGACGCTGGACGAACACGTTCACCTTCGAACCAGTCGGTGAGTATTTGATGGCATTCGTCATCAGGTTCTTATAGACCTCGCGGATCAGGAGTCGGTCCAGGCTGACGGAGGCCAGATCGGGTGCGGCGGAAAGCGTCAGGAAGACCCGCTTACGGGCGGCTTCCGGTTCCAGCTCCTTCATGACATCGGCGGCCAAGCTGCCGAGGTCAGTCGGCGTCGGATCCACCGTCAGACGGCCAGCCTCGATACGGGAAACGTTGAGCAGATCCGACACTAATTCGTTCAGCCGTTGCGTCGCGGAGACCACGCCCGCGACGGCCTCCGCCTCCGCCGCCGGATTGGCTTTCGAGGCCGACAGCACTTCGACGGACCACTTCAGGGCCGTGAGCGGCGTCTTGATCTGGTGTACGGCCATGGAGATGAAATCCGTCTTCATCCGGTCGATCTCCGCTTCTCTGGTCATGTCGCGGAAGGTCATGACGACGATGGAGTTGCCGTTTTCCTCGACGGAGGAGAAAGAGACGCCGATCGGAAACAGTGTGCCGTAGGGCCGCCGCAGATGCGGGTTCGCGGCGCGCACCGCCTCGCTGTCCGGCAGGTTGCCGCCCTGCGGCTGGAGCGATTTGGCGAGCGGCTGCCCCAGCTCGTCGAGCAGTGTCCAGCCCCGCCCGGTCCGGTCGGTTTCCGGTTTCCGCGTCTGACCGTAGACGGAATTGACGGCAAAGCGGTTAGCGAAAAGAATTTCGCCGCGCCGATTGAAAGCCACGACGCCCTCGCCGATGTTGAACAGCAGCTTTTCCCGCTGTTCGGCTACGCTGGCGCGCGCCAGTTCCTGCCGGCGCCGTTTTTCGACTTCGCCGCTCCAGACCTCCAGCGCCGCGGCCATACCCACAAGCATCAGGACGATGATCAGGCCGGCCGTGCCGTAAAACTCGAGCGTAGACTTCACGCGGGAGTCGTAGACGCCCTTTTCCATGTCCGCACCGACGGCCGCGATGACCGCACCGGAATCGTCGGTCACCGGAGCCGCCGCCGAATAGAACGAGCCCTGCTCATCCGTTTGCGGTCCCCAAAAACCAGCCGGTCCGCCGCGCAGGATCTCCGGGACAATGTGGTTCGGACGCGTATAAGCCGTGCCCGGTACACGATGAAGCTGATCGCCCTCATCGGCCGAATCGGCGACGAAAACCGTCTGGCCGTCCACCAAACGAGTCACATACATGTATCGCACGCCATGATGCGGCGCGAAAACCCGCCCGAGACCCAAAAAGACGGTGCGCAGGCGCTGGTAGCTAGGATTTCCGTAGTCAGCGGAAGAATATGACAAGCCGGTCAGGTGTTCCGAACCCACCGCGACCGCAGCCAATCTAGTGGCTTCCGACAGCTCCGTCCGG
The DNA here is from genome assembly GCA_021824285.1 of bacterium. Lineage (GTDB taxonomy): Bacteria > Patescibacteriota > Patescibacteriia > SG8-24 > SG8-24 > JAKAKZ01. The sequence continues at coordinate 2,992 of JAKAKZ010000053.1, forward strand.
TTCTCCTGAAGCGTTTCGCTGACCTCCCAACCGATCATCAGCAAAACCGCAACGATGACGCCGACAAATACCGTGCCGTAACCTAAACGGATGATGGAACGAAAACGCATAGCCGTAATGTTATCATGTGCTCTTAGGTCGCATCCGGGCCTCCGTCGGACGCCGGAATGGGCCGTATCGCGCCGGCGCCGCTCATATCGGCAGATCAATCCAGAAGGTACTGCCCTTTCCTTCCGTGCTGCTGTAGCCGATCTTACCTCCGTGCGCCTCGACCAGATTCTTGCAGATGTACAGGCCCAACCCGGAAGAGTCGGGCTTCATCCGGATGGCGTTGCTCGCCCGATAGAAACGCTCGAACAGGCGGTTCGGATCGTCCAACTTCGGTACGCCGATGCCGCTGTCCTTGACCTCGAAACGGAGCCTTCCGCCGGTGACGCTCACCCGCACCTCCACCGAACCGCCCTCCGGCGTGAAAGACAGGGCATTGTCGAGCAGGCGCCGGACCACGTCCCGGATGCGCCCCGCGTCGACCTGCACCACCGTCCTCTGGCCCGCCGGCGTCGCGTTCACGAACGCGATCTTCTTCAGGCTGCGAATCTTGACGAACTCGTCCGCCGTCGACTCAGCCATTTCCTCGAAATAAGCGGTTTCCCTGTCGAGGCTGACTCGGCCCTCTTCGATGTCCATGGCCAAAATCAGGTCGTCGATGCGTCTGATGATCTCCAAATCAGCATCATAAGAAAGCCGCAGCAGATCTTCCTGGCTCTGGTTCAGCGTTCCGATCTTCCCGCTGAGCAGCTCCTCAATCCCCCACCGCACCGAATTCAACGGCGTCCGCATCTGATGCGACACTACCTGAATGAACTTGTTCTTGAGCTCCTCGATGGACCGGCGCCGCTGCTCCAGGCTCTTGGATTCCGTCAGGTCACGCGAAACGGCCATCACCGAAACCACCCGCCCGTCCCGTTCCCTGATCGGGGAGAACGTCATGTTGCACCAGGTCCGATGGGAGGCACCGCGCACCTTGCGGGATGTGTGCCGAATGTCGACGCTGACGCTCTCTCCGTTCTGAGCGCGGGCAAAGGCGTCCCGGACGTTCGCGACCGAACCGTCGTCGACGGTCGAGAGGTAGTCCCAACCTTCTGTTTCCGCGACCGACTTGAAGCCGTGCTCCTCCAGAGCTCCCGGGTTCGCCTGGATGACACGTCCTTGCGCATCCAAAATCTTGATGCAGTCCGGCGAAGAGTCCACCAACATGCGGTACAGCTCATCGCTCTTCCGCTGCGCCTCTTCCGCCAGTTTGCGGTCCGTGACGTCGCGGACGATGGCCGAAATCGAGAGGACCTTGCCGGACTGGTCGACGACGGGCGATGCCGACACGGATACGTAAACGCTCTCGCCGTTTTTGCGGAGCCGCACGGTATCAAGATGTTCGATGTGCTCACCACGCCTCATGCGCTCCAATATGTCGTCGAACTCCTTGCCCCTGCTCTTCTCGCCCAACATGAAGACCTTCCGGCCGACGGCTTCCGACTCGCTGTAGCCGAAGACCTTTTCGGCGCCGCGGTTCCAGGAAGTTATCGTCCCGTCAAGCGTCACACCCATGATGGCATCATCGGAGGCCCGCACGATCTCCGCCAGCTGCTTCACTGTTTTCTCCGCCTCAATGCGTTCCGTGATGTCTATGCCGAAGGAGACCGACACGAAACGGCGGTTCTGATCGCTGAACCGGTTGCTCTGCCAGGAAACGATGCGCTCCTGGCCGGATTTGGTGATGACTCTGGCCTCAAAGGTGTTCAAATCCTGGCCGCCGCCGCTGACATATTCCTGAAAGGCCGCACAGTAGGAGTCGTAGCAGTCCTTCGGCACGAGCCGCTTGAAGTACGAGGAGCCCAAGAGCTCGTTGGCGGTGTAGCCGGTCAGCCGTTCGCCGGCCTTGTTGATGCGCAGCACGCGCCCTTCGGCGTCAAGCTCCATGATGACCACGTTGGCCGAATCGATCAGGTTATCAAGATATGCGTTCGTGGCATGCAGCGCGAGCTGCGCTTTCTTGCGCTCCGTGATGTCCAGGGACGTACCGTACAGGCCGATTACCTTACCGGTCGCGTCGAACTTGGCCGCGCCACGCGCCAAAATCCACTTCCCGGCGACATCGGGCTTGACGTATTCCAGTTCGAGTTCATACGGCTCGCCGGTCGCCAACGTGCGCTTCACCGCTTCGTCCAGCGCTTTTGCGGTCTGCGACGAGTAGGCCTTCAGGTGTTCCTCATAATTCGGCGTCGGCTTGGACGGGTCAAAATTGCCGATGCGGTAATATTCCGGCGACCAGTAGATTTTGTCGTTCGGGATGTCCCAAGACCAATTGCCCAGATGCGCCAGCTGCTGGGCCTCGGCCAAAGAGGCCTCGCTCTGGTGCAGCTTTTCCACCTCTTTCATGCGCTCCGTAAGGTCCTGGACGGTGCCGATCGACCGCACCGGCCGGCCGTCCTCGCCGTACTGCGTCAGACACTCCTCATGGACTTTCTTGATTCTCCCGTCCTTCATGAGCAGGCGGTGGTCGATGCTGTATTTCGTGCGGTTAGCTACGGAATCGTTGTAGGCCTTATCGACCATGGCCCGATCTTCAGGATGCACCGCCGAAAGAAACGCCTCGTATGAAGCCCCGAACTGCTGCGGATCTATCTCGAAAATCGCATAGATCTGCGGACTCCAGGTCAGCTTATTCGTCGTCAAATCGAGTTCCCAGCTGCCGATGTTGGAAATGCGCTGGGCCAATGACAGGCTGGCCTCGCTGCGGCGCAACTTCTCTTGGGCTTCCTTATATTTGGTGTTATCAAGACTGACCAGGCGGACTCGCTCGCCGTTCTGCTCCATGCTGACGCTCTGAAAGTACCACTTATCGTGAACCTGAATCTCCCTGGTCCGCTGGCTGTCCGGCTGCATGTTTCGGACCCAATCCTTGATGCCTTTAAGAAAAGGATGTCTGGGCCCCAATCTCTCCAGGTCCGGGAAATCGGCGCGCGCCGCCGGATTCAGATAGGTCAGCTTGGCGGCGTCTCGGTCCAATTCGACGATGGGCATCGGATTCTGCGTAGGAAAGGTCGCGAGCCACTCCATCTTTTCCTTATGCTGGAGCTCGATGGCGCGCAGCCGCATTACCGAAATGCCGTAAGACAGGTCTCCTGCCAATTCCCCCAACAGCTCCAGCTC
>JAKAKZ010000054.1 GCA_021824285.1 bacterium
CGCCGGCCGTTCCGCGGTCGCGGCCGCTTCGTCCAACCTGGTGGGCGGCCTGGAGAAGATCAGCGGTGCGCAGGTGGCTCTTACTTTGGCGGAACAGCAGTTGGCCTTGGGTCGGGCCGGCGGCGCGGCGGCGCAGGTCGCCGTGCAGGAGGCGGTCGTGGCCGGACAGGAAGCGGTCGTGTCCGGACAGGAAGCGCAGGTGAAACTGGCTGAAGCGGCCCAGGCGGCCGTCGCCGCCAGCCTCGCGAAGACGCGCCTCGTCGCACCGATCGACGGCGTGGTGTCGCGCGTATCGCTCACGAAGGGGGAGATGGCCGCACCGAACGCCGCGGTCATCTCCGTCATCTCCGCCGACCGCTATGAGATCGAGGCGGCCGTGGCGGAGGCCGATGTGGCCAAGGTCCAGTCCGGCGATGCGGCTGCCGTAACCCTGGATGCCTACGGCCAGGATGACTCTTTCGCCGCTGAAGTCGCCCATGTCGATCCGGCGGAAACGCAGATCAACGGCGCTGCCGCCTATCGTACCGTGCTGCGGTTCAGTACCGAGGATGCGCGAATCAAGTCCGGCATGACTGCTAACGTCGCCTTGACGGTCGGTACGGCCAAGGATGCGCTGCTGATTCCGCGCTCGGCTGTCGTCCTGCGGGACGGCCAGCCCCATGTCCTGCTGCTCAACGGCCGGCAGCCGGAACAGCGCGCCGTCACCCTCGGACTGCATGACAGCGCCGGGCACGTCGAGGTCCTTTCCGGCCTTGAAGCCGGCGACGAGGTAGCAGATTTCGGATTGGCCCAGTGAATCTAACCATATGTCTGACAAGAATCCGGAGCGTTCCGCCGCCCTGCTCGCCAAGGAGCAGGCTATCCTCGCCGAAGAGAAGAAAATCCTGGAGGAAGAGCGCGGCTTGCTGAAGAAGTTCAACCGCAGCATCGAGCTCATGGTCGCCGTTCTTCTGCTGGCGGTCGCCGTGGTGCTCGGCTCCCTCGCCTACTGGCAATACCTGAACGGTCGCGTTTATATCGAAAACGCGGAGATTTCCGCGCCCAAGATCGATTTGGCGCCGCAGGGTTCCGGTCTCCTGCAGGGGACTTATGTCCGCGAAGGCGACACGATCCGGGCCAACGACCCGGTGGCGCTCGTCGGCAGCGAATTGGTCAAGGCCAAGACTGGCGGCCTGGTCATTTCCGTGCGCAACGACATCGGCAAGCTGTTCAACCGAGGTGAAGCCGTAGCCGGCATGATCGATCCGGGCGACCTGCGGGTCGTGGCCCGAGTCGAGGAGGATAAGGGGCTCAAGGACATCCGGGTCGGCCAAGCCGCGACTTTTACGGTAGACGCGTTCGGCTCCGAGGTCTTTACTGGCACGGTCGACGAGATCAGCCCGACCTCGCGCGACGCCGGCCTGGCCTTCAGCATCTCGGACAAGCGCGCGGTCAAGGAATTCGAGGTGAAGATCCGCTTCAACGCGGCCGCACATCCGGAGCTGAAGAACGGCATGTCGGCCAAGGTCTGGATCAGCCGCCGCTAGCGACGCGCCCATGGCCGCCAAAGGAAAAATTACGGTCTTGAGCGGCGGGCGCTGGCTCGTGCTCCTGACCGTCATCGTCGGCACCTTCATGGGCCGTCTCGACGGTACCATCGTCAACTTGGCCATGCCCAAGATGATCGACGACTTCGGCATCACGGTCTCCGCCGCCGGCTGGATCGCGACGGCTTACATCCTGGCAAACGCGGTCTTCGTGCCGATCTGGGGCAAGCTCGGCGATACGGTCGGGCGCAAGAAGATCTACATGCTGGGTTTCGCCGGCTTCATCGTCGGCTCGGTGCTCGCGGCCTTCGCCTGGAATTTCCAGTCCATGGTCGTGTTCCGCGTGATCCAGGCTGTCGCCGGATCGGCCGACTACCCGACGGCCATGGCCATCCTCGCCGTCACTTTCCGCGAACCCAAGGAGCGCGCCCAGGCAATGGGCTTTTGGTCCTCCTCTTTCGCGGCCGCCGCGGTCTTCGGTCCGCTCATCGGCGGACCGCTGGTGGACGCCTTCGGTTGGCGGTCTATCTTCATCATCAACCTGCCCGTCGGTCTCGTGGGACTGTACCTCGCTTCGCGCTACATCAAGGAGTCCGTCTCCGACCGGCGCGCGCTCCAGTTCGATTTGGCCGGCGCGCTGGCGCTCGGCGCGGCCCTGGCCTCGCTCGTGCTGGTGCTCGATAAGGGCAACGATTGGGAGTGGCTTTCTGGCCGGAGCATCGCCTGCTACCTGGTTACGGCCATGTTTGCCGCCCTGTTCGTGGCCATCGAACGGCGTGCCAAGGAGCCGATTATCGACCTGCGGATGTTCCGCATCCCCGTCTTTGTCGATACCATGCTGAATAATTTCGTCGTGTTCATGGGCATGATGGGCAGCATGTTCCTCTTGCCGGTCTTCGCCCAGGTCTTCCTCGGCTATAATGCAACCGAGACCGGCGTGCTGTTCATGCCCATGGCCGCGGCCATGATGTTCGCCTCGCCCTTGGGCGGCGCGCTCATCGGCCGGGTGGAGCCGCGTTACGTGCTGTTCGCGAGCACCGGCGTGTCCGCCTTCGGCATCGCCCTGTTCTCGCGGCTGGATCCCAAATCCGGCGTCGCGGACATCATCCTACCGCTTTTCATCATGGCTTTCGGCATGGGATTCGGCATGGCCCAGCGCACGAGCCTCGTCACTGCGGCCGTACCGCCGGAAGACGTCGGCGTCGCCTCGTCCGTCCTGGCTCTGGCCCGCAACATCGCCGGTGCCTTCGGCATCGCCATCTTCGGCAGCATCCTGACTAACGCCCACAGTACGAACCTGCTGGCGGCCGCCAGCTATAGCGCCCTGAATTCGCGCACCCCGACGGATTTGGCGAAGTTCCTGACCCTCATATCGCTCCGCGCCCAAATTGATTCCTTCGGCACGGTCTACCTGGTCGCCGCCGCCGTGGTGCTGGTCGGCGCGGTGCTCGCCCTGCGCATCCGGCTGACGCGTCAGATGACGGTGCTCTCGGAGCCGATCGAATAGAATTGCCGATGCGGAAACAAAGACCGCGGCGTTCAGCCGCGGTTTTGGATATCTATTTGGCCGCCGTCTTTTCCTCGATCGGGGCATGGAAGATGCGCGAGGCGGTTTCGAGCCAGGCCGGATCCGGCTGGTAGAGCGCGAACTCGATGCCGGCTTCGCGGCAGGCCTCGGCGATGGTGCTGTCCCGGTAGATGGCCCCGGCCACGATGCGCCTCACGCCGCCGACCACCAGTTTCTTGAAGCATTGGTAGCAGGGGGAGTAGGTGGTGTAGAGGGTCGACCCCTGGGTCGAGCTGCCGCCGAGCGCCGCCGCCTGGAGGATGCAGTTCTCTTCGCCGTGCACCGTGCGGATGCAGTGGCCTTCTTCCATCTTGTGGCCGGCTTCTCCGTCGCAGTGGGGCAAGCCCGGCGGCGCGCCGTTGTAGCCCGTCGAGATGATGCGGCGGTCCTTGACCAGCACCGCGCCGGCGCGCAGCCGGTCGCAGGTGGAGCGGGTGGCCACAATCTTGGCCAGGCTCATGAAGTAGTCGTCCCAGGCGGGTCGTCGGTAGGTCATATGGCGGTTGGACGGAAGAAAGCGGTGATTACGGTTAGGATATCAGACTGATTATATACGGAAAGGCACGCGCTTCCCACCAGGCTATGGTAAACTTATCCCATCATTCTTCAGGGACTAATGAATAATATGAACGCATTCATCACTTTCATCCGTGAGCAGGGGATTGTCGGACTGGCGATCGGCTTCATCATGGGCGGTGCCATCGGCAAGGTCATCTCGTCGCTGGTCGCCGATATCGTCCAGCCGATCATCGGCCTGGTGCTGGGTTCGCGCCTCGGTCTCGCGGCCATGGCGCTCGGCCCGATACATTACGGCAGCTTCCTGTCGAACCTTATCGATTTCGTCATCGTGGCCGCCGTGGTCTTCTTCGTTTTCCGTGGCTTGAAGCTGGATAAGATCGACAGTAAGAAGCCCTAGCCAGACCTTCCGGCCAGACGCGTCGCCCCTATGTGCTAAGATGAATTTATGGGATTCCTGGCATATCTTTCCGGACTGGCCGTGCCGGTACGGTACGCGCTGGCGACGTTCGCCGCTTTGGCCCTGCTCGTGGGCGGTTGGCTTTTGGACGCGAAATTCGAGCGTTCCGGCTGGTACGCCTGGTTTGAGTCGAAAATCCGGCCGTTCCGCGATAGCGCCGCCATGTCTTTGGGCTTCCTGGCCGGCGGCACGGTATTGGTCGCCGCGGCCCGCGGCAACCTGCTGCTCTCGTCGGTTGGCTTTTCGGCATTTGGCGTCTCCGGTCCGGTCTGGCAGGCGGGTCAGGCCATCATCGGCTCCCTGCTGCTCATCGGCCTGTTCGTGAACTTCGCCGCGGCCGGGCTGCTGTTCCTCGAGGCGGCGCTTTTGGCCGTGGCCGGCGTTGCGGCCCTGCCGCAGCTCTATTGGGCCGGCATCGCGGTTTTCCTGTTCTGCTTTTCCCGCGGCCGCTATTCGCTGGATTGGTTCTTGGGCAAGCCGATGCTCTCCTCGCCGGGCCAGCGGAAAGCGGCGTATCTCGCCATGCGCATCACTGTCGGCACGGCGTTGGGCGCGACGGCGCTCTGGACAATACCGCAGACGGAGCATCCGATCGCGCGGACGCTGGGCCTCGCCGCCGCCCTGGCGGTCGTGACCGGCTTCGTGACGCGCGTTTCCGCCGCGCTGCTGCTGCCGTTCGTTTACGCCGCCGTCTTCCTGGCGCACGTGGATCCGCTTGTGCTCCTGCCCGTTTCGGCGGTGCTCTATGTGCTGTTCGTCTTCGGCGACACCTACCATAAGCACGATGAAGGCCGGGCTAACTGAAGAACCAGGGAAAAGAAATCGCGCCTGGCGGCGCGATTTTCAGTGACCTGCTTTCAGCTTTTCCCGCCGTTGGCGGGGCCTTGCCCTCTTTGACTAAAGATGGGTGGCGGGGAAACTTTCAACTCTGAACTCTCAACTCCTAACCGCCGATCACGGATATTCGCGCACGGGCGAATCCTTGATCAGGTCGAAAGCCTCCTGGGCGGTGTCCACGACATGGAAGAAGTTCAGGTCCTCCGGTTCGATGAAGTGGAATTCCTCGGCGGCCTTTTTGCGCATCCAGTCGAACAGCCCATTCCAATATTCCCGGCCCACGAGCACCATGGGCAGCGGCTTGCTCTTCTTGGTCTGGATCAGTTCGAGGATCTCGAAGAACTCGTTGATGGTGCCGATGCCGCCCGGGAAGTAGACGTAGGCCTGCGCCGAGATGGAGAGCATCACCTTCCGGGTGAAGAAATAATAGAAGCCCTTGCCTTTCTTGACGTAGGGGTTGATGCGCTGTTCCTTAGGCAGTTGGATGTTCAGGCCGACCGATTGGGCTCCGGTCTCGGAGGCTCCGCGGTTGGCGGCTTCCATGATGCCCGGGCCGCCGCCCGTGATCACCGTAAAGCCGGCCTCGCCCAGCAGCTTGCCGAGCTTTTCCGCCTCCTGGTACCAGCGGTCCGTGTAGTTGGTGCGGGCCGAGCCGAAGATGGTGACCTCCTTCTGCAGGTCGGCCAGGAATTCGAATCCTTCGATGAATTCGGCCATGATGCGGAAGATGCGCCAGCTGGCGCCGGACCGGAAGTCGCGGTAGAAGTTCGGGCTGTTGTCCGGTTTGGACGGTTCGTCGAAGGTCTGGGCGGGCGGGATGTTGGTCGGTTCGTTCATAGTTGGCTGATTGCGGTTTAGCCTGTCCATTATAGCAAACGGGGCGCGGCTGCGCCCCGTTTCCGTCAAGTTCCGTCGGTCTACTCGAACTGTTCCGGCCAGCGTTCCTCCACAACCACCTCCAGGTCCAGAAAGACCTTCTTGCCCACGACCGTCTCCAGTTCCTTGCGGGCCTGCGTGCCAATCCGCTTGAGCGCCATGCCGCGCGTGCCGATCAGGATCTTCTTGTAGCGCGCCGATTTGGTCATGACCGTGGCGTGGATGTAGGTGATGCCGTTTTCGCGCTCCGCGATCTCGTCCACGCGCACGTGCACGGTGTACGGCACTTCCTCGTGCATGTTGAGGAAGATCTTCTCGCGGATGACCTCGCCGATCCAGAAGGTGTTGTCGATGTCCG
>JAKAKZ010000055.1 GCA_021824285.1 bacterium
GGAAACCGACCATCACCTAAAATCAGCCGAAATAAGCCAAAAACATGCAAGACAACATCATCATCAGCGGCGCCCGCGAGCACAACCTGAAGAACGTCTCGCTGACCCTGCCGCGCCACAAGCTCATCGTCTTCACGGGACTGTCCGGCTCGGGCAAGTCCTCCTTGGCGTTCGACACCATTTTCGCCGAGGGCCAGCGGCGCTACGTCGAATCGCTCTCTTCCTACGCGCGGCAGTTCCTCGGTCAGATGCAGAAGCCGGACGTGGACGAGATCATCGGACTGTCGCCGGCGATCTCCATCGACCAGAAGGCGCATTCGGCCAACCCGCGCTCCACGGTGGCCACCATCACCGAGATCTACGATTACCTGCGCGTGCTCTACGCCCGCGTCGGCAAGCCGTACTGTCCGGACTGCAACGAGGCCATCCGTAAGATGACGGCCGAGGAGATGACCGATTATATCCTCTCAGGCGCCATCGCCGGCGTGAAGGCCGCGCAGGAGCGCTTCCGCGCCAAGGGCAAGCCGAAGCCGGAGGACACCCTTATCCTCGCGCCGCTCGTGCGTGGCCGCAAGGGCGAATACCACCAGCTGCTCTACGACCTGTACAACGCCGGGTTCCAGACCGTGCGCGTCAACGGACGCCTGCGTTCGCTGCGCACCAAGCTGGTCCTCGACCGCAATCTCCAGCACACCATCGAGCTCGTGGTCGACACCTACGCGCCGGAGTTCGTGCGCATCAACGCCGACCGGCTCCGGTCGCGTTTCGCCGAGGCGGTCGAGACCGCGCTCAAGTACGGGAGCGGCGTCGTGCTTGCGGCCTACGCCGACGGCACGGAAAAGCCGTTCTCCAGCAAGTTCAGCTGCCCTAACTGCGGCTTCTCCTTCCCGGAGATCGAGCCGCGCCTCTTCTCCTTCAACAGCCCTTACGGCGCCTGCCCGACCTGCCACGGCCTGGGCGTGAAGGATTTCTTCTCCACCGACAAGTGCGAGGCCTGCGACGGCCGCCGTCTGCGGCGCGAATCGCTTGCCGTCCGCCTCGGCGGCAAGAACGTGGTGGAATTCACCGGCCAGAACATCGGCGCGACGCTGGAGTTCATGAGGAGCCTGAAGCTGGAAGGCCGCGACGCGGAGATCTCCGTGCCCGTGCTCAAGGAGATCATGAACCGCCTGCAGTTCCTCTTGGACGTCGGCCTGCACTACATCACGCTCGACCGCACGGCCGGTACGCTCTCCGGCGGCGAATCCCAGCGCATCCGTCTGGCGTCGCAGATCGGCTCGGGCCTGGTCGGCGCGCTCTACGTGCTCGACGAGCCGTCCATCGGCCTGCACCAGCGCGACAACGAGCGCCTGCTCAACACGCTCAAGCACCTGCGCGACATCGGCAACACCATCATCGTGGTGGAGCACGATGAGGACACGATCCTGACAGCGGATCACGTGGTGGATTTCGGTCCTGGCGCCGGCAAGCACGGCGGCGAGGTCATCCTGGAAGGCGCGATGCCGGACGTGATGGCAACCGAAGGCACGCGCTCGCTCACGGCCCAGTACATGCAGGGCAAACGCCGCATCCCGGTGCCGGCCGTGCGCCGCACCAAGGGGCGCGATGCCTTGAAGATCATCGGCGCCACGGAGAACAACCTCAAGAACGTCACGGTGGAGATTCCGCTGCGCCGCTTCGTCTGCGTCACCGGCGTTTCCGGCTCCGGCAAGTCCACGCTCGTGAACGACATCCTGTTCGAGACCCTCTCCAACAAGCTGAATGGCACGGACCACCCGGTGGGCAAGCACAAGACCGTGCAGGGCGTCGAATACCTGGACCGCGTGGTCATGGTGGACCAGTCGCCGATCGGCCGCACGCCGCGCTCTAACCCGGCGACCTACACCGGCGCCTTCGACCATATCCGCGACCTGTTCGCTTCTACCGAAGAGGCGCGGTTTCGCGGGTACAAGAAGAACCGCTTCAGCTTCAACGTGCCCGGCGGACGCTGCGAGAACTGCGAGGGCAACGGCACCATCGCCATCGAGATGCACTTCCTGCCGACGGTCTACGTCTCCTGCGACGTCTGCGGCGGCAAGCGGTTCGACCGCGAGACCTTGGATGTGAAATACCGCGGCAAGAGCATCCACGACGTGCTCACCATGACCATCGAGGATGCGGCCAAGTTTTTCGAGGATATCCCTTATATACACGATAAGCTCGGCACGCTGGTCGAGGTCGGTCTTGGGTACCTCGAGCTCGGCCAGTCCGCGACCACGCTTTCCGGCGGCGAGGCCCAGCGCACCAAGCTGGCCTACGAGCTGGCCAAGCGGGGGAGCGGCAAGTCTCTCTACATCTTTGACGAGCCGACGACCGGCCTGCACTTCGAGGACGTGCGCAAGTTGCTCGAGGTCATGCACAAGCTGATCGAACGCGGCCATTCCGTGGTCTGCATCGAACACAACCTCGACGTCATCAAGACAGCCGACTATCTCATCGATCTCGGACCGGAAGGCGGCGACGGCGGCGGCAAGGTGGTCGCCACCGGCACGCCGGAGGAAGTCGCGAAATTCGCGGACACGCACACGGGCCGTTATATGAAGAAGGTGTTGGGGGTGTAACGGCGGTCGTAGCCGCGACCCAGCGGAACGAAAAACCCCGGCCAAGAGGTCGGGGTTCAGTTTCGTTCGCCTTCGGGAGGCCCGGTCGGCTGGACGTTGTCGTCCACCGTCGCCAGTCCTTGCGGCTGGGCCGCGGATTGCTCGAGGCGGGCCCACTCGTCGAGCGTCATCGGGCCGATGGCCCGCTCCGCTCCCGGCGCGCCGCCGGTCGGTTCGACCTGGAAGACCGAAATCTCCGGCGGGTGCGCGACTGGTGGCTGGTCAGTGACCGCGAGCGGCGTGCCTTGGTCGGCCGCGCCGTCGAGTGATGAGGCAATCATCTCCTCAATCAGCCTAGGCGTCTCGGGAGGTCCTTCGGGCTGGCCGACGACGATGATTTCGATCTCATCGCCATTATCCGGCTCGTCCGGTCCCAGGATCACCACTTCGTTGAGCGGCGCCATGGGCAGGGCCGGCAGTTCGGCCAGGTCCGGCCGCCAGAGCGGGATCTTTGTCGGCCCGTCCGTGATTTCCAGAGCGCGCAGGCGCAGCTTCTGCAGCGCCACGAGCAGGCTGTCCGGCAGACCGATGTCGGCCTCGTTGGCCAGCTGGCGGATGCGCCTGATCACTTCCGGAACGCGGATGCAAGCCGCGAAATTGCGTCGGACGACGGCGCTGGCCGCCTCGGATTTCAGTTCGTCGATCTGCCGTCTGACCGCGGCCGACAGCATCGCCTGTCGGCGGTTCTTGAGGCGGCGGCGGAAGGCGATGGAAAAAAGCGTACAGGCGGCCAAGAGGGCCACCGCGACCCAAATCAGGTCCGTTGTCGAGAGGAACATTGATTACCCCCAGGCACAACGCGTCAGATTAGCCTAATATCGCCTAAAAGTCAAGTTGGCCGCGGCAGCAGCATCTTGTCTTGAAAATTGCGCCAAAACATGCGATATTTGGCTATGCGATAACTATGGCGATTCCGCACGGTATCCTGATCAAGAACGGTGAATTGCCGCCCCGGCCGGGCGTCTATTTCATGCGCGATGCCGCCGGTGAGCTACTCTACATCGGCAAGGCGACTTCGCTCCGCACCCGCGTCGGCAGCTATTTCCAGCGGCCGCAGGAGCCGCGTATCGCCGCCATGGTGGCCAAGATCGCCCGCATCGACTATGAGGAGACGCCGACCGCGGTGGAGGCGCTGATCCTAGAGGCCAAGCTGATCAAGAAATTCCAGCCGCCGTACAACGTGATGGAGAAGGACGACAAGAGCTGGATTCATCTCGCCTTCACCCGCGAGCCGTTTCCGCGTCCGGTGCTCATCCGTGGGCACGAATTGGCCCGCGCGCCAAAGCGTCAGTTCCTCAAGACCTTTGGCCCGTTCCGCTCCGCGGCCGCGGTGCAGGCCGCGCTCGATGCCCTGCGGCGCAGCTTCCCTTGGAGCACCTGCCGCCCGGGCCGCAACCGCCCATGCTTCTACCGTCACCTCAAGCTCTGTCCCGGCGTCTGCGACGGCAGCATCACTTCCGTCGAATACCGGAAGATCATCCGCGGACTGATGCGCGTGTTCGACGGCGGACGCGCGGCCGTGCAGCGGGAACTCCAGCGCGATATGGCGGCCGCCTCGAAAGCGCAGGATTTCGAGCGCGCGGCCGCGCTCCGCGACCGTCTGCGGGAGCTCGGCCACATCCGTGACGTGGCGGTCATGAAACGCGAAGACCGGGGACTCGAGGAATTCATCGACATCTTCGGCCGCATCGAGGGTTACGACGTCTCGAACATCGGCGGCCAGGATGCGGTCGTCAGCCTAGTCGTGTTCGAGGACGGCCGGCCGAAGAAATCCGCCTATCGCAAGTTCCGCATCCGCACCGTGGAGGGGTCGAACGACGTGGCCATGCTTGCGGAGGCGATCCGCCGCCGCTTTTCACGCAATCACCAGCCACCAGCCACCAGCCACCAGTCACCGACATCTCCAACCCCCAAAACCTCCAAACCCCAACACCTTGAACCAGACTCCTGGCCCCAACCGGATCTGCTCCTCATCGACGGCGGCATCGGCCAGCTGAACGCCGTACGGCGCGAGTTGGAACGGGCTAAGCTTTCCATACCGCTTGTCGGCATCGCCAAGGGACCCGACCGCAAGCAGGATGAGCTGGTCTACGACAAGAGCGACCACGAGCTGGCCCGTCTGGTCCAGGCCTTCAAGCACATTCTGCAGCAGGTACGCGACGAGGCGCATCGTTTTGCCGTCGGCTATCACCGTAAGTTGCGGAGTCGCCGTTTTTTGCCCAAAAGGAGGGCGATCGGCTGAATCGTGTCGGGACGAGGTCGCTTGGAAGACATCCGGCCGTTTTGACTGCGGTCCGCCGAACAGTTATCCTCCTCGCCACCAACCACCAACCACCAACCACCAACCACCAACAACCAACCACCAGCCACCAGCCACTATGTTTCTCATCGGCCACGCCGCTGTCGGCGCCACAATCGTGCAGTTCGCCGGAATCGAGAATCCCGCTCTCGCCTTTGGCGTCGGTTGGCTTTCGCATTACGTCGCTGATTTCGTGCCGCACGGCGATGAGCCGGTAGGGAAGTGGACGGAGGGCCCGCACGGCCTCCGGCGGCTGCTCGCCATCGTCGCCTTGGACGGTATCCTTCTGCTCCTGGCGCTCGGCGCGGTATTCGCCAGGCGCGGGTTTTCCTGGGCCGTTCTGGCCGCCTCCGCCGGTGCCTGCGTTCCGGATGTTCTCTGGGGCCTGGAGAAGCTCGCGGGCCGCAAGCTCTTCGGCCCGCACGGTGCGTTTCATTTCCGCAATCACAATTATTTTCACGTCAATCTGCCGCTGGGCGTGGGTCTGGCCCTGCAGGGCGCGGTGACGGCCTTGCTGTTTTGGCGCCTGGCCGCCGTCTGACGTCGCCGGTCGCACGACCGGCTCCCTTGACAAATCGGTCGAGATGGCCTATGTTCTCCGCTGTTCCTGCACCAAGCGATGGAGGTCGAGAGCGATGGACGATATCGCCAAGAAACAAGCCCAGATGAGCGCCAACTTCCGGGAGCTCAAGGGAGAACGGCTCGAGCAGACCGAGTCTTTCATCCGTTGGACCGGCACGGTCGACGATC
Source organism: bacterium (assembly GCA_021824285.1). GTDB lineage: Bacteria > Patescibacteriota > Patescibacteriia > SG8-24 > SG8-24 > JAKAKZ01. The sequence continues at coordinate 5,689 of JAKAKZ010000055.1, forward strand.
AGGGCCGAGCGCAGTACGAGATGTTCTGCCCGAGCTGCAACGGGGCCGGCGAGCTCACCCCGCGCAAGCGGCCCACGCCTTGCGGCCGCTGCGGAAAGAGCGGCACCGTGATCGGGCCGGTCGACTGCCAGCGCTGCGGCGCCCTCCTGCCGCATCTGCCGGCCGAGAAGTGCGTCAGCTGAAAAGACTTTCAAGCGCCCACCCGGGTGCTTTTTTTGTAGAGAGAAAGAGAAAAAGAGAGAAGGAGAGAAAGTTCCGCCGCTGGCGACATCAATGCCGATTCAATCTCTCTCTCTCTCTCTCTCTCTCTCTCTCTCTCTCTCTCTCTCTCTCCTCTTTAAAGGCACTCAACCCTTGCCCCATCCCGCGAAGTGGCGTATAGTATAGGTGTAGTGGTAGTAAGTGGGGATA
>JAKAKZ010000013.1 GCA_021824285.1 bacterium
GATCCATGTGGCGCGGGAACGGGAAAAGGAAATTCCGCAGGAGCAGATCGAGCTGTTCATGGAGAAACTGAAGAAGGTCCACCATTCCGCCTTCCGCAAGGGCGAGAACCGCCCGAAGGTCTACGGCATGACGCAGATCGGCACCAAACCGCCGAAGTTCATGCTGGTCGTCTACGACAAGGACACCGTGCACCCGAACTACCTGCGCTTCATCGAGAACCGCCTGCGCGAGGAATTCCAGTTCGACGGCACGCCGGTGCGGGTGCTGTCACGCGAAATCGAATAAAAGCTGACCACAATGAAACTCATCGTCGGACTCGGAAATCCCGGCAAGGAATACGAGAACACGCGGCACAACGTCGGCGTGCGCGTGCTTGAGGTCCTGCGCCAACGTAATGCGGGCGACGAACCGCCGGCCATGGAGAAAAAATTTGATGCGCTCATCTGGCGGATGAAGATCGGCGAAGAGAAGGTGGTGCTCTTGGCGCCGGGGCACGTGTTCATGAACGAAATGGGCATGCCGGTGCAGAAGGCCGCCCGTTTCTGGAAAATCCAGCCGCAGGACATCCTGGTGGTCTACGATGACAAGGAGCTGCCGCTCGGCCGCCTGCGCCTGCGCAAGAACGGCTCGGCCGGCGGGCACAACGGCATGAAATCCGTGATGCAGATGCTCTACACGACCAATATCCCCCGCCTGCGCGTCGGGGTCGGGACGCCGCGCTCCAAGGACATCGACGCCGCGGCCTTCGTGCTCGGCAAGTTCACCAAGGCGGAGGAAGCCGTCGTCGAACCGGCCATGGCGCTGGCCGCCGAGGCGATCGAGACGGCGCTCAAAGAAGGTCTGGACGCGGCGATGAACCGATTCAATGCGGAGGAATGAATGTCCGCCGATGCGGATCGCCGGCCCTAGCCGGCGTTTTTTGTTGACTCTGACGGCCGGATGGCATACCGTAGCCGTGCCCTTTACCAGACTGCTGAAGAGGAACCAGCATGAGCAATGCCGACAATCGCGTGAAATCCCCCGAGGACTTCGGCGGCGTGTCCGTCTACGCCAAGAGCGGTCTCGAGCCGGAGCGCGAGGCCCTGACCAAGCGCCTCGGATGGTTCGTGATCGCCCAGTTCAACGCCAAGCCCGGCATCACCTGGATGCACGACTCCCTGCTGAACGGCAGCCTGCAGTTCACCTGCTTCCCGGACCGCGCGTCCGCCGAGGCCTACTGGAACGAGAAGCGCTTCAGCGACTACTACATGATCCGTCAGATCGACGAGAAGTACGTGCGCGAGGCCCTGCTCGCCCGCGGCCACAAGATCGACTGACTGTTCTCTTCCCCGCTTGCGGGGTTTTTTGTTTACTCAACCGGGACAGGCAAAAAATGCAGCGTATTTGACACCACTGCCTGCCTCACCTATAGTCCGGCCCGCTATGGCCGAATCATGTCAGGAGATCACGCCCGTGGAACGCGGATCTGCGGCCTATCCGCCGTTATTACGGCAGATTCCGGATGCGCCGCAGCGTCTTTATGTCCGCGGCCGGATTGAGGCGCTCCAGGCCACCCTGCCGCTCGCTGTCGTGGGGACGCGGGCGATGACGAACTACGGCGAACGCGTCACGCGCCTCCTCGCGCCCCCGCTCGCCGCCGCCGGCGCGACGATCGTGAGCGGCCTGGCGCTCGGCATCGACGCGGCCGCTCATGAGGCGGCGCTCGCGGCACGAGGAACCACGGTCGCCGTGCTCGGCGGCGGAGTGGACGACGCGAGCATCGGACCGCGGGCCAACTTCGGCCTGGCCCGACGCATCCTTCAGGACGGCGGCGCGCTCGTATCTGAATATCCGCCGGGCACCAGCGGCCAGAAGCACCACTTCCCCGCCCGGAACCGCATCATCGCCGGACTGTCCAAGGGGCTCCTCGTCATCGAGGCCGCGGCCAAATCCGGCGCCCTGCTCACCGCCCAGCTTGGTCTAGACTATAACCGCGATGTCTTCGCTGTCCCCGGACCCATCACCCAGACGGCCTCCGCCGGCGCGAACCGCCTGCTTCAGCAGGGCGCCACGCCGGTCACCGGCCCGCAGGACATCCTGGACCGTTACGGCATCGCTATTCCGCCGGAAAATCCGCTAAACATGCCGGCGGATCCCGATGCCGCCGCGGTCCTCAAGCGGCTCAATCACGAGCCCCAGGACTTTGACGGACTGACCGAAACCACCGGCCTGCCGGCTCCGCGGCTCCTAGCCGCACTGACCGCCTTGGAACTCTCTGGAGCGGCCCGAAAAACCGGCCGTGGCTTCATATTATATAGGTGACCGTTTGACAATCGTGCCGCCATACGGTTATTTTTACCGACAGACCGCTATCGGGAGTTTGGAGTTAAAAGTTAAGAGTCAGAAGTTTATGAAAAAGAAATCCAACAGCCTCGTCATCGTCGAGTCCCCCACCAAGGCCAAGACGATCGCCAAGTTCCTGGGTAAGGGGTACACGGTCATGTCCTCTTTCGGGCACATCCGCGACCTCCCCAAAAAGGAGATCGGCGTTGATGTTGAAAATGATTTCAAGCCGAAATACGTCATCCCGCTCAAGTCCAAGAAGCTGGCCGGCGAGCTGAAGAAAGCCGCGGCCAAGGCCGAGACCGTCTACTTCGCGACTGATGAAGACCGTGAAGGAGAGGCCATCGCCTGGCATCTCGAGGAGCTGCTGAAGATCGCGCCGGACAAGGTCATGCGCATCACCTTCCATGAAATCACCGAAAGCGCCATCAAGGCGGCACTCGAGCATCCGCGCCGCATCGATGAAAAGCTCGTCGCGGCCCAGCAGGCCCGCCGCATCCTCGACCGCCTCGTCGGCTACGAGCTCTCGCCGTTCCTCTGGCGCAAGGTCACCCGCGGTCTTTCGGCCGGTCGGGTGCAGTCCGTCATCGTCCGCCTGATCGTCGAACGGGAGCGCGAAATCCAGGCCTTTAAGGCGCAGGAATACTGGTCCGTCGAGGCGCTGCTCCGCAAGGACGCCACCGACGTCGCGCCGTTCACCTCCCGCCTGATCCGCATCGGCGAAGAGACGCTCGAGAAAATGTCCATTCAGGACGAGGCACGCGCCCACGGCATCGCCGAAGACCTGGCGTCGGCCACCTGGAACGTCGCGGCCATCGACCGCAAGATCGTGCACCGCAGCCCGGTGCCGCCGTTCACCACCTCCACGCTGCAGCAGGACGCCAACAACAAGCTGGGCTTCTCCGCCAAACAGACGATGATGCTCGCCCAGCAGCTCTACGAAGGCATCGAGCTCGGCAGCACCGGTCCGGTCGGTCTTATCACCTACATGCGCACCGACTCGGTGAACCTCTCGGAAAAATTCAACGGTGAGGCGCGCAGCTGGCTTACCGCCAAGTTCGGCGACAAGGCGGTCCCGGAAGAGCCGCGCCGCTACAAGACCAAGTCCAAATCCGCGCAGGAGGCGCATGAGGCCATCCGCCCCACCGATCCGAGCCTCGACCCGGAAACCGTCCGATCCCACCTGGATGACGCCCAGGCCCGCCTCTACGAGCTCATCTGGCGCCGCGCCATGGCCTCGCAGATGCAGGACGCGGAAATCGCCACGGTCGCCGTTTCGATCGATGTGCAGGGCCACAAGGACAAGTACGGCTTCAAGGCCAACGGTTCCACAATCGCCTCAAAGGGCTATCTGGACATCTACGACACCGAGGCCAAAGAAACCATCCTGCCGGAGCTGGAAGCCGGCGAAAAGCTGGCCCAGGAAAGCATCGTGCCGAAGCAGCACTTCACCGAGCCGCCGCCGCGCTATACCGAAGCGGCCATCGTCAAGACGCTCGAAGAGAACGGCATCGGTCGCCCGTCCACCTATGCGCCGACCATCTCCACGGTCGTGGACCGGGGCTACGTCGAAAAGGAAGCCAAGAAACTGAAGCCGACGGAGCTGGCATTCCTGGTGAACGACATCCTGGTCGCCCACTTCCCCGACATCGTCGATACGCAGTTCACGGCCCGCATGGAGGAAAGCCTGGACTCCGTGGCTGAAGGCGAAAAGGAGTGGGTGCCGGTGCTCAAAGACTTCTACGGTCCGTTCAAGGCCAACCTCACGGTCAAGGAGGCCGAGGTGCCGAAAAAATCCGCGGCCCAGACCATCACGGACGAAAAATGCGAGAAGTGCGGCAAGCCCATGGCCATCAAGATCGGCCGTTTCGGCAAGTTCATGGCCTGCACGGGGTTCCCGGCCTGCCGCAATACCAAACCGGTCCCCGGTCCGAAAGGCAGTCCCGAGGCCGAAGCCCAGGAGAAGGCCCAAGCCCAGGCCGCCGGAGAGAAATGCCCCAACTGCGGCGCGGACATGATCGTGAAGCGCGGCCGCTTCGGCGAATTTCTCAGCTGCTCGCGCTACCCGGACTGCAAGACCATCAAGCCGCTGCAGAAGAAAGTCGGCGTGAAATGCCCGGAATGCAAAGAGGGCGACATCATCGAGAAGAAGACGCGCAAAGGCAAGGTCTTTTATGCCTGCTCGCGCTACCCGGATTGCAAGCACGCCATGTGGTCGCGGCCGAACGGCGAGACCTGTCCCAAATGCCAGTCGCTCCTCGTCTTCGCCAAGGCGGATACCATCCGCTGCTCCAACAAGGACTGCGACTTCGAGAAACCGAATGTGAAGAAAGAGGACCCGGCCTAAGGCCGAACAGGTGAAATAAAAGACGGCGGGGGCGCGCCCCCGCCGTTTCGGTCTTGCGGAACTACTTTGACGCCTGCGCATCGAAAGTGAATGCCTCGATGTCGAGACGGCTCGGCGACACGCCGCGACCGCGTGTCCGGTCGTAGAGGCGGAAGTGCTCCGCCTGCGTCGTGCCCTTGAGCCAGACGAGGCCGTCGCCGTGGTAGCAATCGACCTTGACGTCCACGCCCTCGAAGTTCCCGACCGCGCCGATCGGGATCAGCGGATCGTGCGGGGCGGCGCCCAGCAGGATCAGACCCTGACGCGCGCGCCGCTCGAAGTCGCCGAGAATCAGCGGGAAGAGGTCGACGTCGACGCCGCCCCCGTTCGGCAGCACGAGCGGGACCTTCCGGGCCGCCATGCGGAACACGCCGAGGATGGCCGCGTTGGCGATCGGACCGTCAGCCGTGGTCCAGTTGGCCTCAAGAGCGTGCCGGACGTGGCCGCAGGAGTAGAGCAGGCGCCAGTAGAGTTCCGGATCATCCCGTCCCTCCCAGACCTGCCTCTTTTCCGCGAGGCGCAGCGCGCGCTCAATGGGGTTGATCGGCGAGATCCGTCCCAGAATGCCTTCGAGCCAGATGGCCAAGAGCAGATTGTCGAGTGTCGCGACCGGATCGGCGGCGATGGCGGCCAATGCCGTCTCGTAGCGGACCAGCCAGTCTCGCGCCGAAACCTGCCCGCCGGTCTCGTCCTGAACCGTCTTCTCCACGTCCATTTTCACCCCCTGTTAAAGAGCTAAAACCAAACGCAATATACGCTTAATTCATAAATAGTCAAGATGCGCATGAGGCTAATGCCGAGTCAAACCGGACAATTCAGTCGGATCTATAGCGAAAATTTCGGTTGATAGTTGAGCGGTTAAAAGTTTAAAGTTTTTCGGCTCATGATCGTCACCATGAGAGAATTGTTCGACAACCTTCAACTTTCAACTTTCAACTTCCAACCGCCACCCATACCCATTTCCCCTAAAACCTGTTATCTTATATCGTTAACGCCATATGCAGGTCAGTCCGGACAATCTTATCCGCCGCATCACAAGCTATGCGCCCAAAGCCGACCTGGACATGGTGCGCCTGGCTTTCGATTTCGCTGCGGACGCCCACCAGGGGCAGAAGCGGCTGTCCGGTGAGCCCTACATCACGCACCCCCTGCGGGCTGCGGAAATCCTGGCGGAGATGAAGCTGCCGGTCACCATCATCATCGCCGGCCTGCTGCATGACGTGCCGGAGGACACCCATGTCACCCTGGAGGACATCCGCAAGAACTTCGGCGAGGACGTCGCCTGCATCGTCGAGGGCATCACCAAGCTCGGCAAGATCAAATACCGCGGCATCGACCGCTACGTCGAGAACCTCCGTAAGATGTTCGTGGCCATGGCCTCGGACGTCCGCGTGGTGCTCGTAAAGTTCGCCGACCGCATCCACAACCTGGAGACGCTCGCCTCCGTGCCGCCGGCCAAGCGCCTGCGCATCGCCTTGGAGTCGCTGGAGATCTACGCGCCGATCGCCAACCGCCTCGGCATGAACGAGATCAAGAGCCGCATCGAGGACCTGGCCTTCAAATACGCCCTACCCAAGGAGTACGAGTGGGTTTCCGGACTCGCGACCCAGGCCATCCGCGTGAAAAAAGGATATATTGAAAAAATCAAGTCCGAAATCGAGAAGGACCTGCGCAAGGCGCACATCCCCTATTCCGAAATCCAGGGACGAGTGAAGCACATCTACTCGCTCTACCAGAAACTGCTCAAATACGAGCGCGATATTTTGAAGATCCACGACTTCATCGCCCTGCGCGTGCTTGTCCCGAACATCGGCGACTGCTATGCCGCGCTCGGCATCATCCACCAGCGCTGGAAGCCGCTGCCGAACCGCATCAAGGACTATATCGCGCAACCGAAACCGAACGGCTACCAGTCGCTCCACACCACCGTCTTCTGCGACGGCGGCGAAATCGTGGAGTTCCAAATCCGCACCGTGCAGATGCACGATGAGGCGGAACGCGGCATCGCCGCGCACTGGGGCTACGACGAGGGTGGCAAGCAGGCCAGCAAGGCGGCGGAAAAGCAGCTCGCGTGGGTCAAGGAACTCGCCGAACGCCAGGAACGCATCAAATCCGTAGACGACTACCTGGACTCGCTGGATTCGCTGAAGATTGACGTCTTCCAGAACCGCATCTTCGTGTTCACGCCGCAGGGCGACGTCATCGACCTGCCGGAGGGCGCGACGCCGGTGGATTTCGCCTACGCCATCCACACGCAAATCGGCAACACCTGCACCGGTGCGCGCATCAACGACCATATCGTCGCGCTCGACGCCGCGCTCTCCTCCGGCGACGTCTGCGAGATCATCTGCGACAAGAACCGCAAAAGCCCGAATCCCGACTGGATCTCCTTCGTGAAGACCGGTACGGCCCGCAACCACATCCGCGCCGGGGCCAGGTCCAAACTGTCCTCCTGGATGAAAGACATCGCGGCCGAAGAGGGACAGGCCGCCGCAAAGCCGACCGCCAGGAAGAGGCAGTCTAAGTAACGCCGCCAAAAGCACGCGATGGAAATAGCGCCGGTAGGCGCTGTTTCCCGTTACCGATACAATCCCGCCTGATGACTGCCGTTTGACGCTACCGCGCCCATAAGGTAAAAAAATCCCAGTCCTTTATCGAGACAAGGAAACGGCGAATGAGCGACGGCATGACCGATGCGGCGCGGGCGCGGCGCGAAGACCTGGAGATCCAGTTCTATCTGGGGTGCCTGATGGCGCATCTCCACACGCCGACGGCGCACAGCCGGAAAACGGCCCTCACGGCGGCATTCGCCGCGCCTGATTCCTGGAAGCGCCGCTTCGGCCAGTTCCGCGGCGACGGCTGGCGGAAATTCGCGACGCGGCAGCTGCGGGATCTCCAGGCCGGCGGCGAGGTCAGCTGGGCGGAGCTTCTGCTCGCCGCGTTCGAGGAATCCCGCGTGGGCTACGAAAACCTCAAGCCCCTTTCCCCCTTCCGCGACCAGGTCCTGCTTTTCGTCCGGTCCTGGGTCAGCGGCGAGGATGCGGTGACTGGCGACATCGGTCTCCTGCTCGGCAAGATTCCGCGCGAGCCGGAAATCGTCGGCGGCATGCAGTATGACAGCACCCGCCGCCTGCTCGCCCTGCCGCGTCTCACGAAGTCCGCGCTGCGGGTCATCAAGATCGCCAGACGCTGAGGTTCTCTTCCACGCACGAACCAAAAAACCGGCCTCTCGGCCGGTTTTTCGCTTGTCGGCTCAGCGGAGACTGTCCACGAGCGCCTCGTACTCCTCCTCGGAATTGAACATGAAGCTGACGCTCCCCTGTCCCTGGCGCATCTTGATCTCCGTCTTCACGCCGTACTTGTCGCGCAGCTCCTCTTCCGCGGCGAGCACGGCCGGATCGCGGCGACCGCCGCCGGCGGCCTTGCGGGTCTGACGCTCGATCTGCCGGACGCTGAAGCGCTCGCCCATGAGCTTGCGGAAGAACTTCAGGCGGCTCTCGTCGTCCTTGAGGGCTAGGATGGCGCGGGCACTGCCGGCCGCGATCACGCCGGCGGCGATGGCGTCCTTGATCTCCTGCGGCAGGTCCAAGAGACGAACGCAATTGGCCACGGTCGAGCGCGCCTTGCCGACCTTCTTGGACACGTCCTCCTGGGTCAGCCCGAACTCGTCCATCAGGCGGCGGTAGCCGTTGGCCTCTTCCATGGCGTTCAGGTCCTCGCGCTGGATGTTCTCGATGAGCGCCAGGATGAGCTTCTCGTTGTTCGGGGTCTCACGGACGATGACCGGTACGCGCTCCAGGCCGACCATCTTGGCGGCGCGCAGGCGGCGCTCGCCGGCGATAAGCTCATAGCCGCCGGACGCGCGCGGCGTGACCGTAAGCGGCTGGAGGATACCGTGCTCCTTGATGGAGTTCATCAGGTCCTCAAGTTCCTGGTGGCCGAAGGTGAGACGCGGCTGGTCGGTGTTGGCGATGATCTCCGTCACGCGGACCTTGAGCACGCGGCTGCCCTGCTCTTCGGCCGGAGCCGGCATGACGGCGGCCACCGTCTGCAGGGCGGACGGCGCGGGCGCGGCGGAAGAGGCCGGCTGGGCGACTGGTTTCTGCGGGATAAGGGAGCCGAGGCCCCTGCCGAGGCCGATGGACTTCTGGGCCATATCAGATGGTCTTCTCAAGATCCATCACCTCGAGCGCGAGCTTCTCGTAAGCTCGGGCACCTTGAGACCACGGATCGTAATGCATGATTGGTTTGCCGAAACTCGGCGCCTCCGCGAGACGGACCGTCCGCGGCACGACCGAACCGAAAATCTTGTTCGGGAAGAATTTCTGCAGCTCCAGCAGCACGTCGTTGGCCAGCTTGTTGCGCTTGTCGAACATGGTCAGCACCGCGCCCAAAATCTCGATCTCCGGCTTCAGGTGTTCCTTGACCAGGTCGATGGTGGAGATGAGCTGGCTCAAACCTTCGAGGGCGTAGTACTCGGCCTGCACCGGAATGAGAACGCGATCCGCGGCGACGAGGCCGTTGATGGTGAGGAGTCCCAGGGACGGCGGGCAGTCGATGATGACGTAATCGTAATCGTTGCGGACTTCCAGCAGGACATCGGCAAGCCGGAACTCGCGGCGCTCGACGTTGACGAGCTCGACGGCGGCACCCGCCAGGGCGGCGGTGGCCGGAGCCACTTTCAGGTGGTCGACGTTCGACGGCACGACGATATCGCGGAAGGCCACCTGGCCCGTTACGGCATCGTAAAGTCCCCTCTCCAGTTGGCGGTGATCGATGCCAAGGCCAGACGTGGCGTTAGCCTGAGGATCGAGGTCGATGAGCAGGACGAAGCGGCCCTTGCTGGCCAGATAGGAGGCCAGGTTGACCGTTGTGGTGGTCTTACCGACTCCGCCTTTTTGGTTGGCGACCGCGATGATGTAGGCCATATGACTGAATCACTTTACCGCAGCTTGGGGATTTTTGACAATATGGTTTCGGCGATATAGGATTGGGCCTGTAGTTGAAGGAATCGCCAGGCTAAAATAAGGCGGAATTGAGAGAGAAAGAGAAGGAGAGAAAAAGAGCGGTGAAAAAGCTTTATCTCTTTATCTCTATCTCTCTTTCTCTCTGACCAACAAGCCCGGGTGGCGAAATGGCAGACGCACACGACTCAAAATCGTGCGGGAGCAATCCCATGAGGGTTCAAGTCCCTCCCTGGGCACCATCGAAAGACCGGCTGAAAGGCCGGTCTTTCGATATAAAGACTTGAAGGGACTTGAACGAGCGCGAGAGGACGCGAGACATCGAGCGTCCGGTGCGCAGCGCTCCGGCGCCCGAGTCGGAGCGAGGGCCAAGTCCCTCCCTGGGCACCATCGAAAGACCGGCTGAAAGGCCGGTCTTTCGATATAAAGAGATGAAGGGACTTGAACGGGCGCGAGAGATATGGTCGAGGCGCGAAACTCGCAGCGCCGAGCCCTTATCGGTGCGCAGCGTCCAGGCGCCCGAGTCGGAGCGAGGGCCAAGTCCCTCCCTGGGCACCATCGAAAGACCGGCTGAAAGGCCGGTCTTTCGATGTAAAAAAGACCCCAAGCGGGGTCTATCTGTCAGGACACCATGTGCAGAGCGGCGGCGATCGCCCCCCACAGGCCGAGGTAGAGAAAGATCTTCAGCACGGAGGCGATGATGGCGGTGAAGAAGGCGATGCTCCAGGCCCGCTGTTCGGAAACGGCCAGGAACCGGAGCATCACGCCCGCGAACAATCCGCCGCCGAGCATCATGGCCGCGAAGGCCAGAGCGAACGGCCCTGCCTGTCTGACTCGCTGCCAGAAAGCGTTCTGCATCCGCTTGCTGTCCGGCGAGACCATGTTACGGAGCCAGGGGGCCCATTCGGAAAACGCCAGCTTTTTGCTCGGCGGAATCAGCAGGACGAACACCGCCCCGACGACCATCATCTCGAACCCGAAGAGCCCCGGCAGCGCCCACCAATGCAGTGCCTTCACGGCCGCAAAGGCCACGCCGCCCAAGCCGAAGTGCAGCACCAGCAGGGCGGCCGCACCCAAAACTCGCAAGACCTTGCGGAATAGGCCCATTTCATGCCCCAAATCGTGGAAGTTGAATGTGCTGTCACCTATCCTTCACCAATCGGCGGAAAAGGGCAAGCGCGCGGCACGGCGGGCTTGGTGGCGGCCCGACCATAACAAAAAAGCCCGGCCTGTCCGGACCCTCGATTCTTTTTTCCGCTAATGGTCTACCCCGCCTGCCGACCGCCGAGATTCGCTCAGAAAATCACCTTCATCAGGATAGCGAGCGCCGTCGCCTGCAACATCAGCCCGTACTTCAGCGGGATGTCCTTCTGGCCGCGGCGAAAATGGCCGATGAAAAAGTGGTGGTTGCGCATGTGGAAGCAGCGGAAATCGTCGAACTTGCGGTACAGCCAGCGCCGGCCCTTCGGCTTCATGACCTCGGCGATGCCGACTAGGAGATCAGGCAGTACTCCGCCGATGATGCCCAGAGCCACGTTGGCCGTGGAAAAGAAATCCTGCTTCAGGAAAATCAGAACAATCAGCACCACGGTCGCGAGCGCGTCCATTCCGACGTAAAGCAGGGCCCGAACTACCTTGCTGCCGGATTTGTACCCCTGGTACATCCCCTCGTCGCCGTGCGGCACCATGTCCGTGAAAAAATGCGAAATGAACCCGAGCGTGAAGGCGGCTAGCGGGTTATTCACGGCGTTGCCGGCGACGGCGCCGACGGCGGCATGGACTGCGAGAAACATATCTTGCTTGAGATTAGCATCAAGAAGGGGTTGGGGCAAGGTTATGCGGTGAAAAGAGAGGAGGGTGGAGTGGGGAGGGTGGAGTTATTTTAGCCTTAAATTAGCTAAGTTTATTCCACCAACTTCACACTGCCAACTTCCCGCTCCACACTCCTACTAGCCCCTTGATTAAAATAAGCTCCTGTGTTAAGGTGGCCATATCGAGGGGGAAATCACGAAATTTTTGCTAGATTATGCGGAAAAAGAAGCACAACGCTGATGAGATCAGGTTCTGCCAGTCCCGCCTCCACCGCCGACTCTATGAGTTCGCGCACGGCGAAACCTGCTACCTGGTTTCCGTCGACTGGGATAACGGCCAGCCCATGCGCATGGTCGTCTGCAGTGACTGCCACACCAACCGCATCGGGACGCTGATCAAGGAGATCAAGATCGAAAAGACCCGCATCGCGATTCCCCAGCCGGCCTAAGGTCACAATCGGATCCGCCGGTCCACCGGCGGATTTTGGTTCTCCAGACCCTTGCCCGAGTAGACATGTCATGCTAACCTATTACAGCGCAAACAACGACGAACAATCGCGCGGCGAGGTAGCTTCCCGCCGCTGGCGGGACCCCGCCTTCTCTGAAGTAGAGATAAGTGGCGGGGCAGTGGTAAGCCGCCGGTCAGACGCTCGCTAACGTTCGCGTCGCCCGATACTGCGGCTTGCGCCGAGCGGTGGCGGCCGAAGCCGCCCTCTCCAATCTTTCGCCTTCGGCGAAAACCGGCGTAGAGCAAAGGACAAAAGAAATCGGCACCAACAACAATCATATGGCGAGGTAGCTCAGTGGTAGAGCAAAGGACTCATAAGCCTTGGGTCGCGGGTTCGATCCCCGCCCTCGCTACCAAAAATGACGGCATGACCCGAAGGGTCGTGACGTCATTTTTTGATATTGTGCGGAGATCGAAGGGTATCCGAGGGCGTGCCTAGTATGGCACGTCCGAGGAACCCGGGCCGCGAAGGAGCGCGAGCGAGGGCGACTGCACCGAGAGAGCGCGGGTGAGCGGGATCCCCGCCCTCGCTACCAAGAAAAGAGACTGGCCAGGATAGCCGGTCTCTTTTTCGTCTGCGACCCGGCTTCAGCCGCGCGAAACGTACCGGCTGAAGCCGGGTCGTTATGGCCGAATAATGGTATAATATGTAATATTCCCTCAAGCATTTATCCGTAACGGTGGCGAAAAGGCCGGCGTCACGCATATGGACCAGACACTTCCGAAAAACGGCAACGGAAAGGGCGTTGCCCGGCTTGATCCGCAGACCGCCGTTTTGGTCCACGGCGGCTTTCCGGCCATTATCGCCGCCCTGGCCCTGGTGGTGGCCAAGTACGCGAACGACGTGCTGATGAGCGGACAGCCGTTCTCCGCAGCCAGCTACCTGACCTTCCACAACCTGATCGAACTTTCCAGCATCATCCTGTCCGGTGCGATCTTTTTCGTCGGCTTCTACTCCTATTCCAAAAACCGCAACTTTCGCGTTCTGGTCGTCAGCTGCGCTTTCCTGTTCGTGGCCATCATGGACACATTCCACGCGCTGTCGTTCCTCGGCATGCCGGGCTTCTTCTCGTCCAACGATGTGGACAAAGCGATCGACTATTGGCTGCCGGCGCGCATGGTGCAGGCGCTCGTCACCTCCATGGGTTGGACGATTCCGGAGAAGATCGCCTACCGCCGTCCGCAGACCGTCCTGCTCGCGCTGGTCGCCGCCGCCGTCGGTGCGCTGTTCATCGTCATCACCTATTTCCACGGCATCCTGCCGGTCTACTTCGTCCCCGGAACCGGCCTGACGACGGCCAAAATCGTCGCTGAATACGCCGTCATGGTAATTGCGCTCCTCGGCATGGCCGCCCTGCTGACGCGCCCCGCAGTCCTGCGCCGCCGCAACGAACGTTTTATCCTCACCGGCCTGGTGTTTTTCATCGCCGGAGAATTCGCCTTCACCGCCTACAAAAACGCCTACGACGTCTATAACCTTCTGGGGCACCTGTTCAAGAGCGCGTCCATGCTGTTCCTGTTCGGCGCGGTCTTCAGCGACAGCATTTCTGAACCGTATGACGAACTGGAGCGCGCGGAGAACGACATCCGCAAGGCCAACGACGAACTGGAGCAGCGGGTCGCCCAACGCACCGCCGAACTCCAGCAGGCAGACGAGGCGCTGATCCGCGAAAAGGAGAAGCTCGCGACAATGCTGTCGAACGTGGGCGACGGCGTAATCGCCATCGATAAGGAGTGGAACATCATCCTCTGGAACCGCGCAGCGACCCACATCACGGGATGGAAGGAGCGCGAAGCCATCGGCCGGCCATTCCGCAATACGGTCAAGTTCGTCCGCGCGTCCGACAAGGAGGAATGCGTCGTGGACATCGCGGACACGATGCTCGACGGACGCATCCGCGACATGGGCGACGGCACCCTTATCATGACGCGGGACGGGCGTGAACTGCCGGTCTGGCACAGCGTCGCACCGATCACCGATCCGGACGGGATGATCATCGGGGTCATCGTCGCCTTCCGCGACGTCAGCTCGGACAAGGAGATCGAACGCGCCAAGCACGACCTCGTGTCCATCGTCACGCACGAGCTCCGCGGACCGGCGGCGCGCATCAAGGGCTATATCGACCTGTATTTCAGCCGCTGGGGCAAAAGCCTAGACCAGGAGCAGACCGATTACCTCAAGAAAATCGACCAGGCCAACGACCGTTCTATCGAACTGGCCGACTCCCTGCTCTCTGTTTTCCGCGTGGACTTCGGCGCGATCGTCATCATGCCGGAACCGCTCGACCTCACGGAGATTTCCGACGCGACCGTCAAGGAGCATGAGGCGGCCATCAACGCAAAAAACCTGACCGTGAGCCGCGACTATGACGCGAGGCTGCCGATCATGCAGTTGGACCGCAAGCTGACCAAGGCCGTCTTCGACAACCTGCTTTCGAACGCCATCAAATACACGCCGCAAGGGGGCCGCATTGCCGTGACTGTCAAAAAACAGGACGGCAACGTCCAAATAGGCGTAGCCGACACCGGCATGGGCATTCCCAAGGAGGACCAACCGCAGATATTCGGCAAGTTTTTCAGGGCCGCCAACGTCCGTTCGATCGACGGTGTCGGCGCCGGACTGCATGTGCTGCGCGAAATGCTGACACGCGCCGGCTGCCGCATCTGGTTCAACTCCGAAGAAGGCAAAGGCACGACCTTCACCGTCTCCATCCCGGAGAACGGCATGTACTGGATAGGACACTAGGGCGGTGACCGGGGGCTGGGGCCCGGGTTTGTGGTTTTGGAGCTGTGCGGATAATCAGGGGTCAAAATCGCGCCGAGAAGCGGTTTTCCTTTTGCTCCGGCCTTCAGACTGCAGACTCCGGACTCCACGCCCCATCCACGACGTCCTCCCCTTGACTCCCCACCCCCAACGGGTGTATCGTAGTGGCACGTCAAAAATCGCTGAAAAAAGCCAATATCGCGGGGTGGAGCAGCTGGAAGCTCGCGTGGCTCATAACCACGAGGTCCTGGGTTCGAGTCCCAGCCCCGCAACCAAAGACACCCCAGTTTACTGGGGTGTTTTTAGTAGATGAAACTGGGACTCGAAGCCGACGGCGAGCCGTGCCTGGCATGGCACGGCGAGACGCGGCCGGCTCCGGATGAGGCCGCGCAAATGTGCTTTTCGAGCGCGGCCGAGGGAGGAGGAGTCCCAGCCCCGCAACCAACAAAAAATCCCCACGCCAAGTGGGGGTTTTTTGTTGACTGTCCGGCTGGGACGAGAAGGGTATCCGAGGACGTGCCTGGCATGGGTCGGCCGCGAGCTGGCGAGCGTCCGACGGGCGGCATCGGCCGCCCGGGGTCCGGTGAGCGCTTCAGATTATTCGCGAACCGGACCGCCGAGACGCGGCCGGCTCCGGATGAGGCCGCGCAAATGTGCTTTTCGAGCGCGGCCGAGGGAGGAGGGGTCCCAGCCCCGCCCCTCCGCTCGCGAGCGGAGGGGCCCGCAACCAAAGACACCCCAGTTTACTGGGGCGTTTTTAGTAGATGAAACCGGAATTCGCCAATCTATTCCGCCGGCCACCTAAACGCGTCAAAGGCCCAAAATAGCAGTGCTTTCACGTCCGAAAACCGCGCCTCGGCCGTGGGGGCGCCGAGCGCCACGGCGATGATCTTGTCGCCCGCCCCATCCTGTGCCGCAGCCGCGAAACAATACCCGGCCTCATCAATGAAGCCGGTCTTGCCGCCCAGAAACAGATACGGCGGTTTCGACAGGAACGTGCCCAGCAGCTCGTCAGTGGACCGGACCGTGCGCTGCCTCCCCTCGACGGTCGTGTAGGTGAACGACTGCCGCGTCACGATGCCGCGAATGACCTCCGACGAGAGCGCGGCCCGGATGAGCGCGGCTACGTCGCGGGCCGAAGCCTGATCGCCAGAATCCAATCCAGTGGGCTCGACAAAATGGGCATCGGTCATGCCGATCCGCGCGGCTAGGGTGTTCATCTTGCCGGCAAACGCCTCTTCGGAAAGCCCGGTCGCCCGAGCCAGGGCCGCGGTCGCATTGTTGCCGGACGCGATCAGGCTGATATGCAGCAGGTCGGAAACGGTCACGGTGTCTCCCGGGGCGATGTACGGTATGCCGCCTGGGCGCGTATCCGCGTCCAGCACCTGGACGGTCTTGCTCTGATCCAGACCCAGATCCAGGACTACAAGCGCAGTCACGAGCTTGGTGATTGAGGCGATGGGCTGCGGCTGATTCTCGTTCTTGCCGAAGAGCAGGATACCGCTGCGCCAATCTACGACGGCCGCGGACTGCGACAGCGTATCCACGCCGAGACGGTCCGCATCCTTACGCACGGGAAGCGGCGCGGGTTTGGCGGTCGCGAGCGGCAAAGAAGACTGCGCCGGCGGCGGGGGCGGCTGATAACCCTGCGGTGCGGCATTCGCCGGTGCGAGAAGCAGGGACAATACGACTGACAGTAACCAGGAAAACATGGTTATGCGGATGCGGTTTCGGGAGCTCCGCCCTCGGCCGCAGCGGCCTCGGCAGGCGCCTCCTCTTTCTTCTGGCCCATCTCCAGCACGCGGACGACGTTCTCGTGCGAGCGGAGTTTCTCGTAATCAGGCAGCTCCTCCACGCCGGCGACGCCCAGAAAGCGCAGGAAATCCATGGAAACGCGGTACTTGGTATCCGGCCGGCCGTGTTCCCCGATGGCCTCGACAAGGCCGCGCATCATCAGGTTGCGCAGGATGAGGCTGCAGTTCACGCCGCGGATCTGCTCCAGCTCCGGCTTGGTAATCGGACCGCGGTAGGCCACGATGGTGAGCGTCTCGAGCGAGGGTTTGGTCAGCTCGCCCGTGGTCTCGTCCTTGAGAAAATCCTGCACGATCTTGGACGATTCCGGCGAAGACGACATCTGCACGTCCTCGCCCTGATGCAGAATGCGGACGCCGCGTCCCTCCTTGTTGTAGATCTCGCACATCTCGGCCACGGCAGCGGCGACCTCCTCGCGGCGCACGCCGCAGATCTCCGCCAGTTTCTTGAAGGAGAGCGGTCGGTTGGCGACGAATAGGATGCTTTCGATTTGAGCAGTCAGCATATCGGGGGGGGTGAGGGTTGGGGGGTCGAAGAGTGTGAGGGTGGGTGGAGAGGTGCGGCGGGTGGAAGAGTCGAAGGGTCGAAAGGTCGAGGCGATCGGGCCTTTCGACTTTTCGATTTTCGAACCTTCGACCAGATCCGGTATTGGTGAAAGATTATTGGCCGTGGCCCATTGGGCCGCTACGCGGCTACTTCCACGGCTTTCTCCAGCATGATGTCCTGGAACTGGCCGTCCTGCTTCACGGCAACCGTGCGCTGTTTGACGAGCTCCAGCAGCGCCAGGAAAGTGACGATGACTTCGGTGCGGTTGCGGGCGGTAAGGAGCACGTGGCGGAAGCTGGCGGTGCCGGCCGAACCGATGAGCGTGCGGATCTCCTGGATCTTCTCGTGGATGGAGACGGTCTTTTCGACGATGGCCTTCGGTACATGCACGAGCGGCTCAAGCCGCTTGATGAGCGCGTTCATGAACGCGATCATGTCGTCGCTGCCGAAGGCTTCCGGCGGAGCGAAACCCACATCCACTTTCGGCAGCTTCTCGTGCACGTACAGGAAGCGGCGCTTGCCGATAAGCGCCTCGATAACCTTGGAGGCGTCCAGGTACTCCTTGTAGATGCGCAGCTGCGACTCGAGCGACTGCTCATCCTCATCCACGGCCTGATTCAGGAACGGCAGGAGGATGCGCGATTTGAGGAAGAGCAGCTTGGAGGCGACGACCAGGAAGTCCACCATCTCTTCAAGCGGAATCTGCGGATTCGCCTCCAGGTGGCGCAGGTAGTTCTCCGTCACCTGCGCCAAGGCGACCTGCGAGATGTCCAACTTCTCCTGTTCGATGATTTCGAGCAGGAGATCCAGCGGCCCTTCGAATTGGGCGAGTTTGACGGAGTAGGACATTGCGAGTGTGGAGTTGGAAGCGTGAAGTTTGAAGTGGTGGTCGAGGTCTATTCACCGCTCCACGCTCCCCACTCCACCCTTCACGCTTTCAAGGCTATTTCTTCCCCTTCTTCGCCTTCTTGGCTGGCTTCGCGAGCTTGGTCGGACGGACCTTGCCCTTGGCGCGCTTGGCCGGCTTCTGCGTCTTAAGCCCGGCCTTCTTGCCGACGTTGCCGAGCACCGGCGATTCCAGCTTCACGAGGTCCTTCACTTTCATGCGCAGGTGTTCGGTGAAGCTCTCCGCGCCGACGAGCGCGTCCTTAGTCTTGAGGAGGCTCTTGTCGAGCACCACGCCCAGGCCGCGGATGCTGCCAAATGGCGAGAGCGCACCCGGGACGAGCCCGAGCTTAGACATCACCTTCTCCGGCGCGAGCTCGGCCTTCGTCGCCTTCACGGCCTTACGGACCTTCTCCAGATCGACATAGTAGGTCGCGGGCACGACAACGAGATAGGTCTGCCGCTCCTTTCTGGACTTCTTGACGGTCGGAATCTCGACGCTTACAAGCAGGGTCTTGGCGATCTTGTCGAGTTTCTCGCCCAAGGTCTGCGCCAGGTCGTAGGCCGTGTAGACGGTCTTGTGCGGCACCAGCTCGAATTTGACCTTGTTCTTACCGAGATGGACCACGATCTTTTTGTTCGCGGACATACGTGGTGGGGCTTAGAGCTTGGGGCCGCAAGCTTTTCGTTAATTGGCCCGTGCGGCGTGAAGCTCCTGGCTCGCACCCGCAAGATAAATAAGCACAAAAACGGCGTTGTCGCCACGAGGTCATGATAACAAATAAGGCCGAAAAGTCATTCGCAAGGTGTGGAGAAGTGTTGGGTGGTATTTTGGGCTGGGTTGAGGGTAAATCCAGGGATTTAAAATCAGCGCTGACGAGCGCTGATTTTAAGCCAAATTAAGAAATGAATATATTAGTAATCCTGATTGGGGACAGTCAAGGATTTGCGCTGGAATTATGGTGGTCGCTGGACCCCGGCTCGCGGTCCGGGGTGGTGGTGTTATTAGGGGACGGCTGGATTGTAACGACAAATGCCAAAACTGCGCCGGAGGCGCAGTTTGCTGTCTGCTTTGGGTAACTCGTGGGCTGAGATTGCTTCGTCGGTCTGCGGACCTCCTCGCAATGACAGAAAGAGGCGGCACTTTCCCACTCCTCCACCTTCCCACTCCCCGCTCACCAATCACTGGCCACTAATCACCAACCACTCACGCCAACGACTGTATATTCGCCTCCGCCAGCTGACTGCGCGGGAGGTCGGACGGAGCGCCCATCATCGGGTCGCGGGCGTCGCCAGTCTTCGGGAAGGTGATGATTTCGCGGATGTTGGGCTCGTTGGCGAGGATCATGACCAGGCGGTCGAGGCCGACGGCGAGGCCGGCGTGCGGCGGGGCGCCGAACTCAAAGGCCTCCAACATATGGCCAAAACGCGTCTGAATCTCCTCGGCCGAGAGGCCCAGAATCTCGAAGATGCGGTTCTGCAGTTCGCGCTTATGGATACGGATGCTGCCGCCGCCGATCTCGTAGCCGTTCAGCACGACGTCATAGGCCTTGGCGCGGACCTTGCCCGGATCGACCGAGAGCAGTTCGCGGTCCTCGTCCTTCGGCGAAGTGAACGGGTGATGCGCGGAGACAAGGCGGCCTTCGGTGTCCGAGTGCTCGAACAGCGGGAAGTCGATAATCCAGCAGAACGCCAGCTCGTCGGGGTCGTCCTTGTGGACACGCAGGTCCGGCTTGTCGTTGCCGTACTTGGCCATGGCCTCGGCGTAGGAGAGGCGCGGGAACGGCTTCTGCAGGATCTTCTTGTGCGGCGCGGTGGCCTCCACCGCCGCGATGAGCATCGCCTCGACGAGCTGCATCACCTCTTCCTCCTGGTCGATGAAGGACATCTCCATGTCCAGCTGGGTGAACTCCGGCTGGCGGTCGCCGCGCTGATCCTCGTCGCGGAAGCAGCGGGCCACCTGGAAGTAGCGCTCCATGCCCGCGACCATCAAGAGCTGCTTGAACTGCTGGGGCGACTGCGGCAGGACATAGAACTTGCCTGGATGGATGCGCGACGGGACGATGTACTCGCGCGAGCCTTCCGGCGTACCCTTGGTCAGGATGGGCGTCTCGATCTCAAGGAAGCGGCGGTGGCGCAGCCAGTCGCGGAACGAGCCGGTGACCGCATCGCGCAGCTCCACGTTGCGGCGCATGCGCTCGCTCCGCAGGTCGAGATAGCGGTATTTGAGGCGTAATTCCTCGTTCACGGGCATGGTGTCCTTGTCGATCTCAAAAGGCGGCGTCTTGGCCTCATTGAGGATCTCGAGCTTCTGCGCCAGAAGTTCGATGCTGCCCGTGAGCATCTTGGGATTCTTGAGCTTCTCCGGCCGGGTGTTGACCTGACCCTTGATGGACACGCAGAACTCCGGCCGCAGCTGGCTCGCCTGCGCCAAAAGTTCCTTGTCGGAGGGCAGGAAGACGACCTGCAGGATGCCGGTGCGGTCGCGCAGATCGATGAAAATAAGTTTGCCCATGTCGCGGCGGGCGTGCACCCAGCCGGCGACGGTCGTTTCCTGGCCGACCTTCGGCACGATGTCGGCGATGAATTCGCGCTTCATATGTGGAGGTGTCGGTCTTGGGGCAAATATCGCCCAGACCCTTAAAAACAATCGCCCCCACGGATAAGGCAATGCGGGCATTGCTTCTTCCGTAAGGGCGAGGGGGTTCGCGGTGCCACCTTACTTCGCCTGCACCGTCTGGTGCGGGCCT
The DNA here is from genome assembly GCA_021824285.1 of bacterium. Taxonomy (GTDB): domain Bacteria; phylum Patescibacteriota; class Patescibacteriia; order SG8-24; family SG8-24; genus JAKAKZ01. The sequence continues at coordinate 20,750 of JAKAKZ010000013.1, forward strand.
ATTGTCGTGCGGTAACGGGCACGTCCGGAGAGGTCTACTCCCCTTGCGGGGTTCTTCTCTCGGCTCAGCTGTGTCAGCAGCGTCAGGGCCTTTATGGTTGGACGGTATCTTATTTGCTTGATTTAGGCAAGTTTTGAGAGAGAGGATGGACGCTTACTTATTTGTCATTGCGAGGAGTCCCGGAGGGCGACGAAGAAATCCCGCCCTTACTTGTACGGGATTGCTTCGTCGCTGCGCTGCGGCTCCGCTCCTCGCAATGACAAAAAATAATGGGCGGTCCCAACGATAATTGAGAGGAGTCTCCGCATCTACGCGTCTCCGCGTCTCTAAACTACGGGTTCAACCGGCTCAACATCCGCGGGAACGGGATGGTTTCGCGCACGTGCGGAAGTTTGCAGATCCAGGCCACGGTGCGCTCGAGGCCGATGCCGAAGCCAGAGTGCGGGACCGAGCCGTAGCGGCGCAGGTCGAGATACCACTCGAAGGCCTCCTTCGGGAGCTTGTGCTGGGCGATGCGTTCCTCGAGGAGCTTCAGGTCGTCGATGCGCTGGGAGCCGCCGATGACCTCACCGTAGCCTTCCGGCGCGAGCATGTCGTCGTTCAGCACGTGCTTCGGGTCGGCCGGATCCGGCTTCATGTAGAAGGCTTTCACCTCGACCGGATAGTGGTGGACGAAGATTGGCTTGTCGTACTGCTGGGTCAGGATGGTCTCGTCGTCCGCGCCGAGGTCGTCACCGTACTTGATGTCCGAACCCAGCGTCTGCAGTTTGGCCACGGCGTCGGAGTACGACAGGCGCGGGAAGCCGCCCTGGGCCACGGTCTCGAGGGGCTTGGTGTCGCGCTCCAGGATCTTCAGATCCGCGGCGCGGTTCTCGAGCACGCGCTTCACGGTGTGCACGACCAGGTCCTCCTGCAGCTGCATGTTGTCCTGGAAATCCATGAACGATGCCTCGGCCTCGAGCATCCAGAACTCGGTCAGGTGGCGGCGGGTCTTGGACTTCTCGGAGCGGAAGGTCGGGCCGAAGCAGTAGGTCTTACCGAGCGCGGAAGAGGTCGCCTCCTGGTAGAGCTGACCGGACTGGGTGAGATAGGCCTTATCGTCGAAATACTTCACCTCGAAGAGATCGGATGTTCCTTCGCAGGCGTTCGGGGTGAAGACCGGCGAGTCGGCTAGGATGAAACCGCGCAGGCGCATGAACTCGCGGAAAGAAAATTCAATCTCGTCGCGCACGCGCAGGATGGCCTCCTGGCGGCTGGAGCGCAGCCAGAGGTGGCGCTGGTCCATCAGGAAGTCCGTGCCGTGCTCCTTCTTGCCGATGGGGAATTCCGCGGCGATGGCGACTGGTTCGACGGTCTTCACGGTCAGTTCCACGCCGGAGGGTGAGCGCTTGTCCTCGCGCACCATGCCCGTGACGATGACCGAAGACTCGATAGTGAGCGCTTTGGCGGCATCCCAGTCCCCGACCGTCACGTCGTTCTTCACGACCACGCCCTGGATGCGGCCCGAGCCGTCGCGGAGCTGGAGGAAGGCGATGGAGCCGGACGAACGGACGTTAAAGCACCAGCCGCGGATTTCGACTTCCTGGCCGATGTGCTTCGGGGCTTCGGAGATGGAGATGGGCATACGTTATTGGCGTGAAGTGTGGAGTTGGATGCGTGGGGCGTCGGAGATGAATCAATAACTTCAGACTTCACGCTTCACACTCCAAACTCCTAGGGTCAATTTCTGCTTTATAGTGGCAAAATAAGGCGTTTTACGCAAGGATTGAGACCGGTGGCGGAAGTGGTCCGGGATGGACTTTTGAGGCGGATTCTGCTTGAATGGCACCAGCTCTCTTTCGGAGGTACAGACCATGGTCGCGACAGTAGACGGCAAGCCGGCCAAGCTGTTCTATGACCCGCATCCGGGCTTCGGCGGCGCGGTGGTACCGCTGCCGGCAACGGTCCTGCAGGCGGCTCGGGAACTGAACGGCCAGGTCATGCCCGTCCCCCAAGCCATCGGTCTGCTGCAGCGGGCGTTTCCGTCCGGCGCTTTCCGGGCGGACGAACAGCCGGACGAATCAAGCGCCGGCTCAATCATCCTGAAGGTCGGACGGGAGGGCGGCGTCCAGCACGTCTGGCGCGTCATCCGCTACCGCACACCCTAGACTTCAAAACCGCCCGGTTCGGGCGGTTTTTTTGCGTTTCACGAGTGGGGTCTGACCCCGAGTTCACCTCGTCAACGAGCGCAGATACTTCATCGCCGGCAGACGCGCTTCGGCCTGGACCGTCAGCGCCAAGTCCGTGATGAGCTGGAGTTCGGGGCGTACGGCTGCCAAGTCGGCAACCGCAGTCGCGGCGAACGGCCGGGCGCGCAGACCGCGTAGGGCCTCGACCGTGGACAGCGGCAGGTCCATGGCCGCCGGATCACGGCACAACGGACACTCCAGACCGCCGCCGATGAGGTTCAGGGCATTGCCGCGCGGCGCGGGCGGCCGGCGGCAGCGCACGCAGGCGTCGAGCTCCAGCGCGTGGCCCAAAAGCGCCAGCAATTTCAGCACGGCCGCATCGAACAGCAGCGTCCGCTCCCCTTCCCGTCTCTCGGCAGAACCATCAAGCGCGTCCAGGAATTCCGTGAGCAGCTGAAAAATGCGCTGATCCGGCAGGTCGCGCTTGGTCAGCGCATCGACGGTCAGCAGGAACGACTGCGCCACGGCCATCTTCTGGAGCGACGCAAAGACGCCTGGCCAAGAATGCACGAGGGACGCCCCGGCTAGGCGGTCGATGAGCCGCCCCTCCGCGCCCATCACCTCCACGACGCCGAAACTGGACAGGTGCGGCGCCATCTTGCTCTTGCCGGACCGCGAGCCCTTGGCCAAGAGCACGACCTTGCCGCGCCGTTCCGTGAACAGCGTGAAATGGCGGTCCGCGTCGCGTAGGGTCCGCCGCCGAAGGACGATCGCTTTGTCACGCCAAGTGGGCATCGCTTAAGTTTAGAGGTGTAGGGGTTTAAAGGTGTAGGGGTCTTGAATTGAACGCTTCACACCACTACACTTCTACACCCCTAAACCACTACACCGCCTCACTGCTCCTCCGCCGCGCCAGGTAACTTTCTAGGATGACCGTCGCTGCGGCCGCATCGCGGTCGAAATCCTTGGCCGCGATGCCGGCGTCCTTACGCATGCGTTCGACGAGCGCCGTAGTCAGCCGTTCGTCTTCGAGCGCCACATCCGCGCCGGTCAGCTTCTTGAGCGCGGCCGCAAAAGCCTTGGCCAGAGCAGCCGTCTCGCCGGCGTCACCGCCCTTTAAGGCCAGCGGCAGGCCCACGACGAAAGCGGCGCAATCCTCGGACTTGGCGGCAGCGGCCACTTCCGACACGGCCCGCGCCAGGTTGCCGTCGTTCGCCAAGGTCCGCAACGGAAAAGCCATCCCGGAGTCGGTTTCGCCGACCGCCAGGCCGATCCGTTTTGTGCCGTAGTCGATGCCCAAAATGCGCATTGCGTGGCTAGAGGCTAGTGGCTGGTGGCTGGTGGCTGGTGGCTGGTGGGGCAAGTTGCTGCTGATGGAGCGACAATGCAAAACACCCGTCACTTTCCACCAATCACTCGATTTCCGGTATCGGCGTCAGGATCTCCGTGCCTTCGGCCGTGATGGCGATTGTCGCTTCCCAGTGCGCCGACGGGCTCTCGTCCGCGGTGGCGATCGTCCAGGCGTCTTCCTTGGTGTAGACGTCTTCTTTGCCGAGATTGACCATCGGCTCGATGGCGATGACCAATCCCCGCGAGATCTTCACCGGCTCGATAGAGCGGTCGTGATAGTTGGGCACGGGCGGATCCTCATGGACCTTCTTACCAACGCCGTGTCCGACCAGGTCTTTCACGGTCGTGAATCCGTGGCGGCGCACGTGCTTGTCTACCGCCTTGCCGATATCGCTGATCCAATTGCCCTCGCGGGCCTTGCCGATGCCGATGAGTAGGGCTTCGCGAGTCACGCGAGAAAGCTCGAGCAGTACCTCATCGACTTTTCCGACGGCCACGGTGGCGGCCATGTCCGTGCACAGTCCCTTGTAGCGCATGCCCAGATCGATCTTCAGCAACTGACCGTCCTTGATCTGACGATACGAATCGGCCGGGGCGTGGACCACCTCGTCATCCAGACAGGCGCAGATGGAGGTGGAGAACGGCGGGGCACCGTGCACCTTATAGCCCTTAAAGGACGGCTCGCCGCCGGCATCGCGCATCATCTTCTCGGCGATGCGGTCGAGCTCGCCCGTGGTCATGCCGGGCTTCACCGTCTTCATCAGGTGTTTCAAAATATCGGACAGGATATGCCCGCCCTCGCGCAGGATGTCGATCTCGTCGTCGGTCTTGAGGATGATCATTTGATGAGAGAGAAAGAAATAAAGAGATAAAGAGAGAAAGCGAGAAAGAGACGACGCCGAAGACGAATAATAACCTGAATCAGTGTGTTCTTTATCCGTTCCTTTCTCTCTCTTTCTCTCTAAGATACAGCAACTCAACTTTACGCCAAACTTCGCCAAATAAAAAGGCCGCCCACGATGGGCGGCGGAGCTTATCTGACGAAGCCCTTTTCGGCCAGAATCCCGTCCAACCAGGAGCGCAGCTCGTCGAGCGTGCCCTGGTTGTCGCGGATGTGGCTCCAGTGGCAGCAGGCCAGCGTGCGGTCCACCTGCTGGCCATGCCAGGGTTGACCGATGCCGCGGTCCTTGTCGTCGAGCGCCAGGAACTCCTCGATGGTCCTGGGGTCTCCCGGCCGGCCGCGCGACAGGAGCCGCGTGGCGCGCACGGACGTGGGCGCGACGACGCCGATGAGGACGAAGCCGTCGCCGAACTCCGCCTTGAGCGCGTCGTGCTCCGCCGGATGGCGCAGACCGTTCACGCAACAGAGGTCGTGGTTCATGGCGCGGAGCGTCGTGGCGACGCGCTTGGCCCAGTAGCCGAGGTCGTTGTTGTCCAACCGGCCGCGGTTGCCGAGCTCGATCTGCTGGTCGACGGTCGGCGTGGCGATGCCGTCGCGCTTCAGCTGGGCGCGGATCTCGTCGCCGCAGCTGCGGTTGGCGAAACCCAATTCCGTGAGGTAGCGGCTGATCTCGTCCTTGCCGGCGGCTTTGAGGCCGGTGATGCCGACGACGAGCACGCGCCGCGTTGCGATGTCGCTCATAGGTTCTCCCAAGAAGGTCAATGAACCGACCTTCTTTTTACGCCGCCGACGGCGGAAAGTCAATCGGAACGACGGACCGCTTCCGCGGCTCCCGCGCCCCGGCCCCGAGTGTCGCGCTCTCGACCACGTTCCGGATCGCCAGGAAGACCTGCTGGACCGGCGGTTCCCCGTCGATGACGCGCAAAACGCCGCGCGTCCGGTAGGTTTCGAGCAAGGGCTCCGTCTCCTGGCGGAAGATCTCCAGCCGGCGCCGGATCACGTCCGGTTCGTCGTCCGCACGCTTCTCCACGGCGGACCCGCAACGGTCGCAACGGCCGGCGACGAGCGGCGGCAAGAAAGTCAGGTGAAAATTAGCGCCGCAGGCCAGATTCGCGCAGGTCAGCCGCCCGGCGAGCCGCACCAGGGCGGTCTCTTCGGAAATATCCAGATGCAAAGCGAGCGTGACGCCGCGTCCGGCATCCGTCAGTAGCCGGTCCAGTAGCTCGGCCTGGTCACGGACCCGCGGATAGCCGTCATAGACCAGCCCGCCGGCCGCGTCCGGCTCGCCCAGCCGCGCCTTGAGGACCTGCGCGGCCAGCTCTGTCGGCACGATCTCTCCCTTAGAGAGATATCCGGCCACCTGTAGTCCCAAATCGGTTCCGGCCTCCACTTGAGCGCGGTAATAGGCCCCGGGCGCAAAGCGGCCCAGACCGTAACGTCCCGCGATGAGCTCCGCCTGGGTGCCTTTGCCGGCGCCCTGCGGACCGATAAGGATAAGGTCGGGCATTTTGGTGAAGAAGCGGAGAGAGACAACCGACGACTTCCCAACTTTCTCTCTTTATCTCTCGAATAAAATCAACTGAAAATCCCCTGGATGTCGGCCCAGACGTCCATGATGGCCTTGGTCCCGTCCACTTCGTGGAGCAGGCCCTTGGCGCGGTAGTAATCGACGATCGGCTCGGTGTCCTGGTGGTAGAGCTCCAGGCGGTGCCGGATGGCGTCGGGCGTGTCGTCCGAGCGCTGGATCAAGTCCGAACCGCACTTGTCGCACTTGTTCGGATCCTTCTTCGGCGGATTGAAGTCCACGTGGTAGTTCTCTTCGCACTTCGGGTTCGAACAGACGCGGCGGCCGGACAGGCGGCGGAGCGATACCTCATCGGGCACGCGCAGATAGACGACATGCGTGACGTTGCGTCCCAGATCGCCCATCACCTTGTCGAGATTGGCGATCTGGTCCTTGGTGCGCGGATAGCCGTCCAGGATGACGCCCTTTTCCGTGTCCTCTTCAGCCAGGCGGGCGCTCATCACCTGGTCGACCATGTCCGCCGGCACGCGATCTCCGGCGTTGACGTATTTGGCGATGGCCTGACCGAGACCAGTCTCCTTGTCCATTTCCATGCGGAACAGCTTGCCGACGGAAATGGTCGGAATTTCGAGCTGGGCGGCGAGCTTCTCCGCCTGCGTGCCTTTGCCGGCCCCTTGCGGACCGAGCAGGATGATGTTGAACATATATTTGAGATTCGGAGAGGCGGAGACGCGGAGAGGCGAAGTTCAGGCGGTGCCTGCCATGCGTCTCCGGATCTCCGTATCTCCGCTACTTAAAGAAGCAATTGCGCCGCGAGATGCCCTAGAATGGCGCCGAGCGCGATGGGCGGCAGGGCCGGCATGGGCCGACGGACCCGCTGGGACCGGAAAATCAGGTTCACGGCCACAAGACCCAGGAGCGCGCCAAGAGACACGGACAAGGCGGCAAGCCAACCGGCGCGCGCCGCGGAAGCCACGAGCATGGCCGGCAGCGTCAGGTCGCCCGTTCCGAGGAAGCTGTGGCCGGAGCCGCGAGTGACGTCCGCGAGCGGTGCGGCAAGCCCCGCGGGCCGGTCCGGAACAATCATCGCAAAGAAGACCCGATGCCGATGAGTATCATGGGGATG
>JAKAKZ010000014.1 GCA_021824285.1 bacterium
GAGGTGGATCTTCACCGAGGCGTGCGAGCTGTGCAGCGCCTGCACATCGGTATTGGCGGCGAGGAATTCCACGCCCTTGATCTTGGATGCGATCATGCGATTGACCGCGGAGCCGCCGGAGCCGCCAACGCCAATGACCTTGATTTTGGCGAACGACTCGACCGCTGGTTTCACTTCAGCCATATGGATGATGTTTGTGCGGGCTGCCACCCTGTGGATTGATGAGAAGACTATGCTTGAATGATACGGCGCACGACAAAAACGCGTCAAGCAAATTTTGCCTTAATGAACAATAAAAGTATTCGTCCAGCACGCACGAAATAAAAAACCGCCGACGAGGCGGGTTTTTGCGGTATATCCGGCCGGCGGGCCAGACAGATTCATCTGATTCCAAAGATGAGGTGTCGGGTCACGAAGTATGAAGCCCAAGCCACGTACAGCAAGGCGGCCAAGGGGCACCACTTCAGGAAACCGCGTACCGTCCGCCATCCCGGCATGCCGGACAGGGCGGCATGCACCCTAGGTCCGTCCTCATCGGCCTTTCCACGACCGGATATGCCGTATGCCAACGAGGCAACGGCAAACAGGTGGATAACCAACGGCAGAAACGACAATGCAAGTGCCAGCACAATCGGGAGGTGGCCACGAAAATGACCGACGTGTCCAACAAGCGGCAGTACGGGACCGAAGATGACGTAACCCAGTACGACTCCTCCGGCGGTCAGAATGACGAAGACAGTCTCGCCCACGTGCCCGGCGGCACTGATGACGAGGTCGGCCACGCGCCCTGGCCTATGACCGGTTCCCCATCGCCAGTGATGGGACACGTAACCGGAAAATGGCAGGGCCTTCACGGACCAGACCGTGCCGTACGAGTCATGCCCGCACCAGAGACGCGGACCGGTGCCGAGGGACACCTTGGTCGCCGTCAGTTTGAAATACCTGATTGCCAGCAGATGCCCCACCTCATGCATCGCCAGATGGAGATGGAGGAGCAGGTAAAAAGCCAGCAACGCGCCGATGGCTAGCGGGAACAGCCATAGGTCAGACGCGAAACTCAATCGCGTCCAGACTGACGAGGCCAGCGCGGCAGAAATCATCATTACCAACTGACACCGGCCTTTGGGGAGGAAAAGAACGCTTAAAAATAATTAGCAACTTGCCAGCCTGGAGTCAATTGCCGCTTCGGTGCTGACCACCCTGCCGCCGAAAAGAGCGGAACCGCCGAATCGGAAAAAAAAATTCCGCCCTGCGGAAGCGATCCGACTCAATTGGACGGCCTAGAGCGCTCCGGGGCGGATTACCACCCGAACCACTTCCTCAAGCCGGTCATGGCCTTCTCCACTGATTTGGCGCCGCGCAAGATGCCGCCGGACTGCCGCGTCTCGGGCGGCACCTGACCGATGCCCCAAGCCACGAGACCGATGGCGGTCGTGAAGGACAGATCGTTGACGCGGTCGGTGATGCTCGTCACGCCCACCGGATACCCGAGCGTCGCCGGCAGACGGAGCTTCTCGCGCGCCAGCTCCACGAGCCCGGGCAGTTTCGAGCCGCCTCCCGTGAAGATAATGCCGGCCGGCAGCATGCCCTGCCGCCCCGCCTTCACCAGTTCCTTGTCGACGTTTTCCAGTATCTCTTCGGTGCGGGCCTGCACGATTTCCGCGACGTAGCGGAGGGCCACGAACTCGTCCTGATCGGCGCCCAATTCGCGCAGGTTGATCTCTTCCTTCTTGGGGATATCGGTGGCCAGGCAGTGGCCGTACTGCAGCTTCACGCGTTCCGCCACGTCGATGGAGGTGCGCAGTCCGATGGCGATGTCCGCGGTGATGTGCTCCGAACCCAAGGGCAGGGTCGCCACGTGCAGCAGGTCGCCCTGCTCATGGACGGCGACCGTCGTCGTGGCGCCGCCGATGTTGACGACCGCACAGCCGAGCTCGCGCTGGCGTGCCGTCGTGACCACGTCGCTCGCCGCCAGGACGCCCAAAACCAGCTTCTCGATGTTGAGGCCGGTGCGGTAGACGCATTTGGTGATGTTTTTGACGTGTGAAGAGAGCCCGTGAATAATCTGCGTGTCCACCTCCAGGCGGATGCCGTTCATGCCGACCGGGTCTTTCACTCCGACCTGACCGTCCACGGTGAAGGAGCGCGGGATGACATGCAGAATCTCGTAATTGACCGGTGTGGCCACGGTCCGCGCCTGCTCCACCGCGCGGTCGGCATCGTCCTCATGGATCTCGCCGTCGGCCCGGGACACCGCAATCACGCCCTTGCTGGACTGCATCACCACATTGGCGCCGGACACGGCCACCCATGGCAATTCGACCGGCGCGCCGGTCATGCGCTCAACCTTCTCGATGCAGGCGGAAACGGAAGAGACAGCGTCCTCAATGGAATTGATGACGCCGCGGTTGATGCCTTCTGACGGCACCTCCGTGGCGCCGATGATGTGGACCTGTTCGCGATCGCCCACGCTGACACGCTGCCCCACCGCGATGCGAACCGCGGTCGAACCGATATCGATTCCGGCGAACAGCCTGTCGTCTGCCATATTATTTGCCCGACCCGGCGTGCGTCACCGCCCCAGGGCCAGTCTCATCAGATACGGGAGGAAAATCACCAAACCGATCGTGACCGCACCGGCGGACGCCACCAAAACCACGCCCGCCATGATGTCCTTGATCTCCTCGACATAATGGTGGATGCGCGGCTTAAGCAGGTCGACGATGCGCTCGACGATGCTGTTGCTTAACTCTAGCACGAGCACAAGCGTAATCGCAATAAGCAGGACGCCCTTTTCCGCGGCCGAAACCTCCAACAGGAACATGGCCAGGATAACCAAGGCCCCGATAGCCAATTCTATGCGGAAATTCTGCTCTGCCCGCGCTACGCGGCCCACGCCCTTGGCCGCGAAGCCGAGACTGCGGATAAAGGCCCTAAAATTGATCATATAAGCTTGGCCGTCAGCAGAATATCCTGCTGCAGTCGGAACATCCTTCTTTCCTGGGCTAAAGTCTCATGGTCAAAACCCAGCAGGTGCAGGAGGCCATGCACCACCATCAGCCCGAATTCCTGCCGCACTGACCTGTCGGCCATTTTAGCCTGCCGCCTTATCTGCGGTAAGCTGATGAAAATATCACCCAAGGCCGCTGGTCCTGATCCGGGTGGCAGCGGAAACTTGCCTTTGGTGCCGAAAAAGCCGAACGACAGGACATCCGTGACCTTATCCTTGCCGCGATACTGCCGGTTCAGGCGGCGGATGGTCGCGTCATCAACCACGGTCAGCGAGGCGACTGCTGACCCTCGCTCGCCGGCCATCCGGAAGGCCAAGGAAGCAAGTTTTTCCGCCTCTTTAGGCGATAAAGCCGCTCCAAAAGATCCACGGCACTCGAGGGTCACCATATGGCTATATGATAGCTTAGGGAGTGTGGAGTGGGAAGGTTAAGAAAGTGGAGGGGTGGAAAAGTGGCAAATGCTTATTTAAACATAAAAATCGCGCTTCAGCGGCGCGATTTTTACTTTCACTTTTCCACTTTCCGACTTTTACGCTTTCCGACCCTCATGGTCACTTCACCATGAGGCTGCGGACCATCATCTGGAAAGTGGCCCGATAATTGATCGCTGTCTGATCTCCCAGGTCATAAGAGACCACGAACACCTTGGGGCCGGAACCCACATAGGCCGTCATGCGGTCCGCACTTAAGACACCGTCGTTGCCTTGTTTGGTCTTCAGCGACTGGACGTCCGAACTCTTGACCGTCGGGTTCTGCTCCAGGAACCAGTCCATGAGGTTTTGGTTCGCCGGCTTGTCGACAATCAGCACCTGAATGAACTCGCCAGTCGGGGCCTTGAAGATGACGCCGCCTGCGGCCTGATCTCCCGGCGTGGCCAGCCAGGTCTTCGGATAAAGGACGCTGAACTCGCCCGAAGGGCTGTCGTATTGCGCGATGCCCGCGTTCGACTTCAGCATGCCTGCGGATGAGGGGTTAGCCGGGTCGAACATGTTCACGATTTCGTTCAAGTCCAGATAGGTATCGCCATCAGAATCGGCGTCCCGGGGATTGGTGCCGTAGATTGTCGTCTCCTCGAGATCGGAAACCCCGTCGTTGTCCGTGTCCTGCCCGAAAATAGGTTTGCAGTCGGCCGAGCAAGATTGGGATGTCTCGTCGCCCTCACATTTGTTGTCGCCGCAGACGGGCGCGGCCGGGGCCGGCGGCTGGGCGGGCTGGCAGTCCGCGGCGCAGGTGTCCGGCGATTCCGTGGCGTCGCACTTGCCGTCGCCGCAGACGGGCGCGGCCGGGGCCGGCGGCTGGGCGGAGTTGACCAGCGGCATCTTGGATGGCGTCGGTTGCGGTCGGGTCAGGAAATACACGGCCGCTCCCCCGCCGCCGATCAGCACCAGCGCTACGAGCGCGAAAACGAGGATGACCGCATTGCCGCCTTTCTTTTTCGCCGGCTTCGGTGGCGGCACAGGAGACGGAGTTCCGGCCGGCGCCGGCGACGGGATAGCGGCCGCCTGTTTCGGCGGTTCGGCCTTCACTTTCTTCTTCAGGCCGGCCATATAGAACCGCTCCGGTATCACGTGGATTACCGGCTCGTCGCCTGCTGAGGCTGGAGCGCCTGGTTTGTTCAGTCCTGCTTTGGGATCATCCATAAACTTTCGTATCCGCTGTGTAGTGAAGCCGCTTTTTCCAAGATGGCTATCGCGCCGTTATTGCCGTCCTGCCCTATCAGGGAAGGGCCTGTTGGCGTCCGATGGTCTGCATGGTCGGTTGATGCAGCCCGAACTGCTTTTCGCCCTGCATGTAGGAATTCTTCTCCTCATCGGTGAACTTGCCGGAGCCAGTGGGGTTGTAGCCGCCTTTGACTTCCTGACCGTCAGAATAGCTGTCGCCGTCGGAGTCGGCCTTCAGCGGGTCGGTCGCGAAGACATGCGCCTCATCGCCATCGGCGAGACCGTCGCCGTCCGTGTCCGCGCTGTTCGGATCAGTGCCGAGTTTGACCTCATCCGCGTCGACTAGGCCGTCATGGTCCGTGTCTGGCAATTGGGCGGCCAGTTCGGGCGGCAGCGGGGGCTGGTTGGCCGACGGTCCGGTCGTGGCAGGCGGTTGGGTTGGCTGTTCGGTGACTGGCGGCGTCTGCTCGGTCGTGGCAGGCGGTACAGGCGCGGGCGACGGGGCTGCCGCCTGTTCTGCTGGTGGTGGTGCGGCGGCAAGCGGCGCGGCCGGGGCCGACGCCTCTGGCATGTTGGCGCTCTGCAGACCGACACCGGATGATTTGATGCTCAAGAACGGCAGGTAACCGGACCGATAGGCCCAATATCCCCCACCGCCTAGGGCGCCGAGGACCACGACGGTGATGGCTAGACCGAGTAACGGAAAACCGCCGCGCCTTCCGCCCTGAAGCGGTGCCGCACCGAGTGGTGCCGCGCCGGCAGGCGGCGCCGATGGTGTCGGCTTATCCACCTCCGCAAAAATGTCCACTGGTTCCTTGTCCTCGAACATATCCTTGGGTGATGAGGACGGCGCGAAAGCACCGTTACTTTTTTGCCGGATAGGCAATCGGTTCCGTCGGTAACGGCGGCGGGGCGGGCAACGGCGTCAGGAGCACCCTAATCGGGGCAGCCCCCTTCCCTGCCCCCGTCGGCAAGACCCATTTATATTGTACCGTCTGATTAGGCGGGTAGCCAAGGTCGGCCTTCTGCTGTGCCGGCAGGTCGTAGACCACGTTCAGCTGCTGTCCGGACGGCAAGAGCTTGGCGATATCCGTGGTACTTAACGGCTGCTGCGGCGGAGGCGCGACCGGTGCCGGCGTCGTCGTGGCTTCGGCCGTGGTTGCCGATTCTCCGGCGGACGGTTGCGCGGTGACGGGCTGCTGGCTGCGGAGCCGCATGACCAGGAACGTCCCTCCGACACCCAGCAACAGGATGGTGACGGCGGCGATAATGATCTTTTGGGTGTTGGTCATATGGTTCCTGGACCTGCCCGGCCGTATCCGCCGGTGAGGCAATGCGCCGGCGAACTCACGGCTGGGCCGGTTCGGTATCCGAGAAGTTGTTGATGGGCGTCAGAGCGCCGTCCTTCAGGTCGCCGATCACCCAGTTCTTCCCTCCGCCGCTGGCCGGCGCGACGATCTTCTGCTCATTGCAGGCGCTGTCGAACATGCGGAACATCAGTTTCGCGCGGTCGCCCCAAGTGGTCGTGCCGTTTACCTGGTTCGAGAAATTGTAGACATAGAAGCGGTAGGTCTTGCCGGAAACATATGACTGGTAAGTCATGGTCTCCGGTCCGGTGCCGTCGGTGTCGTCCACGTCAAAGGTCATCTCCTGTGCGTAATACGGATTTACCGGCGAGTTCGGCTCATTGAGGTTGTTCGGGGCGTTATAATGCTGGCCATACCCAACCCAATTGCCGGTCGAGGACTTCATGTGGAAATCCAGATCCAACGGGGTCGTATCCCAGTTGATATAGGCGGTAGCGGTAGTATTGACGCCATCAGGCCGCGGTACGCCATAGATGGAGGGGGCCGTTACCGAACCGCAGGCCGTGACGCTCGAGACATCGAACGACTTGGCGTCGCCCGGATCCACGCAGGCGCCGTTAGAGACGCTGTTCGTGCCGACGACCCAGACGACCGGGCAGTTGACCGGATCGACGATCGTGTCCAGCGAGTAGTTTCCGTTGGCGTCGGTGACCGCCGTATCCACGACGGTGCCGGAGGTGCTGCCGCAGCGTAGGCTGATTGCGGCTCCGGGCAGACCGGCCGCAGTGCTCGAGCGAGCGTTGATGACCTTGCCGGTGATGGTGACCTTTGGCCTGGGGATGATGTTCGACTGGGCCACGGCCGCGCAGCTGCTCGTTGAAGTGATGGAGAGGTCAAACGACGAGTAGCACTGCTGGGAGCCGGCATGGACCACCAGGTTGTTGGAGTCGGGGCAGGAAGCGACGTTCTGCTGGCCCATGCGGAAGCGGACCAGGATGGAGTATTTGCCGTCGCTGCCCGTTGTCGCCTGCGCCTGCGTGGTTCCTTCGCCGTTCAGCGGCGTCGTCGAACCGGCGCAGGTGACGTTGATCGGCACCCCGCCCAGTCCGTTGCCGGTCACGCGATCCTTGACGTAACCTTCAATCCTCATCAGGCCGTCGTCCGGATTGCCGTCGCAGTTGCTGTCCACGCCGTTGTCGGAACAGCGCTCGGCGGCCGCGGCGACGGCGGCATTGACGGTCTGGCCGGTGGCATCCTTATACGAGTAGGCGTAGGCGCCATGAATCAGCGGATCGCGGTCATTGCAGTCCAAGTCGCCGGACAGCGACGGCCAACCGCTGGAATTCGCCGGGACGCCGTCGTTGTCCACATCCGCGTCGCAGGAGACGGAAAGCGTCGGGGCGCCGCCGTTGTTGCAGGCCGTGAAGTCCGCAGGGCACTCGCGCTTGCAGGCGGTGCCGCAGCGTGGCCAGAGGTTCGGATTGGGATAGAGCTTGTTATCTGCCTGGTACGGCGGGGCATTGCGCGCGCAGATCCAATCGGCCATGCCGATGGAACCGTCGCAGTCCTCCGGTCCGGAAACCGGTTGGCTGCCCGGGCCCTGCAGGATGCCGTCGCCGCAGAACGGGGCGCTGACGGTCTGCATGGTGCAGGAATTGGAGCAGTAGGTGCAGGAACCCTTGCCGTACTGCGGGACGCAGGCCTTGCCGTTATCCGTACCGTTGTCGCATTGCTCCGGGTTCGTGCCCTTGCTGCGCAGGTAGCCGTCGCCGCAGGTCGCGTTCTTGCACATCACGCCCTTCACCTTGTCGATGATGCAGGCGCCGCTGTTGTCATGATTGTCCGGATTCCCGTCGTCGCACTGTTCCCCGCTCTGGACCGTGCCGTCGCCGCAAGTGCCGGCCGCGGTGCAGCTCCAGCCGTACCAGCGGCAGGCGTTGGCGTCGTCAGCCGTCGTGCTCGGGTCGTTGCCGCCGCAGCTGCGACGGTATTTCTGCTCCGGCCGCGGGCAGGCAACCGAGCAGGTCTCACCAGCCGCGCAATCGGCATTGGCGGAACATGAGACGAACGAACCGGACACGCACTGCCCTCCCTGACAGGACTTCCCCGTCGGGCAGGCCGGCAGGCCCGTACCGCAGGCATTGCAGCGGCCGTCCACGCAGGATTCGCTGGCCGGACAGTCGTTTGCGGTAGTGCAGGCTGCGCCGGTCGGCGAACCGGCGGTGACACAGAACCCAGTCGCCTCCTGGCTGTTGCCATCGCACTCCTCGGTGCTGCCGTTGACGATGCCGTCGCCGCAGCGCGGACCCGCGGCCTTGCAGTCCCAAGAGCAGGAAGCGTTGGCCGGCTGAGTGCAGGAGACGTCCGTGGCCAGGACGCTGTTGAAGGAATAATTACCGTTCTGGGAGCCGCAATCGCAGGTCTCGTTAAGCTGACGGACATTGTCGCCGCAGCTCTGGGCTCCGCCGGTGCAGGCCGCATTGCAGTGGCCGTACGTGCCGTTCAACGCACCGTCGTCGCAGCCTTCCGGAGGCTGAATCACGCCGTCGCCGCAGCTGCCGGCCAGACAGCGCCCGGGTGCCGCAAACTTGCATTGCGCGGTACAGCCGACGGTCTGGGTACCGCTCCTGGTTTCGGTCTTGGTGTCGCACGGCCCGACGTCGGAGCCGGCGCCCGTGCGGCAGTCCGCATCCGTGGCGCAGGAGACATTCTGGGCGAAGCGGCATTTATTGGCTGCAGTCGCGATGGTGCAGTTCTGGGTGACAGGCGCTTTGCCGGGCTCGCAATCCTCGGTCGCGCCGACGATGCCGTCGCCACAGACTCCTCCGACCCCCTGCAGATCTCCCTTACAGGACCCGCCCGCCGCATTCACGCCGCCGACATAGAGTGCGCCTTTGAGGTACTGGCAATACGGCCCACTCGTCGCGCCGCCCGGCGCGGACCAGATGCATTCGGTGTTCTGCTGGCAGGCGGCGAGCGTCATCTGCTCGATGCAGGTACCGCCTTTCCACTGAATCAGGGGCCGGCAGGATCCGCCATTGTACTGGACCTGACAGCCGTACACGCCCCAGCAGGCGTTGGTGTTGCCGTTGTTTTGGGCGCACGTGGCGTCCGTCACGAGCGGCACGAAGGAACTGCCGTTCCAGGAGATGCCTCCGCCGTACCACGAGCTGATCATGCTGTAGCAGGCTGGTGAGGTATCGCCGCCGCAGTACCACTGCGGGACGTAGTTCAGGTAATTGTTGAAGTACGAGGCCACATATCCCATCCAAGACGTGCAGCTGGTCTGATCCCAGACCCAATGGCAGTTGTTGACCTGCTGATCGCAGTACCATTGATAGGAATAGCTTGAGCAGTCGCCCTGCTCCAGGTCGGCCTTGAGGCGGAAATCCTGGCCGCCGACGCTCTCATAGGAATAGACGTGCGAACCGACCGGACACTGGTACAGGCCGCTCTTCGCGTCCCAACAGGTCTTGGCATCGGGGTTGTAGTTGGCGCCGCTCTGGCAGGCCATGAAGCGGTTCAACGGATCGGCTGGCGGCGCCGCAGTGAGCGCCTGACTGAAAGATCCGGTCCAGGAGGGCCAGAGGCTCACGCTCATGGCGCGCAGATAGGTCCCCTGGTCCAGGGCCGGAATGGCCGCGCCGAAGATCTTCGAGCGCAAATCGGTGATGTCGGCCCAGCGCTGGACGTCACGGATCAGCTTCTGTTTCTGCGCGCCGCAGCTCCAATCGGCGCGTTCCGCGACGATCTGTCCGGCCGCGTTGGCGCGACAGTCGAAGTCGCTGGAACAGACGTATGGCTTGCCGAACAGGCAGCGGTCTTTCGCGCCGCAATCCGTATCCTTGCCGCAGGCGTTGCTCGGATTGCTCTGGCAGCGGCCGAAGGTGATATCCGTGATGCACGTCCCGTCGCCAGAGCCGCAAGGCTCGCCCACCGCGCAGGTCTTGGATGGGTTGGCCGAACAGACGCCTAAGGCGCCCGGCGCTCCCCAACTGGTCAGGCAGGTCGGCGAATCCACGACCGCGCGATTGAAGTCCGCATTATTGACGATCTGCTCAAAGACGGACTTGGTCTCGGGCGTGGCGCTATCGTTATACGAGAAGACGTTGACGTTGGTGTAGGTCGCGCCGGTCGTGGAGGCGACAGCCGCGGAAGAGACGTAGACCGTGCGGTCGCCGCGCAGGGCCTGGTAGCCGTCGATGACCGATGCCTTGGGCGACCCGGTCAGACCGCGGTCGGCGTACCAACGCGCCAGGCTGGCGTGCGTCGGATTCTGATAGATGCGCAGGGCCACGACGTCCTTTTCCCAGGGCTGGCCGGCCGCGTTCTGATACGACAGCAGGAATTCGCGGACGATGCCTGGGCCGGGAGCGATAGCCACGCTCTGCTCCTTCATGGCCGGCAGGGCTGCGACCGCATCGCCGCCGCTCTGACCGTCGCGGCAATAGTAGAAGGAGACGTTGGTGCTCGGATCGTAGTAGGGGCTCCAGGCGGTGTTCACCTTGCAGGTGCCGAAACTGCGGCCGCTTACCGGATCCGTGCAATCTGAATTGATGGTGCAGGCGCGAGTGGCGTCAAGGGAGCAGTAATTCGCTGGGAAGC
This sequence comes from bacterium, assembly GCA_021824285.1. Classification (GTDB taxonomy): domain Bacteria; phylum Patescibacteriota; class Patescibacteriia; order SG8-24; family SG8-24; genus JAKAKZ01. The sequence continues at coordinate 10,585 of JAKAKZ010000014.1, forward strand.
ATTGCGGTGCCGCGCTCGCGGGCGACGTGTCCCATGCCCAATAGACTGGGCCGTTGCCGCAGGCCTGGGGCGTCGGCCAAGGATTGTCGCAATACATCAGCACCGCTCCGGCGGAATCGTACAGCTGGCTGACGAAAGTCTCGTTGCCGCTCTGGTCGCGCGAATAGAAATTAGCGGTGACGTTGACCTCGCTCTTGCCCTGCGGCGCGTTAGCCGCGGGATGCACCGTCGCGTTCGGCATCTGGCCGTTGAAGATGTTGTTGCCGTTGGCGTCCTTGATGAAGGAGGAGTCGGATTTCACGTCCAGGCGGCGGGAGTCGCCGGCATACCACTGCCAGCGCCAGAAATAGGCCGCCACCGGCACGATTCTCTTGTTCTGCTGGGTCACGGCCGTGACCGTCAGCGGTTTGGAGTCCGTCTGGCTCTGCAGCAACAGCGTTTTCGGCGAAACGGAGATGGCGGATGCAGTACAGAGGCTTGTCCCCGTCCGGAAGACGTAGGCCAGGGCCGCATCGATCGGCTGACCCAGGGGCGTGCCGGACGTATCCGTCACGGTTGGTTTGACGTAGACGGCGTAGCTGGTATTCGTGAGCAGCGGATTGGCGATCAGCAGCTGGACTTCGGAGCCGTTCAGCACATGGCTGTAAGAGGCGACTTCGCAATACACGGGGCTGGCCGCCTTGGCCTCATCGCCGCCGAAAATCCGGCGCAGGGCCCGGACGAGCGCGTGCCACAAACCAGTCTTTCCGTCTGTTGCGCCGCCGTCTTGGCCGCCCAGCGCGACTTGGGTCTCACCTTGCCGGCAAGCCGTGCCGTCAAGACGTACCAGCAGGACGTCGCTCTTGGCGCTGTCGGGACGTATCGGGCGATCGAAAGTGACGCTGACGTAAGAATTCAGACAGGCATCGGCCGCGGGGCTGCCGACAGGCGGCGGATCGTTCACGTTCAGGCCGGCCGGATAGCTGTCCATCACCTTCGGTCCGATGGTGCAGGCGCCGCTCGTGCCATTGCAGGACAAGCCGCTGGCTTGGCACTGCGCCCAGGCCGCATCAGTGCAGCGGTCGAATTTCGCCGCCTGATAGGAAGAATCCACGTCGTACGAGTTGCCCTGGTCGTCCTTGGCTGACAGTATCACGCCTAGATAATCCGGGTTGCGGACGTAAGCGTCCCCGGCCGCGCCGGATTTGCCGGCCGTGACCTTGAAGCTGCAGCGGTCGGTGCCGGTCGCGCCTTTGGCCTGCTGGACGAAACCGCCGGACGGCATCGGCGTGCGGTTTGCGACGCTGTCGCCCCACGACCAGACCAGGTTCGTGACCGCGGTATCCGTACATTGAATAATGTTGCAGCTGGCCGAGAGCGGCAGGACCGAAGCATAGACGCTCGCCCCGCTGGGCAAGACCTGCGACTTGGCCGTGAAGGTCAGAGCGCTCGGCGACAGGGCGACGGTGGAGATGCGGCAATCCGGTCCGCTCTTGACCTGGAAGCTGAAGGCGTATTCGCCCTGGTTCCCTACTTCGAGACGCAGGCCATCGATGTCGCGGAATCCCGACTTGAGCGCGACCTCATACCAGGTGCCGTCGACGAATGCCGGCGTGATGCCAGTGAGTTCCAGCGTCTTGGTCAGCCCGTTGACAGTGCCCCAGACGGCGCCAAAGGAGGCGTTGGCCACCGCCGTACAGGTCCCCTTCTGAGTGCCGGTACCGCAGTTCCTGATCTCGACGTTGTCTTTGACCGTGATAGCGGTGTCCATCGCGCGGTCGAACTCGAAGAACAGGCCGCTGTTCGGGCAGGCGACGGAATTCTTGTACGGCGAGGGGCTCGAGGGCTGGCCGCTGCCCGGCGAACAGGAGCGATCCACGACTTTCGGACCGTTACGCGGCGCAATCTTGACCGGGGCGGACGCGCGAACCGTCGTCGTGCCGCCGGCTGGGGTCACCTGGACCCGTGCGCGGAAATCAGCCGCCGCGGGCATGCCCGAAGCCTTGATCTTGATGGAACACTGGACCGCGGCCTGACTCGCCGGTTCGAACGACACTTTCGCGTCGCTGTAGCCGCCGTTGTCGGCTGCGTTGCGCAGGTCCCAAGAGACTGAACTCGCGTGTGTCGCATCGCATGGCACGAGCGCACAGCTCTTCGTGTACAGCAGGGCCTTCAAGCCGTCCGGATCCGGTCCGGCGACGTTAAACTGAGCGATGCTGTGGGCCGGCGGGTTCACGGCCGCGCTCGAAATGCGGCAATCATCGGCCGTGCCGTTGACCTGGAAAGAGTAGATATAGTTGTCCGCGCCGCCGTTGCGCTTGCCGTCGAGCGGCCTGGCCGGAACGGAGGTGTCCGTGATGCCGTTGGCGCCGGACTTGAGCGTGACGCGGTACCAGTGGCTTTGGGTCAGGCCGGGGGCGGCGATCGTGAGGCGCGTCTGTCCGGTTGATAGGGTTGCAGACAGCTTGCCGGTAAGGTCGAGTTTGACGGCGCAAGCGTCCGGTGCCGTACCGCTGCCGCAGTCCGCGACCTCGACGTTCGCGGGATCGGTGACGTTGTTCATCTCGGTGCTGAACAGGACCGAGACATCGCCGCCGGCGCAGGCGCTCGTGGTGCCGCGGAACGGCGTCGGATTGGCGGCCACGCCCGGAGCGCTGCAGGGCACTTCCGGCACGTTGGGTCCGATATCGGCCTTGGCCGCCGCAGCCGGCGGTCCGGAGAACAGCGACGAGCCTCGCTTGTCCGAAGCCACACCCGCCACCGTGGCGATCACCTGTTCGGTGGAGCCGGGCGCCGGAACCGATGGCATGGTCTCCACGTACTGCACGGAATCCTTGAGCCCGTCCTTCTGGACCGGCTGAATCCCCAACAGCGGATTCCCCTGCTCGCAATAGGCCGCTTCTCCGGCACCGACCGATTCATCGCGGCAGAACGACGGGGTGCCGTAACGGAAGGATGAACCCGACAGAAGTCCGTCAGCGGAACAGCCGGCGCCGCTGGGAGAACATTGCGTCTGGCCATGGCCGTTCCTCAAGCACGTATCGGCATCGCAGCCGGCCGCCACCAGTCCGCCTCCCAGGTCGCATCCGGCATCCTCGCCCGGCTCGGTCAGTCCGTTGCCGCAGAACGCGTTGCAGTTCTGGCCTGGTACCGGCGCTGCCGGCTTGTTGAGTCCGCTCCAGCAGGATGGAATGGTCCCTTCGTGCAGGCATTCGTGGCTGCAGCCGTCGCCGTCCGCCTTGTTGCCGTCATCGCAGGACTCGCCGTCGCCGATCTGTCCGTCGCCGCAGACCGATTTGCCGGAAGTGGCGCCGGTCAGCAGGCACTTGGTGGAGCAGCCCGGCGGGAAGACCCCGCTGGCCTTCTCGCACTGTTCGCCCGCATCGAGCACGCCGTTGCCGCAGCTGGCGGAATTTCCCTTGAGGAGACAGGTGGCGGAATCGCACCACGCCGGGAACGAACCGCTCACGAGATCGCAGTCCTCCCCTTTCTCCAAAAGACCGTTGCCGCACTGCGGCTGGACGGACTGCGAACCGGTCAGCGTGCAGTTCTCGCGGCAGCCGATGAGACCTTTTACGGCCGTATCAAGCGGCGCGGTCTTGTTGGATGCCGGCAGGAATCCCTTGACGATCACGTCGGTCGCGGCCGCGCTCCAGCTCCAATCATAGGCGCGTGGGTCGAGCTCCTGGCCGTTCTTGTCGCACTGGTCCGGCGCGCCGAACGGGATGGCATGCAGCTCCACGCGCTGGGAGGCGGCGGTCACGCTATAGGTCGACGGCTCCACCGAAGTGCGGAATGGCGCGCACGGCGTGGACGAGTTCTTGGTCTTAAACTTCCAGGAGAAGAAATCTCCGTTGTTCAGGCCGGTCAGGTATTTGCCGGTGCGGCTCATGATGGCCGCGCCGCCGGCGCCGGATGGCTTGCCGCGCAACTGCACGAAATAATACGAATCCTTGTCGAGCAGGCCGCTCACCGGCGCCACCACCGCAACGCTGTCAGTCACGGTTTCGGAACCGGAACCGGAACTGCGGAATTCGCTGATCTGAATCGGTATAGATGCCGCGAACGGCGGGTTACAGGAGACGTTGCGGCACTTGAACAGCTGGACGGTATCCGCATCCTGGCCGAGGCCGGTGACGAACGAGGCCGTATCCATGCGCACGTTGAAGGAGATCACGAGCGGCGCATTCACGCACGCGGCATCGCAGTTCGGCTTATAGGACGTGACGACCGGGTCGGCGAATTTGACCGCGACCGAGGATTGGCCGGACCGCGTCAGGGCGCGGTTGCCCGACGCATCGGCGACGCTGACGTTCATCGGCGTATCGGATGGCGTCTCCTTGATGCCGCCGGCATCCGTCTGGTCACGGCACTCCCCCGCGGCCGCGGAGGCGAACGCCAAATACTGGCCGTCGGCGCTCCAGGTGAAGGTGTAACGCGTGCCGCCGGAAGTCGGACACACGTTGATCACGTTGCAGTTGGCCGCGCGCAGGCTGGCGGTGAACCGCGTGGCTGGCGACTTGAGGGCCGCGTCGTACTGGTCGCGGATAGTCGTCTTGGCGGGATCGACGGCGACATTCGAGATTGCGCAGCTGGTGCCGTCGGCGCGCGTACGGAACTTATAGACGTAGTCGCCGCCTTCCTTGGCGTCGCGATCGCCATCAAGCAGTTTGCCGGCCGCGCCATCACGCAGGTCGTGGAGACCGCGGTTGGCCTGTCCGTAGACCGTCACGCGATACCAGGTGTCGGCCTCCATGTTGGCCGCAAGCGGAATGATGGCGGCTGTATTTCCGCCGGTGACGCTCGCCAGCTGCGGCGTGGTCGATGCGGCCGGCACCAATGTGGCGCTGGCGCAGTCGGACGTGCCGCATTTTTCGATCAGGATCGTGGCCGTTGCCTGGGTCGCCGCCGAGGTCGCAGACCGGAAATCCGGCGCCCACATCGGCCGGTTGAACTCCAGGCGGATATCGGCGTTCACGCAGGCGTCGGTCGAACCTTTATAAGGAGAAGGGCTCTGTCCGTTGCCGGCATCGCACGTCAGGTTCTCGACGACCACCGGCAGCTCCGGCAGGACCGCGGTGCTGAAGCGCCAGCCGAAGGCGCTGCGGCGCGCCGAGACCGCGCAGTTGGCCGGCGAATCGCAGGCACCGCTCGCGCAGCAGACCAACCCCTGACCCGGGAACTTGTCGCGGCAGAGCTTGTCGCCGCCGGATTCCTTGCAGTTTCCGACCGTGAACGGGACGGAATTGTCGCTCAACAGGTTGGCGGCGATGACGCGGACGGGACCGCTCTGGGAACCGCTCGGCACGTAGCCGTGCAGGTTGCTGCCGCTCCAGCTGTCCACGACGGCCGCCACCGGATTCGGTACGCAGGTGCCGTCAGCCGTGTTGGCGCAGTCCGAGTCCTTGGTGCAGGCTTTCGCCGGATTGAACGAGCACCGGAGATCCTTGCCACCGTAGAACACGGTCCCGAAGTAAGGCTTGCCCTTATCCGTCGAATTGGCGGGACCGGAACCGAAACCCTCACCCAACAAGGTAACAGGCTGGCTGACCGGGCCGAACGACGGCGTGATGCTGCAGACGCCAGGGCCCGGAGTGCCGGTCGTGACCGTGAAATCGACGGCGTTGCTCAAGAGTCCGCCTGTGCCGCTCGCCTCAAGCCGAAGCTTCATCTGGACGGACTGGTTGGTGCCGAGGATCGACACGCCGGACTTGAAGTTCTGCGGGACTTTGATGACGACCGTGCCGTCCGACCAGGTATTCCCGCACTGCTGCGGCGGCAGGACGCCGAGGGCCGTCGTGTCGGAATTTCCCGGCGCCGCGCCGGTGTAGAAATAGACGTTGCCGCTCTGGCTGAAATTGGCGCCGCTCACGGTGACGTAAGTTCCCGGCGGCCCGGATTTTGGATTCACGTCCGTGATGTTCGGGCTCTTCACGCCAGCGCCCGACTGAATGGTGTACCAGACGTCGTTGGCGGTTTCCTGGCCGTTGACCACGGCTTTTACCTTATATTGTCCTTCCGGCGCGGTCGGAACGGCGGCGCTGATCGGCGTGCCGGCGGCGCTGTTGGCCCCCGGCCACTGCGAAACCGCCGCATCGAAGGACGATCCGGCCTGCGTGAGCTTGATGTTCCCCTGCACGGTCCCGAAACCGGAACCGAAAACCGAAAAGGCGTCGCCGATCAGTCCCTGTTCCGGCGTGACCTGACAGATGCCGGGCAGGACTTGCGAGTTGACGTTGAAATCGCCAATCTGCGGACCATTGGTGTCATCCGTGCGGTCAGACAGGTCCGCGGCCGTGACCAGCTGGATCGGACCGCCGACCGCGCCATCCGGTACGGCTACCTGGACGGCCGAAGCGCCGGCTGGCAGACCCTTGCAGACGCCGGTGGTTTCCGTCCCGCTGCACTGCCGCCAGGCGCTCGAAGCGCAGGCCGTCGCCACTTTATCGTCACCGGCTGCGGATGTCCCGAGGAAGACGACCTTACCGGGATTGGCGCCGAACCATGAGCCCTCAACGGAAATCAGCGTGCCCGGGCCGCCGGCCGAGGGTGCGATGCCGGTGATCTGCGGCAGGGGCGTGCACTTCCCCGCCACGCAGCGCATGCCGCCGGCGCAGTCCGCGTCCTTGGTGCAGGAACCGCCGGCGCAGGCGCTGCAGTCGTTGCCCCCGCAGTCCACGGCGGTCTCATCAGCATCCTTGGTCTTATTGCAGCAGTGGGTCGCCAGCAGGGCGAGCTGCTTCGTCACGGTGGTGGACTGCACGGTGTCGTAGGCGATCAGCCCGAGACTGAAGGGGGTCGTATCCTTAATCGTCCCAGCGGGCAGGGAGCTGGTGGCCGAGAAGGTCGGGCCGCCCGCGGCGTTGGTCTGCGAATCGAATTGGGTGCCGTTCAGCAGGAAATCCAGCTGGCGGACGGCATTATTATCGCTGGCCGTCGCGCTCACCGGCACGGACTGGCCGGCGCAGACCTGGTTCGTCAGCCAGACGTTCGCCGTAGGTCCCGTATTGTCCACCGTATCGTTCACCGCGAATTCGAACGAGCACTTGGTGCCGGTGGAGGTGCAGTCGAGCGATATCGGCCGCGTATCGGTGATCGAAGTCTTGAAGGTGATGCGGTACCAGGTGTCGGCCTCGAAATACTTGTCCGCCGTGTTGGGCTCGGAGTAAGTCACGGTCTTGCCCTGCGGGTTGAGTTTGCCGTCCACGGTCGAGGTACAGCCGGCCGAGTCGAACGCGTTCGCCGTCACTGTCTGGCCGGAGCGCGTGAAGGCCTGATTGCATTTCTCCACGATCACGCTCGCCGAAGTCACGGTACTCGCCTTAACGCTCGTAGGCGTGCGGAAACTGGCCGTCACCGAGGAATTGCGCGGGTAACCCGTCGGCGGCGCTCCGCTTCCGGCACCCGACGGGAACACCTGGCTGACCTGGAAGACCTGATTGCAGTTGAAAGTGCAGGTAATCTGCCCGCCGCCGGTGCCGACCGGCTCGTTGCCGGTACTGCCGGTGCCGCCCTGGATGGCGCCGATGACGAACGAGGCGATGGCGTAGGCCGAAAGGATGATGGCCAGACCGATCACGCCATTCCGAATGATGTCCTTGGCTTTCTGGATTTTGGCGTCCTCGCCCGCGGCGGTCATGTAGGTCCAGCCGCCGTAGATGATGATGACCACGGCTACGATGCCGAGGAGTCCGAGGAGGGCGTTGATGATCCGCGAAACGATGGTGCGGATGTCGCCGCCCATGAGCCCGGTGGCGGTCGCGAATTCGATGCCGGTCTGGACTTGGGCGTGCGCCGCCACGCCGACGTAGAACAGCGCCGTCAGACCAGTTGCCAGGCCGGCGCACCATCGGATGAATTTTCCCGCGCGGATGGAGAATCGCATGGTCGGACAGTTACGCTAGGGCTTGGCCGGGCAGACGAACGGCGCGTAGGTCTGGCCGCTGTACTGCGGCACCGCGCCCAGATTGCAGCAGTTCGGATTGGATGGATCGGCGGAATTGCAGGCGGGACTGACTTTGGCCGTATCGACTTGGCCAGCGAAAACGCTCGGGTAGAAGCAGTTCTGCTTAAGGTCGCGCATCTGCGCGCCGACGAGCGGCACCACCGAGGGCGTGACTTGGGAGAGATCGTCGTTTTCCGTGAATCCCAAGTCGTTCGGCGTCGGAATCGGCTGGTGATCGATGAGCATCAGCCTCCCCCATTGCGCCGGATTGATGTCCTGGGAAGTCGGGAAATAAGGAGAGAAACCGATGTAGATCGGGCACGTCCCGGTCGGGCAACCCTCGGCGCCGGACGTGCAGCCCGGCGCGTTCTTGCTGCAGAAATACTGCTCCAGCGCCACGGAAGCGCCGACTGGGCTTGAGGCGTCGGGCGGCGTCACGTCGCCCACGGCCCCCGACTGGGCGGAGGTCACCATCATGTCCTTGGTCCAGAGCACCTTGATCGCGGCGTCGGTCGGTACGGCCGACGGCCCCTTGGCCGCGGCGTAGGTCGTGGTCGATCCGATACCCGGCAGATTAGCGCTCTTGGGTTCCATATCGGCGATGGCCGGCGGGACGAGGTCGATGTTCGCCCCGACTTTCAGCGTCCAGCGCGCGCTGTCGAGGATGCCCGTCAGGTTGCTCTGCGGGGCGTTCAAGTTGAAGCAATCGCTGCAGGTCTGCGCGTTCTTGGATTTTCCTTCGGCCTTGCCGTTGGCGTTGCCGTCGAAGGAATTCGCCGCCATGTCGATGACGCCGTCGTCCGCCGAGGAGGCGGGCGGATTGCTGCCGACGGACGCGGCCACCGCCGTCACGCGCAGTTCGACGTTCTTCGGCAGGCAATAGACAGTTTCGCCGCAGGAATTAACCGACACGCCCTCGCAGGCCCGGTCCGGCAGGAATTCCACGGTCTGGTTGCGGTTGCCGGCACGCAGCGTCCCCGTGACGGTCCGGAACGGATCATCCGGCCCGGCCTTGACCGCGTTGTAGGCGCAATGGCCGGCTGTCCAGGCGCACATGGCGCTGGCATCGCAGCTGTTCTGGTTGGCCAGGTCCTCGCAGCCGAAGACGCAATCCTGACCGGCGACGCAGCGGGCTTCGATGCGCACGCCGGGCGCGCTGCCGGAGGCGCCGCTCACAATGGTCGGGTCGACCGCTTCATCGAAAGTCATCTGCAGCACCTGGTTGCGGTCGATGGCGGCGCTCGCCGGCGTCAGGCCTCCCTGCCGGTTGTTCGGCTGGATGAAAAGCAGCTTCGGCGGCGTGTTGTCGACCAGCGTTCCGGTCGTGAACGGCCAGAAATAAGGGTCATTCGGCCCCGGATCGGCGAAAGCGGCAATCGGGGCTTTGGCGCCGCTCGCCGGATCGCTCGCCCAGACCCGGATGCCCGCGGAGCCGCCGCGCACCTTGACGCGGTAGTCCACGTCCTGATCTCCGCTGCCCAAGAGGGCCGCCGGTATGATGACGAGCGTCTGGCGCAAAGTCGTATCGAGCGTGACCGGCAAGTCAGTAAGTTTCGCCTTCAGCGCGATGCCGTCGACAATCGCCGGATCGGTTGCCGGATTGTTCAGGGCTTTGGCGTAGAACGTGTCGAAGGCTCCAGTGCCCAAATCCGCTTGGCGGATGATCTTGAGCGCGTCGGTATTGAGCGCAAACTCGGCCAGACAGTTGCTGCCGGAACAGACCAACGGACAGGTCTTGAGGTCGGCCGGCAGGTTCTTCTGGTCCGGACAGTAGCGGTCATCGGTCATTTCGTAGGTGCCGGCATCGTAATAGCCGCGGAAAACGGAGGAGCGGAGCAGCGGCTTCTTGAAAGTGATGCTGATGCGCGTGTTGCGGGCCACGTTAGTCTGGCCGGCAGTCGGGTAATGGTATTCGATCATGCCGGAACCGAGCATGCCGGCTGGCGAGCGGCCGAAGCCGCCGCTCACGTAACCGCCGCCGCCCTCTCCCCCGCCCGTGACGCTCGCGCCCAGGCCGCGGAAGATGAAGGCCGTGATGGCGTAGGCCGAGAGGATTATGGCCAGGCCGATGGCGCCGCTTATGATGATCTTCTTGGCGCGCTCCACCTCGCCCGACTCGCCCTGCGAGGTCATGTAGACCCAACCGCCGTAGAGCACGATGCCCACCGCGACCACGCCCAGCAGGCCGAGGAAATACGAGATGATGCGCGCCACGATGGTGCGGATGTCCGTCGTCGCAAGACCGATGGCCGTCGCGTATTCCAGGCCGATGTTCGCCTGCGCCGCCGCAGCCAGAGGCAGAAGGAACGCCAAAACGGCCGCCGCGGCTGCGGCTGCCCCACCGATCGCTGGTTTCCACCGTCCGGGACGCTCGTGCCTTCCAAGCATGGGAAGAAGGTTACGGCTTCGCCGGCGGACCGCTGATTATGACGGCGGCCTCGCCAGTTCTTCCTTGACGATTGCGCTAATAACGTTGCCCGGGGCCCCGCCCTGGGTTTCCTTGACGACCAGACCGATGACCTTGCCCATGTCCTTGGGGCCCTGCGCGCCGGACGCGGTGATGGCGCTCCGCACGGCGGCCCGAATCTCATCTTCCGAAAGCTGCTTGGGCAGGTAGTTCTCCAGCAGGGCGATTTCCTGGCGCGCTTGGGCGGCCAAGTCTTCGCGCTTGCCGGCGACGAAGGAATCAAGTGAGTCTTTCAGTTTCTTGACCTCCTTGGAGACCGCAGAAATCGTTTCGGCCTCGTCGAGCGGACCACGTTTGTCGATTTCCGCGTTCTTCAAGGCAGCACGAAGCATCCGCAGCGTGGAAACGGCGGATGCGTTGCGTGCCTTGACTTCGGCAATATAGTCTTTTTCGATTCGTTCTTTAGTCGTCATCTGCGTGCGGACGCCTCCTCAGGCGCGCGCGTGACTTCCTGGAACGGCCGTCAGCCTAGCGGCTGGAACGGCGGGCGGGACGGAAATCCTCTTCCGTCTTCTGACCCGAACGGATCAGATAGGCGCGGTGCTCGCGCAGATACGCGCGGCGCAACGCGGCTTCCCGCTGAAGATTCTTGCTCTTCGAACGGGAGTGGAAACGGATCTTCCTGACTTGAAGGAGCTTGCCGCTCTCCTGGACTTTCCGCGTGAAGCGGCGCAGGAGGCTGTCGAAGCTCTCGCCCTTCTTTCGGCGTACTTCTGCCACAATTGTCACCTTCCTTTCATGAGGTGGGTTTTAGGCCCTAAGCGGACCGAAAAAACCGTATACATATACTAACATCGGGTCTGGGGAGAGTCAAATAGCGGCGGTTGGGCTTAAATAAGGCAGGTGGAGATGTGGAGAGAAAGCCAGAGAGAGAGAGAGAGAGAGAGAGAGAGAGAGAGAGAGAGAGAGAGAGAGAGAGAGAGAGACGGGTGACGTGCTGATTGTGATTGTGTCGCCCGTGGCGGCAATAAACCGGTGCGGCACGGAAGAGCGCGTTCAAAAATCAGGGCTAAAAGCCCTGATTTTTGAACCTTAACTTCTTTCTCTCTTTCTCTCTCCATCTCTATCTCTCTTTTTATTCACGCCCCAACTTCTTCGTAATCTCCAGCACCGCTTTGTTATAATCAACGATCTCCTGCATGCCGGACTCCATGTCGCGCAGGAGCACGGTACCGTCGAGGACTTCCTTCTGGCCGATGATAGCCGTAAGCTTGGCGCCCATCTTGTTGGCGGCCTCCAGCTGACCCTTGAGCGCGTTCTTGGAGAGGTTGGCGGCCACGCGCACGTCTGCGGCCCGCAGCTCGTCGAAGAGCGCGAATACCTTGCGGCGGGCCTGGTCGCCAAGCTGGGCCAAGAAGACCTCCGTGCGGTTGTCGTCCGGCGGATCGATCTGCAAAGCTTTCATCTGCAGGATGGCGCGCTCCAATCCGATGCCGAAACCGCAGGCCGGAGTCGGGCGTCCGCCCATCTGCTCGATAAGATTGTCGTAGCGTCCGCCGCCGCCGAGCGCGACGGCCGGCATCGGCTGCGGCACCTCCTGGACAGGCTGGGCTTCCGGCACGGCCTGATGGCCGCGGTGGCCGTGCGCCGGCGCGGCCGGCACCGGCAGCGGTGCGGGAATCACCTGCTCATCGGAGAGCACGACCTCGAAAACGGTGCGGGTGTAGTAGTCGAAACCGCGCACGAGGTGCGGATCCAGCACGTAGGGAACCTGCAAATCGTCCAAGAACTCCAGCACGCGCATCAGCTTGTTCTTGCAGTCATCGTCGAGGTGGTCGACGATGTGGGGCGCGGCCTCCTTCAGTGCGACGCAGCCGGGGACCTTGCAGTCGAGCACGCGCAGCGGGTTCTTGGTCATGCGGCGCTTGCAGTCCTCGCAGAGCTGGGAGCGCTTGCTGCGGAAGTAGGCGACGATCTCGGCCGTGAAGTTTGGCCGGCAGTTCGGGCAGCCGAGGCTGTTGATGTGCACCGTCGTCTTGATGCCGAGATCCTTGTAGAACTGATGCGCGAGCATGATGAGCTCCGCGTCGATGACCGGATTGGAATCGCCGAACACCTCAAAACCGAACTGGTGGTGCTGGCGGTAGCGGCCGTGCTGCGGGCGCTCGTAGCGGAACATCGGTCCGACGTAGTAGAGCTTCACCGGCTGCGGCATGGCGAGCATGCCGTGGTTGATGTAGGCGCGGGCCACCGGCGCCGTACCTTCCGGGCGCAGGCTGACGTTGTCGCCGCCCTTGTCGATGAAGGAGAACATCTCCTTCTCCACGATATCGCTCTGCTTGCCGGCCGCGCGCACGAAAAGCGAGGTCTCCTCGAGAATCGGCGTGTCGATGCGCTCGTAGCCGTAGCCGCGGGCCAGCGACTCGATCTTCTTGTAGATGTGGCGCCAATAGCGCTGCTCCTGCGGCAGGATGTCCTTCATGCCGCGCGGCACCTGCGGCGTCGAGCCGGACCTGACCGGCGCGTCAGCGGAACCGGGGCGGACTTCCTTGCCAACGGCTTTTGATTTGGGAGCCGCGGCTTTCGCGTCGCGCTTCGCGGCTGGTTTCTTGGCGGGACTCGGCATAATAGGGTAAGAAAATTGCTGTTGATTTGGCCAAATTTTGACTCACGGGACGCTCGTTATCGTGACCGGCGGCGAGGCGAACAGAGACATCCTTTCCGGCGGCCAGCCGCGCAGCCAAACGCGTCCGACAATCAGGTTTTCCGGCACCGGTCCAAAGATGCGCGAATCCAGACTGGCGCCGCGGTTGTCGCCGAGCAGATAGTACTGCCCCTGCGGGATGGACACGTCGCGCTCGCCCGAAGTGAGCGTTTCGCCGAGGTACGCGGTCTCGTCCATCTCGTAACCGTCCGGATGCGCGACGTCATAGATGTAGACGTGTCCGCCGGTCACGCGGACGCGCTCGCCCGGCAGGCCGATGACCCGTTTGATGTAAAACTGGCGCGGATCGTTCGGATAACGGAAGACGACGACGTCGCCGCGGTGCGGCGGATTCATCCGATAGCTCAGCTCGTCGATGATCAGGTATTCGTGATCGTAGAAATTCGGTTCCATCGAGGCCCCCTTCACGTAGAACGGCTGGATCAGGAAGTAGCGGATCGGGATGATGATGGCCAGCGAAATCACGATGACGTGCACGAATTCGCCGAGCATCTCGAGGCCGCGCGCAAACCAGGATTTCGGCCGCGCGGGCGTTGCCGGGCTGCCGTTGCTGGGGGCGGACGTTTCGGCCGTCTCTGGCATAAGTTCTGGACTGCCCGACGAACCGCCGGGACGATTGAAATTTATGCTAATAATGTCCGACGGCCGAGGGTGCCGGTCGGGTGCTCGGCATCGGGACCGGTCAAACCACGGATTCGGCGAACCTTGCCGCTGCGGCCAAGCCGCAGGAAGCTTCAACGAAGAGTGGTGGGCGCGAGTGGATTCGAACCACTGACCCCTGTCGTGTGAGGACAGTGCTCTAACCAGCTGAGCTACGCGCCCGGGGTCCTGTTTCTGCGGTCCGCCGACTGGTCGGAAGACCGCGGCCCGAGGGTGCTGTCCCTTCGAGCCTAGCGATACTGCCTTAAAAAAAGCCCACCGTCAAGCGCGGCAGACGTAATATAGCATGGCAGAAAGGTCTTGCCCAGCGGCCGAAGTCCGGTTTTAAAGTGGAGTTTTAAGGTCCGTAACCTTGACTTTTGGCTTCAAATGGCCCAATTTGCTCCAATAAACCCATCTTCCAAAAAGCGCGGCTATACACTAATATAGACGTGAACGCGGGAGAACCGGCCGTTTAAGCTCCACGGATGGGCGTTCATCCCACTAAACTCATGAAAACGCCGAAGGTCAACCTGATCGACCCAGACCATCGCGACGGCCGGGGAGGTGCTTTGCCTGTACTTCTGGCCGTTTTTGCCATTTTCGCCTGCTCCTTCGCTTTCGGCCGGATGACCCAATCCCAAGGCGGCGAAGAGGCCCTGACCGTGCTCGATAGCGTGCCGATTATCGGCCAGATGAGGCATCTCATGGGCAGCCCGGACCGCAAACTCAATGGCGAGACCGATGACCGCATCAATATCCTTCTGCTCGGCATGGGCGGTGAGGGGCACGAGGGCCCGCTGCTCACCGACACCATCATGGTCGCGAGCATCCGGCCGACTGACGCCAAGGTAGCCCTACTGTCCATACCGCGCGACCTGATCGTGCCGCTGCCGGGGATCGGCTGGCGCAAGATCAACTCCGCCAACGCCTTTGGCGAGCTGAAACAGGCCGGAGGCGGGGCGGAAACGGCCCGCCAGGCCATCGAGGGGCTCTTGGGCATCCCGATCCCCTACTATGTCCGGGTGGACTTCCGCGGTTTCACCGAGCTGATCGACGGCGTGGGCGGCATCGACGTCTATATTGATAAAAATTTCACTGACGCTTCGTATCCCACCGACGACTACGGCTACCAGACGGTGAGCTTCGCCAAAGGCTGGGAACACATGAGCGGCGCCCGAGCGCTCATCTATACCCGCTCGCGCCACGGCACGAACGGCGAGGGCAACGATTTCGCCCGCGCCCGACGCCAGCAGAAGGCGCTCTCCGCGCTCAAGGATAAGCTCCTCGACCTGCGGACCTTCCGGACCCCGGCGGCCGTGAGCGATACGCTCGCCGCGCTCCGCGCCAACATCAGCACCAACCTGCAAGTCGGCGACATCCTGCGCCTGGCCCGCATCGGCACCCAAGTCGACGCCGCGCAGATCACGCATGAGGTGCTCGACAACGGCAAGGACTCGCCGCTTACCGATGCCTATCTCGGCGGCGCCTACGTCCTGGTACCGAAAAACGACGACTGGAACGGCGTCCGAGAAGTCGCCTCCCGGCTCTTCGACCGGGCCGAACCGGAAACCATGACCCCGCCGCCGCCCAAGCCTCCGGAGACCGTCGCGGCGACCGCCGTCAAACCTCGCGTCGAAGTGCGGAACGGCACCGACGTTTCCGGTGAAGCCCGCAGCGTAGCGCAGAAACTGTCATCCAAGGGCTTCATCGTCGCCAAAATCGGCAATGCCGCCTCGGCCAATATCGCCAAGACCGTGGTCTACGACATGCGCGGCGGCGCCGACCCCACCCGCCTGGCCCAAATCACCGCTGAACTTGGCGACCCCCGAATCGTGCGCATGGAGGGCCGCCTCGCCGGCGAAGCCGCGCCGGCCGCGGATATCGATTTCCTCATCATCATCGGGCAAGATTCGGTAGAATAAATAGATTCGGAGACGCGGAGATGCGAAGCGGTCGTCAAAGCGACGCTAGGATCAGCAGCACCAAACCTCCGCCACTCCGCATCTCCGCTTCTCCGCCTCTCCCACATCCGATAACCACCCACGCTATGGACCAACGCATCAAAGCCACACCGGTCGTCGCCATCGTCGGCCGGCCGAACGTCGGCAAATCCACCCTCTTCAACCGCCTGCTCGAACAGCGCAAGGCCATCGTTTCGCCTATCCCGGGCACGACCCGTGACATGAATTTCGGTCATTGCCACTGGCGTGGCGAGCCGATCACGGTCATCGACACGGCCGGACTGGACCTGACCTCGGAGGGAGCGACCGATGAAGCGATGAAGCGCCAGGCGGACGCTGCCATGCACAAGGCGGACATCATCCTCTTTCTGGCGGATGCGCAGATCGGCCCCGTGCTCGAGGACAAGGTGCTTGGCAAATACCTGCAGAAATCCAAGAAGCCGGTCATCCTCATCGCCAACAAGGCGGATAACCCCAAGACCCGCAAACAGACCGAGGAGCCGGACTGGCTCAAATTCGGCATGGGCGAACCGCTTCCTATCTCGGCCGCGAACGGCACCGGTGTCGGCGACATGCTCGACCTGCTTTACGACCGCATCGCCGCCATGGGTCTCGGAGCCAAGCCGATGCCGGAAATCGACGCGCGCATCGCCATCATCGGCCGGCCGAACGTCGGCAAATCCACGCTGCTCAACCGCCTGGCCGGCGAAGAGCGCGTCATCGTGAGCGAGGTGCCGCACACCACCAAGGAGCCGCAGGACACGCTGGTCACGTGGGTGGATGAGGGCGGCACGGAACGCAATGTCCTGCTCGTCGACACCGTCGGTATCCGCAAGCGAGCGCACGTCGAGCCGGGGCTCGAGGGCATCGGCGTCACCATGAGCATCGGCGAAATCGCCCGCGCGGACGTGGTCATCCTGGTAATCGACGCCGTGGAAGGCCTTAACCTGCAGGAAAAGCGGCTGCTCGGCCTGGCACTCGAAAAGCACCCGGGCGTGCTCATCGCGGTCAACAAATGGGATCTGGCGCAGGAGAAGAAGCTGGGCACGGCCGGCGACTACAAGGACTATCTGGCGACCGAGCTGCGCTTCGCGCCGTGGATTCCCGTGGTGTTCATGAGCGCCAAGACCGGCGACCGCGTGGGCAAGATCCTCGGCCACGCGATCCATGTGGCGCGGGAACGGGAAAAGGAAATTCCGCAGGAGCAGATCGAGCTGTTCATGGAGAAACTGAAGAAGGTCCACCATTCCGCCTTCCGCAAGGGCGAGAACCGCCCGAAGGTCTACGGAGATCG
>JAKAKZ010000015.1 GCA_021824285.1 bacterium
TGACCTCGCAGGGCGAGCCGGGCAAGGTCGATGAGGCCAAGAAGGTCATCATCGCCGGCGTCATCGGCCTGGCCATCATCCTCTCGGCCTACGCCATCGCCTCGTTCGTCATCGGTGCCATCCAGACCGGCGCCGCCTGATCGAAAGTCTGGAGCGTGAAGTCGGGAGTTTGGAGACATAAATCTCCCCGCTCCACGCTTCACACTCCCCAAACCGGCCCTTCCGGGCCGGGGCATGCGCTGAAAAAGTCTGAAGCGTGGAGTGTGAAGTGTGTAGACAAATGCATCTCCCCACTCCACACTCCGAACTCCCCACTCACACAGCCCATGCCTTGTCCCGGAATCGCTAGATTCCACAATAACCGCTTTCTATGAAGAATGCGTCCAAATTCGCCCTGACGATGCTCGGCACCCTCGCGGCCGGCCCGGCTCTCGCCCAAGGCGGTCCCGATCTCGGCCTCGGCTACGCCACCGAAATCGGCCTCGGTTCGAAGGATATCCGCACCACGATCGCCGGCATGATCAAGACCTTCATGGGTCTCCTGGGCATCGTGGCCGTGGTCCTCATCCTCTACGGCGGCTTCAAGTACATGACCTCGCAGGGCGAGCCGGGCAAGGTCGATGAGGCCAAGAAGGTCATCATCGCCGGCGTCATCGGCCTGGCCATCATCCTCTCGGCCTACGCCATCGCCTCGTTCGTGCTCGGCGCCATCCAGACCGGCACGGCCTGATTGAAAGTCTGGAGCGTGAAGTCGGGAGTTTGGAGACATAAATCTCCCCGCTCCACGCTTCACACTCCCCAAACCGGCCCTTCCGGGCCGGGGCATACGCTGACGGAGTTTGAAGCGTGAGGCGTGAAGTGTGGAGAATAGACGACCTCCCCACTCCACACTTCAAACTCCACACTCCGCCAGCCCGTACCCTGATCCGGAAGAAACCTCAACTCCACACTTCACGCTCCACACTCCCCACTACCTATGGGCATTTCCCGTAAACTCCGCTATGCTGGGCTAAGCCTGACGGGATTACTGGCGGCCTCGCCGGCCTGGGCCGCCATCTCCAGCGGTCTTGAGCAGACAGCCGAGAAGGCCGGCTATAACACCGCGAGCCCCAAAGGACTGCCGGAAATCATCGGTTCGGTCGTCGGCGCTCTGGCCGGTCTCCTAGGAACCGTTTTCATGGTGCTGATGCTCTACGGCGGCTGGCTCTGGTTCACTTCACAGGGCGACACCAAACAGGTCCAAAAGGCAAAAGACGTCATCATCAATAGCGTCATCGGCCTGGCGATTATCCTTACCGCCTACGCCATAACCAATTTTATCCTCGGCGCCCTCCTTACAGGCACGGGCAACTAATAAGTCCTGGAACCCTATGCGTAACACCGCTAAACGTTTCGTCGGAACGGTCGCAACCATCGGTTCGTTCATCGTCGGCAGCTCTGCCCTGGCCCAGTCGACCCTCAGACAGAACATTACGGGCGGCGCGGAGGCGGTCAACCAGAATATCGGCCTCACCACCCAGGACCTGCCCACCACCATCGGCAAGCTCATCCAGGCGGCGATGGGCCTCATCGGCATCCTGCTCGTGGTCTACTTCATCTATGCCGGCTATCTCTGGATGACCTCGCAGGGCGACTCCAAGCAGACCCAGAAGGCCAAGGACATCATGATGACTGCCACCATCGGTCTCGCGATCCTGCTCGCGGCCTATGCCATCACGAGCTTCGTCCTGAACGCGGTGCTCACCGGCGTCGGCGTCTGACGAAAATCGGCGCATAAAAGAAAGAAGCCCGGGGCAAGTGCCCCGGGCTTTTGAGTCTTCTGCAGTCCGCCGGTTTAGAACCCGGCCATGAACATGTCGTTGATGTTCATGTGCTGACCGGTCGCCGCGCCCGAGTTGAGGGTGAAGCTGATCGGCCGGCTGAACCTCTTGACCTCGGAGAGCACTCCCATCCGATCGGCGTAGAGTACGCCGGTGACGGTGTGCGCCCCGAGAGACTTGAGGCACATGTACATCCGCGCGTCCGGCGGGAGCGGCGTCATCATGGTGCCGTCCGGCGCCCGCGTGGCGAGCGGACCGTTCGCGCCCCGGATGATGACCTCCTCGCCGTCAACCGACAGCCGCATGAACAGCGCGGCGGTCAGGTTGTGGACCTCCATGGCAAAGGGCCCGCTCTCGCAGCCGTAAGGCCTTGAGTGCAGCCACGCCCAGTTCTGGGGCGGCCCGGGAGGGAGCGGCTTCGGCGGCGGCGGGACCATCTGGCTCGCCATCATCGGCGCGCCAACGGGACCGCCGGGCACCACGACGACCGGAGCGGCCTTGCGGCTGTCGGTCGTCTTCTCGAGCGCCTCGAGCCGCTTCTGCAGCTCGGCGTTCTGCTCCTTGAGCGCGGTGACCTCGAGGGAATCCTCGGTGTCGCGCGCGGCGGAAGTGGTGGCGCAACCCGCGCCGAGGACAGCGATCACGGCCAGCATCATCAGGTTCTTCATGTGTTCTCCAGTTCTTTCAGGAAGGGGTTTGGTGTAGCTGCGGTGGGGTGGCCGCCCGGCGGTTTTTTAGGCCGCCGGACGGCCGCTGCGGTTCACTTCGCGATCTTCTTGAGAAGGTCACGCGTCTTGGCGTGCATCCTCAAGGAGTCGTCGGCCTTCTCCTCGACCCGCTGGATGTCGGCGTGCGAGACGCCGTCCGCGGGCTGGGTGACGACCGTGGTGCCGCCGTACTGCATGCCGCCGGTGGCCTGCCAGGGGATTCCGGCGATGCCGCCCAGATTGAAGTTCTGGTCGGTCATCGCGCCGAACTGGCCCCAGTAGCCGGCCGGACCGGCACCGTAGCCGCCGCCGTAGCCCGAGGCCATGGTGACGTTGTAGCGCGTGCAGCTCGCCGGGTTGAACATCACCCCGCGCTCGGCCGCGACCTTCATCTGCTCGCGGCAGATCTCGGTCTGGGCCTGCTGGTCGTTGACCTGGCCCGCGACCGCCATGGCGGCGATCGGGTTGCCGGAGACCCCGTTCACCGAGTACTTGCCGCGCTCGGAAGAGAGCGTGGCACAGCCGGTGGAGAGGACGGACAGCGAGAGGACGACGAGGATGGTGAGGTTCTTCACGGTATGCTCCTTCCCCGGACGGGGATTTGCCCCGTCTGGGGCGGTTGGACTGCAAGTTGGAAAGGTCAAGTTCAGCCTTATTACTGAACATCATAGGATAACACAAAAAGGCGGTTTTGTCAAGGGTATTTGGAGCTAGAAAGTGGCTCTGTGTAGCCAAATAATGATGCGCATAATAAGGCGGAAGAGAGAGAGAGAGAGAGAGAGAGAGAGAGAGAGAGAGAGAGAGAGATTTATGTCGCCGGCGGCGGAACTTTCTCTCTTTATCTCTTTCTCTCTTTTTCTCTCTAAAATAAAACGCCCTCCCCCGAAGCCGGGGAAGGGCGCGTGAAGCGAACTGCAGTCCTACAGGCCGTACTTCTTGAGCTCCTCGAAGGTCTTGTCGACCTCCTTGTCGCTCGGCGGCGCGGCGGGCCGCTCGGCCTTGGCGGGCTCGAGCACCGGAGTCTTGTTCTCCGGCTTCGCGATGGGCGCCACGGGCGGCGGCGGGAGCTTGGAAGCCGAACCGTTGGACGGCGCGGCTTCCTCCTTCTCCGGCTCCGTGCCGTTCTGCTTGGCCAGGACCTGCTGGGCCGCGGCCTCGAGCAGCTCGTACCGCTCCTGATCCGCCTTGTTGCAGATCACCCCCAGGCACTTCTTGTCCTGGATGGCGCGGGTGCGGATGTCGGCCTGCTCCTGGCGGATCTTCGTCAGGACGGCCGCGTCCTGGTTGTCACCCACGAGCTTGGCCTGGTGCTCCACCGTGCCGAGGGCTTCCTTACGGTTGCCCAGCTCGGTGGCGCGGGAGAGCCAGTAGCTCACCGAGCCCTTGACCTTGGCCGTGGTCTCGGGAGCGAAGAACTGGAAGGTGATTCCGAGAAACACCGCCAGAACGCTCCAGACCGCCAGCTTGCGGAAGGACGGCACGCCCTCGCCCCAGGCCGAAGCCATGGTCGCGAGGATGACGCCGCAGACGACCGCGATGACGAAGTTGCCGACGTTCTCCCAGACCGGGAAGATCATGGCGTAGAAGCTGACGATCATCACCCAGATGGTGATGCCGCGCAGCCACTTCAGCAGGGCGTCGGCCTTCTCCCGGTTGATCGCCGGGACAGCGGCCACGGCGTCGTGTCCGAGCTGGCTCGCCAGGACGATGAGCTCACCGAGGAGCAGCGCCCGAGTCGAGAACAGAACGAACAGCACGGTCGAGATGAGGCCACCCGTGAGGATGAGCCCCTTCCCGAACGTGACCGCGCCGAAGGCGGCCACCGTGATGCCGGCAAGCAGGAAGACGAGGCAAGAGAGAATCGCCAGGTACAGCACGCGCACGGTGTGCGTGACGCTGTCCTGGACGTCCTGCGCGGTCTCCAGGGTCTTGTTGATGACGATGAGGCCAATCAGTTTCAGGAAGTTCACGGCTCCACCTTTCTTTCAGTTGGACTGCAGGTTTTGAAGGACGAAGTTCAGCCTTATTACTGAACATCATAGGATAACACAAAAAGGCGGTTTTGTCAAGGGTATCCGGTGCTGAAAAGTGGCTCTGTGTAGCCAAATAATGATGCGCGAAATAAGGCGGAAGAGAGAGAGAGAGAGAGAGAGAGAGAGAGAGAGAGAGAGAGAGAGAGAGAGAGAGAGAGAGAGAGAGAGAGAGAGAGAGATTGAATCGGCATTGATGTCGGCGGCAGAACTTTCTCTCTTTATCTCTTTCTCTCTTTTTCTCTCTAAAATAAAACGCCCCCTCCCAAAGCTGGGAAGGGGCGCGGTAAAGCGGTACTGGAGCTACCAGAGGCCGAGCATCCGGCGGAGGCTCCAGGGCGTCTTGCGCGGCTTGACCGCGCTCGGCTGACCCTGGAACTTCTTGAGCTCCTCCTCGACCTTCGGCGCGAGGGCGTCGTCCGCGGCCTTGAGGTCCGCGAGCGCCTTCTTCGCCGTGTCCGCGACCGTGGTCGCGGCCTTGGCGAGGCCGTGGCCCACGTCCCGGATCGCCTGCTTGGCGACGCGGGCCGCGTTGTGGTCCTCGAGGAGCTTGGCCATGAGGACGTTGTCCTCCATCTCGGCGAGCGTGAGGAGTGCCTCCAGCTCGTCGAGCGAGTCGAGCTCGCCCAGGCCGGCGTCGAAGGACGCCTTGGCCTTGCCCGTCAGGCGCTTCCGGGCCGCGATGAGGCGGTCCTTCTGCTCCTTGCTCGCCGCGCCGATGACCTCACCGGGCGAACGGAACTTCTTGGGCTTGGGCGGCACGGACGCGGCCGTCTCCTCCACCCGGGTCACGCAGCACGGCGAGGCCTTGAGGCCCTGCTTGAGCGCGGCGGCGCGGGTGATGGAGTGGAACGGCGGGACGGACACCTCCGGCTGCGGCTGCTGGTCGGTCGGCAAAGGCTTGCCGTCCGGCCCGCGGCGCATGTGCTGCTGCCGGTTCTGCTGGCGGGCCTTCTGCTCGGCCTCACGGCGGGCCCGCACGGCGATGAACTGCGGGCAGTCCTCGAGGTGGAACTGGCCGGGGTAGTCGAGGTCGATGTAGACGTACGCCTCTCCCACCTTCTTGGCCGCCTCGGTGACGGACTTGTGCCAGTCCTCGGGGCTCACTTGCCCCGCGGCGGCAACGACCTCATCGAGGTTGCGCGCGGCCTCCACGACCGTGTCGCGGATGAAGTCGGCCGCCTCCGAGCCGCCGAGCACCTTGTCGGGCACCTTGGCGAGCGCGTAGGCGAGCGCCATGGGCAGACCCTTGGCGCCGGCCGGAGCGAGCGGCCCAAGCGCCTTCACGATGCCCTGAACGAGCTTCGTGTCGGCGGACTTGAGCATGATGCTCTCGATGACGTCCTCCACCATCGGCTTGATGGCGTCGTCCCAGGCGTGGGGCCCGGAAGCGTTCTGCGTGTTGTCGGCCACGGCGGCCTCTTTCTGCGGGCGAACCCGCGGTTGTACTCCAGGTTGTTGGATGGATGTAAGGTACGGCGGCTAGGCGCACCATGCGCCGTACCGGTTACGAAATCATCGTAACGGCTCAATATAGCATAAAAACACCACTTTGTCAAGATTATCCCCAAAAAAGGGACTGTCCCTTTTGGGGCAAAAAGGGACTGTCCCCTTGTGAATAAGTTGGTGCTACAATTTTGGCATGCTTTCCCGCCTCAAAAATTGGCTCCTGAAGCACGAAACCGCGACCATTGCGGCCATGATTTTCGCGTTTATCGCCGTCCTGACCGCGGCCTGTTTCTGGAAATACGCGATGTTCCTCTATAACGGACTGGATCTCGCCATCATCCACCAGACCTTCTGGAATTCGCTCCACGGCCGCCTCTTCGAACAGACGATCCATCCGCACTCTTATCTCGGAGACCATGCGGAACTCATCATCCTGCCGCTCCTACCGCTCTATGCGCTCTGGCCTGACCCGCGGATGCTTCTCCTGCTCCAGGTCGTCGCGCTGGCGCTGCCCGCCTGGCCTATCTTCCTCATCGCCAAACGCCGATCCGCTCATCTTGCGGATGGATTCGGCCCGCTCCTGCCCCTGCTTTTCGCCGCCTTATGGCTCCTGAACCCGATTATCCAGAACATCGCGCTCTACGAATTCCATCTTCTGCCCTTCGCCGTCTTGCCGCTCCTCTTGGCGGCGCTCGCCTACGAACGCGGCCGCTGGCGCGCCTTTCTCGTCTGGCTGGCTGTCGCCCTGCTCGTGCGTGAAGATGTCTCTCTGGTCGTCTTCTGTTTTGGCCTCTACGCCTGGGCTGATGGGCGCGACCGCCGCTGGGCCATCCCGCCGCTCGCGCTCGGGGCGGCCTGGTTCGTCGGCGCTTCCGATCTCATTGCCCGTTTCGCTCCCGCCGGCAACTACAAGTTCCTAATATACTATTCCTGGCTGGGGAACTCCTTCGGCGGCATCATCGGCGGTGTGCTCACTAAGCCCCTCTCCGTTCTCCTGCACCTCGCGACCGTCGGGAACATCGACATGGCGCTCGGTTTCCTGATGCCGCTTGCCTTCCTGCCGCTCGCATCAGCGCCGACGCTCATCCTCCTGCTCGCGCCGCTTGCGCAGATCCTGCTCGGCGCACCGGGCGGCAGCGAACTGGTCGTCCAGACGCACTACGCGACACTATTTCTGCCGGCGCTGTTCCTGGCCGCCATTGCCGCAACCCCCAAGATGCTGGAACATAAAAAATGGCTCTATTTTCAGCAAAAAGAAGTGGCTATAGGCTTGCCGCTCGTCCTGCTTCTGGCCACAGTCTATTCCAACGTCGTCATGGGACCGCTCTGGCCGGTGGCTCGGCGCGCGCTCGCCGGCACGGATCGCGCCGAGGCGCGGGCCGCCGCCGAGATGCTCCGCCAAATCCCTGCGGACGCTTCCGTGGCCGCCGGCTTCCGCCTGCTCCCGCAATTATCATCGCGCAAGAACCTCTACTCCTTACACTACATCTTCCTGGGAACGACCCAATTCGCTGAAGAGCCTTACCCAGTCCCGCCGGACATCGCCTATACGGCCGCCGACGATCGAGACCTGCTCGACTACCGGGCGCAGGTGCTCCGCACGACTTGGAGCGCGCCCTACTATCACGATGGTCTGTCGCGGCTCGCACCGCTTGGCGGCGAGGAGATCTTCGCCGTATCGCCTTTCCGCCTGATTCGGCGCGGCGGCGCGGCACCGGTGCCGATCCAGACTGCCGTCCCGCCTGACGCGTTTTCCTCGGCCTTCCGCCGCACGCCAGCCGGACCCGAACTCGCGATTACTCTCTTATGGACGCCACCTGAGGGATGTTCCCCGACATCCAGCCAGATCTACACGGTCGTCATCCGCTTGCGCGACGCGCACGGCCGCGTCTACCGCACTACCGAACTGCCGCTTGCCGAACCGTTCGGTCCGGTTTCGTCGTTGACCTGCCGCCGCTCATATCTCCTGCCGCTGCCCGCGCTGCCAGCCGGCGAATACACTCCAGAATTATCAATCGAACGGCAGGAGGCGATGATGCTGCTTAACGGCATCCGCGCCGATGAGCGCACCGTGCTCAAACGCCAAACGATCATCAGCCGCAACCTGCCGGCCATAATAATCGACTAGGCACCCCGCATCTGAAACGGAAAAACGCGCTTAACGGCGCGTTTTTGCGACTTATTTGCCACTGGCCGCCAGCCTTACCTCCTGCTCTCTCCTGCGGCTTCCAAAACAGCAATCAGCTCCCCGGTCACCGGATTCGCGAAGGACAGCCGCCCGAACCACGACGGCATGACGCAGGAGATCGCCTCGAACAGCTGCGGGATGGGCCAGATGAAGCCGTACTTACGGAAATACTGCCGGTAGTAGGCGAAGGAAAATTTCTTCACGTTACCGCGGACCTGCACGACGCGGAAACCGGTCGCCTCGGCCAGTCGAACAAGCGACTTCCGGTTCCAGTAGGTCACGTGCTCATGCTTGAACTGGAACCACTGGCGGCCCAAAAGCCGCCGGGACCAGGCGTCGACATCCGGCGTGATGACAAGCAAGGTGCCGCCCGGCGCAAGCAGACGACGGATAGCGCGGAACAGCGAAATAGGATCGCTGACATGCTCCAGCACGTCGGTCAGCGTGATGGCTTGGAAGGTGCCGGGCGCGAACGGCAGGGACGCCACCGGTGCGTGGAATATGCGGCCGGGATGCCGCACCGCCGCCTGGCGGACGGCGTCTGCGGACGTGTCGCAGCCGTAGACTTCCCACCCGAGTTCGCTGGCCGCGTCCAACAGGTAGCCAGCGCCTGTACCGACATCCAATAATTTTGCCGGTGCATCGCCGGCTGGCCGCACCAGAAACTTCAGCTGCTGCCGGAAGGCGGTGAGTTTCGCCTCGGCAACAAGATCGGACGCGGCCCCAGGATTACCCCACGCCGCGTAGCCAGCGGCATAGACGGCCGAGCGGTCGGCATAGCAGTCATCCAGGTACCACAGGCCGCATTGGGCGCAGACGCAGGCGGACTGAAGCCTCCCGCCGTCCAGTTCTTGTGCCAAAACCGGCCGCGAGGGCCGGTTCCCGGTGCCGCAGAGCGGACAGCGCATAAGCTCAATTCCCTTCTGCCGGCACGGCGGTGCGGCGCAGGCGCATGATGGTCGAGAAGAAAGCAGGGACCTCGCGGAAAGCCAGCTTCGAGCCGCCCTGCAGGCGGTCGCGAAACACGATCGGAATCTCCACGATGCGAAAGCCGAGACGCTCGCAGTAGAAGACGGTCTCCTCCTGGAAGGCATAGCCGCCGGAAGCGATGGGCAGACGCAGCAGGCGCTCGATGACCGCCCGACGGTAGCAGCGGAATCCGGCCGTGATGTCCTTGGTCTTGAGCCCCAACAGAAACCGTGAAAAAGTCATGGCGCCCCAGCTCATCAGATGGCGATGCGGTCCCCAGCCGACGATGCCGCCGCCGCGCACACGACGTGAGCCAATGGCGAGATCCGCCCCCTTCTCCACCGCGCCGATAAGTAGCGGCAGGACCAACGGGTCGTGCGAGCCGTCGGCATCCATCTCGCAGACCGCCTCAAAATCGCGCCTCATCGCCCAACGGAAACCGTCCAAGTAAGCGGATCCGAGGCCGGACTTCGCCGGACGGTGCAGCACGAAAACCGACTCCGGGTGGTTTCGCGATAGGTTGTCCGCCAACCGCCCAGTGCCGTCCGGTGATGCGTCATCTACGACCAATACCGCCAAGTCCCTCATGCCGAGGGCCAGGATGCCGGCGACGATGGATTCGATGTTTTCCCGCTCATTATAGGTCGGGATGACGACGAGGGTGCGCATGGACAGATTTTACCGTTTATCGATAATCGCGGGTAGACGTGTTCTTGGCTGCTCCCGCGGGCCTGACCGCGCCCGCCTAATTTTACGATATTCTACTCAAATTTTGTGGGGTCTGACCCCTTTCTATTTTGCGCCCGCAACCCGCAGCACCCGATACTTCGCGTTGCCGTAGACGGCGGTCAGCCAAGCCGGTAACCTGCCGACCCAAGGGTTGAAGCGGCTCTCGAGCACAATAAAACGGAACCCGTTCTCCGCCAGAAACCGGCGCCGTTCCGCGTCGCTGTCGGACTCAAGGAAGCGGGCCAGCCGCGCGCTTTTCTGCGGCACGTCCGGCGTCTCCACGAAGTGGGCGATGTAGACGGTCGCGCCGCACCAGCCGGCGAGGCGCATCGAAGTGTCCGGCGACGCTAGCACCGCCGTGCCGTCCGCTGCTGCCCCGCGGCACCAAGAAAGCAGGCCGTTCATGTCCGCGTCGTCCAGTGCCGACGCGTTGCCCGAAGCGCCGTCATAGAACGCCGTTGCCGATGCCAGATTGAAGACCGAAGTGGGGACGAGCGCCAGTGCGAAGACCGCCGCCGCAAGACCGAAAGCGGATACGCCGGCCCAGGCGGAAAGTCTGCGCCACAGCGTCTCGAGCGCCGGGACGGAAAGGGCCGCAAGCGGCAGGAAGACCCCCTCCATCAGCCGACGGTTGAAATAAAGCGGCAAATAAGGCAGGAGCAGGCCCAAAACGGCCCAAACAGCGATCAACTTGCGGCGGAACAGGTACTGTCCTTCCCGTGCCAGCCGGACCGCGCCGATTGCGGCGAGCGGCAGGAAGAAGCCGAATCCGGCGACGACCGCCAGCAGACCCGGTGTTCGCGTGACGTTAGCGGCGTTGATGGCCGCCCAACTGGCGTCCGAAATGGTCACGCCGAGATGGAAAATGGCCGATGGTAGCAGGAACAGGCCGTAGAGTCCTGTACCCAAAACCGTCTTCTCCCGCAGCCCGCCGCCGAGCGTGGACACGGCCGCCCAGACGAGCGCCAGGATCGTGAGCGTCACCGCATAGAACGGATGGAAGGCGACCAGCATCCCGCCGAGCGCCCCGCCGATGATAGCGTCCCTCAACCTACCGCGCCGATGAAACCGCAGTAGCCGGACGAGCGACAGTGCCAGCAGGGCCCAAGAGAATACGAAATGGCCGCTGTGCATGGCGCTCGCGAACGGAAGCGATTCGCTGACCCAGAGGTCGGTCGGATAGTTTTCCGCCGAACCGCGCAGGAACGGATACAGGTAGGCGCCGACGCCGGAGCCGAAAGAGGCCAAGAGCAGCGTCCAGACGCGCCTCGCCCGCGACTCCGGAAAGATTTCGCGGGCGAACGTCCAGAAGGCCGCGACCATCACCACGGAGCCGATGGCCCTGACCAGATGGAAGGCGCCGCTCGACCCAAGACGCAGAAAGCGGCCCAGGATGCCGACCGCGTCCCAAAAAAGATACGGCACAGGCATCATGCTCTGCGTCGTCATGTTGTTGTGCCAAAAAAACTCTCCATTGGCCGCCTGCGAGATCTGCGACAAGTAGACCGCCATATCTCCCGGCGCGAACAAGCCGATACCCGAAACGGTCATGCCCTGACGTGCGGCCTGATAAGCCCCATAAAGCCAAGGAATTGAGCTCAACATGGCCAAAATTCCACCCAAACCCAGAACCGTCGCCGCCTCGCTTCGATACCACGGCGACAGCGCTCCGCCCGACACCAATTCGCTACGCAGACGGCGACAGGCGGCGATGTATTGCCGCGCCACGCGCAGCACGGAAACACGGGAACGGCGGCCACCCGGCGCCTCTTCGCGCCAGATGACCGGCACTTCACGTACCTGAAGACCGGCGCGTTCGGCCCGAACAGTCAGTTCGGTATCGAAGAACCAAGACTCGTCGGCCACCTGCGGCATGATTTCCAGCACCGTACGCCGCGTCGCCGCCTTGAAGCCGCAAGCCAAATCACGCACGGACGTGCCGAGCATCAGCCGAGCGTAAACGCCGTAGGTCCAAGAGACCAGCCGCCGCCAGACTGAACGGCGCACAGTGGAGGAGTCATGCGCCCGCGAACCGACCGCGAGATCGGCACTCTTAAGCGCCGCCAAGAGGCGCGGCAGGCCTGCGATGTCCGTCGCCAAATCCGCATCCATGAAGACATAGGCGTCCGCATCCGCTGACGACCAGGCCGCGCGGATGGCCCGACCCTTGCCCTGCTGCGGCACGGACAGCAGCCGGACGCCGGGGTGTGTCGTGGCGAAACGCACGACCGCCTCACCCGTACCGTCGGTCGAGGCGTTGTCCGCCACCACCACATCGAACTCGTGCCCGCCGATTTCGGCCAGCTTCCGCGCCGTGCGAGCAAGCGTCTCGCCGATAATTTCGGCTTCGTTATGCGCAGGAATCGCCAAAAGAATCCTCATAGGTCAACGCAGCTGATAGACCACCGTCCGACCGTCGTCGAACTCCCGCGTCACGCCCTTAATCTCGGCGAACTGCGACTTGGCCAGTCCGTCCGCGGAACTGACTACAACATACCAGACCCCGAACTCACGGCGCAGCAGCTGGGCCGCGGCCGCCCCATCACCGCCTTGGGCCACGGCATCCCACAGGTAATACCGAACCGGATCAGACAGGTAGAGGAAGCGCGGATCGAGTCCCCAGACCATCGGATGGGTCGGATCGTTATGGAAGATAATCGGGAATAGGTCCCAATCGAGATTGCCGATGAGCTGACCCGGAGGCACATGGTCCTTGAGCCAGACCCCCAGACCGGCATAGGCCTGCCAATCCGGCACATCGAGAAGCGCCAGGCGCGTCCGGCTCACGTCGTCCCGCGCGCTCTCGCCCGCGCCCAAAAGCAGCACCATGGCCACCGTGCCCGCGAGCAGGCGCCAACCCCAGAAACCGAAAGTTCCGGCCAGCGACGGCAGATGCAGCCGCTCCAGGATGCGCGACGCATAGACGGCGGCGAGCAGGACAGCGAACGGCTGAAGATATTCGATGTGCCGCTGGCTGGAGAGCGTCATCCAAGTGAAGGCCAGCACCAGCAGGGCGATGAAAAAAATATCAAACCAGTCCCCGCGGGTCAGCCGACCGCCGGCCGGCTCCGCCTGCCGGGACATGACGAAGACCAGGGCGCAGACGGCCAACACCACCATTAGGAACGGCCGCATGTCGAGCAGGAGCTGCTGCCAGGTAAGCGGGTCCCACTCCGCGCCGGGCGTCACGGCAAAGCGGTATCCAACTATGGCGATCTGCACAATCTGGTGCCAATAAAACGCCAGGTTGCGCGGAAAAAACGGGTTCACGACCAAGCCGGTCAAGACACCTGCGCCGATGGTCGCCACGGCCCGACCTTCAGGCGCGCGCATGAAGCGGCGCCAGGCGTCACGCGAACCGGTCAGCAGGCGCCGCCAGTACCAGCGCTGTCCCCAAGAGTGGACCGTATGGATATCGGTCCGGCGGTCCAGTAGACCACGCGCCGCGGCCTGCGCCGCGACAACCAGTCCGAGAATCGGCCAACTGCCGTGCAGCCAGACTTCGCCCCAGGCCAGGAAAAAGGCCTCGCCGTACCAGCCGCGCTTCAGCGCGGCGAGCAGCAGGAACAGGAAGAGCAGTGACGGTGCCGGCGTCTTCGCAAGATTGAAGCGGAACAGGAAGGCGGCATTGGCCAGAAGCACCACGAGCCAGAACAGCGGAAACCGGACGCGGTAGGTGCGAAGGAGAAAAAAGAAGGCTGTGGCTGCCCCGCCGCAGAACAGGACAGAGGCGATTTTCATCCCGACCTCCGGTCCGGCGGCCTGGACGAACGGGGTCAGCAATAGATGGTAGAGAAAATGGTGATCCGCGAAGTTGCTGGTCAGGATGGTGAACGGTAACCACGGGAAGGCTAGGAAGAACTTGTGCTGCGAGAGGAGCACGGCCATCTGCATGTGGTAATAAGAATCGGGATCGCGGAATCCCGGTTGCCACTGCAGGTAAGCGGCAAAGGCGCAGACCGCCGCAAAAATAAGGCCAAATTCAAGATATGGCGGTACGGCGAAACGGGTCCAGATTGAGCGTAATCCCGACATGCGCCAAGTTTAGCATCGGGGTCTGGAAGCTTAAAGCTCGTCGGCGAAAGTGGACCGCCTAGGTGGTCCGACCCGGGTCGGACCCCTAAAAAATATCTTTCTCAAGCGAAATAATAGCTATAGGGGTCAGACCCCATACTTTATTTCCTATTCCCTGCCGCCGATTAACCGTGTTAAAGTAACACCGACTTATGCCGGTTTACCGCTATAATCACGGTTTGCCCAAGAAAATGCGGCGCGGCGCCGTCATCGAGCGCAGCGTCCTGTTTTTTGTCCTATTAGCCATCATCGGCGGAGCCGGCTATGGGGCTTACCTGAAACGTCAGGATATCCGCGACGCCTATGCCCGCTGGCAGAACGGTCCGCTGCCGGAACCAGTCTCCTGGGCCGACGCCAGTACCGCTGACGCGAGGCCGACCGCGCCGCCGACAGCATCCCAGCCGGCCCAAACGACGCCCAAACCGACTACCGATTCATTTGCGCCGCCCGTAGCGCCGAGTTCCGTCCCTCCTAGTGCGCAAACCTCCGCCCCGCCGACTACGACCAAAGGACCGACGTCTCCGCCGCCCTCAACCAAACCGCTGCCGCCGTCCATCAACCTGAACGTGCCCTTCATTCCGCAGGCCCCGTTCCAGGTCTGGGACGCCGTCCATGAAGACGCCTGCGAGGAATCTTCGATCCTGATGCTCCAGGCATATTACGGCGGCGAAAAGTCCGTCACCGCCACCGAGGCCGAGCGGCGCATCCAAGAGGTCGTGGCCTACGAGAAAGAGACTATCGGTTATTTCGAGAGCACGGACGCCGAAACCAGCGCTGGCATCCTGCGGGATTTCCTCAAAGTCAGCCTAGCGCACGTCGTGCCGCTCAAGTCGGCCGACGACATCAGACGCAAACTCGCGGCAGGCCACCCGGTCGCCGTGCCGACGGATGGCCGCGCCCTCATGAACCCCAACTTCCGGCGCGGCGGACCGCTCTACCACATGGTAGTGGTCAAAGGCTACATCGGCGACAAGTTCATCACGAACGATCCCGGCACGCGCAAGGGCGCGGATTACATCTATACGCAGGAGACGCTGATGAGTGCGGCCGCGGACTGGATCGGCGGCGACGTGGACCGCAACCGGAAGGTGATGATCGTGGCGGATTGAGAGAGAGAGAGAGAGAGAGAGAGAGAGAGAGTAAAAACCGGCAGCCGTGCTGCCGGTTTTGTCTATCGATAATTTTGACCCGCTCGCCCCCCCCTTTTTTTTCTCCCCCTTTCTCTTTCTCTCTCTATCTCTTCAATCCTATTTCTCCTCCTCATGCGCTATCGGCAGCGAGAAACTAAAGGTGCTCCCCTGCTTGTGCGCCGATTTGAAGCTGATATGCCCTCCCATCCGCTCCACAAGTTCACGGACGATGAAGAGCCCCAAACCGGTTCCGGCCTGTGCGCGCACGGCCGCATCCTCCGAACGCCAGAACTTGTCGAACAGCCGCTGCTGGTCACCTTCGCTGATGCCGATGCCGGTATCGGCCACATGCGTGACGAGCATCTTCCCCTGAACCTCGTGCGTAACCGTCACCTTGCCGCCGACGACGTTATATTTGATCGCATTCGACACCAGATTAGACATGATTTCCTTGAGCTTGGAGGAGTCAGCCAGGACTTTCGGCGGCGCGCCATGGACCGCGTAGGAGAATGACACTTCGCGCGAAACGGCCCGCGGCTTCAGCTCGGTCAGGATGGCGTCGACGATCTCACGCATGTCCTGCGGCGATACCGTGATCTTCAGCCGGCCAGCCTCCGTGCGGGAGACTTCCAGCAGGTCGTCAACAAGCTGCAGCAGGCGATTTTCCGCCTCCTGGATGTTCTGCAGGTAGCCGCGCATGATCGGATCGACGGTGATTCGCTTATCTTCGAAAATCAGGTCCAAGAGCAGGCGGATGGCCGTCACCGGACTGCGCAGCTCATGCGCAGCCAGGAAGACGAACTCGTTGCGCAGCTGGTCAAGACGGCGGCGGTCCGTCAGGTCGCTGTAGGTCTCGAAAATCACGTCAGTGCCGCGCTCCCCGATGCGTTCGGCAATACGGTATTTGACCCGCACCGGCACGGTCGAGCCATCCTTGCGCCGGAAATCCAGCTCTTTGGTCAGCAGCTTGCCGCCCTTCAGTTCCTTGGGGTCCAGGTCTTCCTTGCCGCCGTCCGTGGCGTAGAACAGCGACACCGGCTGGCCGATTAGGTCCTCCGAGCGGTGACCGGTGATGTGCTCGGCCGCCGCGTTGGCGATGATGATATGGCGGTCCAGGTCCGTGACGCAGATGCCGTAGGGCGACTGTTCGACTATGGAACGGAAATAGTTGCGGGCCTTGCGGATCTCCGTCTCGACCAGATGATGGACTCGCGTATCCCGACCGAGATAAAGAAGGCCAGTGATCTTGCCGTCCTCGAGTATCGGCTGGACGGTCCAGTCGAGCAGCAGCCGCCGACCGGAGCGCGTGGTCACGCCGGCCTCGAAGTTAGCGTGGTCGATTTCGCCGGCGATAATCTGGTCGATGTTCTTCGGTTTGGTCGCGAAAATCTTCTCCAGGGTCCAGTCGTGCAGCTCGGCGGGCGCGTAGTCCAGAAGTCCGGCCAAGGCCGCATTGGCTCCGGTGATCCGATGCTTGGCGTCGGTCACGATGACCGGCTCCTTGAGGTGGTCCAGCGTCAGCCGGGAAATTGATGGCATATCGCGTTTGGCGCTTATCGGGAAGCGGCGTTACCGCGTTTCAGCTCTGCAGGGCGCCGCCCAGATATTCGGACAGGCGTTCCAGCTCCGGAATACCGATGATGCGGCGCTCCCCGACTATCACCGTCGGCAGGGCTTCGATATTGTATTTCTCCGCCAGCTCCGCATGCAGGCCCACATCGACCGTCTTTATCTCCGCCGGACAGGCGCCGGCGAAGGCCCGCTGGCAGGCAAGCTCCACCTGCCGGCGCGCAAAGGAGTGCGTCGGCGACTCGGTGGAGATGAATAGCATGATGGTCTGGCGCGGCATCGCTTTGCGGTTGAAAGTTGCAGGATTGAAAGTTGAAAAGTTAGCGAACTTTCAACTCTCAACTCCAAACTCTCAACCGGATTAACTGCCGTTTTCTCCTAAAATCCGCAAACCGCGCTTACCGATGGTGTAGCGGCGCGGATCCTTCTCATGGTCCGAAGCGCGGGCTTTCACGACCACGATTTCACGTTCGGTTTCCGCTCCGCGCTCGGCGAAGCGCATGACGATGATGTTGTCCGCGGCCACGGCCATGTCTGATTCGGCCGCAAAGGCGCCGGCGCCCGAGGTGTGGCTGATTACCGTCGTCGCCCCGCACCGCTTGAGGGCCGCATTCAGCGCCAGCACGAACCTCCGGAACCGCCGCTGTGAAAAGGCGTTAGCCAACGGCGTCAGGGAATCTATGAAAACCCGCTTGGGCCGGAATTCCTCTATTTCGGAAACCATCCGCCGCAGGAACGACTCGAGCGGCGCGCTGTCTGAGGAAAAGGCCGTGACCTGCAGCAGGCGCTTGCGGGCCGCGGACCGGAAATTCCAGCCGAGCGTGGCGGCATCGGTGAAGAGCTGGGCCGGCGATTCCTCGAATGAGAAGAGCGCGCAGCGCTCTCGCCGCCGGATACCTTCCGCCAGGAAGTGCAGTCCGAGCACCGTGCGGCCCGTGCCTGAAGGCCCCATGAGCAGCGTCAGAGATGAGGCGTACAGCCCGCCTTCCGTCATGGCATCGAGCCCGGGTACGCCGGTCGAGAGGCGCTTGGTGGGGCTTTCCTCGGCGAATTTCTGCTCCGGCAGCGGGAAGACCGTTATGCCGTCGTCGCCGATGAGGAACGGGTGCAGGCCGGTCTGGTGGCGCGCGCCGCGCAGCTTCAGAATTTCGATCTGCCGCTCGCGGTCCGCCCCTTTCAGGGAGTGGTACAGGTGGATGACGCCATCGGCCACGAAATCTTCCACGCCGAAACGCGAAACCGCGTCCTCGTCGCGCACGCGTTCCGCCGTAATCACCGTCGTGGCGCCCAGCCGCCGCAGGAGGTCGATGATGCGGAACAGCTCGCGCCGGATGAGCGCGTTGTCCCGGTAGCGCAGGAAGAGCGACGCCAGGCTGTCGATAACCACCCGCTTGGCGCCGACTTTGCTGACGGCGTGTCGGATGCGGCTGATCAGGCCGCCGAAATCGTATTCGCCGGCCTCAATCTGATGTTCGGCGATGCCCGACGCATCGACGAAAGCCAGGAGTCCCTTCCGCGCAAAAGAGCCGAAATCCCAGCCGAATCCGGCCGCCTCGGTCAGCAGGTCGCCAGTGCGCTCCTCAAAAGTCACGAAAACGGCCGGTTCGCCCTGCTCCAGCCCGCGATAAAGGAACTCCAGCCCGAAAACCGTCTTGCCGGAGCCCGGACTACCGGAAACCAGCACGGATCGGCCTTTCGGCAGGCCGCCTTGAGCCAAATCGTCGAAGCCGGCGATGCCGGTCCGCACCTTTACGACAGGAAGATGCCGCGAGCTCATATTGCCTTAATATTAGCATAAAATTGCAAGGGTCGCAACCGAAGTTCGAAGCGTGAAGTCTGAAGTTTGGAGTTGTCGTATCAGATATCAGAATAGCCGCGCCTTAAAGGATAACCTTTAACTCCCCACTCCACCCTCCCCACTCCACCATCCCGAATGCTATACTCCCCCATATGGCGGAAAAGACGAAAACGGTGACGAAGGGCGAAGCCACGGCCTATTTCCTGCGGCGGAACTGGCAGATTCTCTATGCCGTCTTGCTTATCGTTCTCGTGCCGCTCTCCATCGCCGCGAACACCCATTTCGTGGTCCAGCGCTTCACCGACACCGCGGACAAGGAGCTACAGCGGCACGCGGTCATCGTCGGACTGATGCTCGGCGCCACGAGCCAGGAGGTTCTCGATGACCAGACCAAGCTGCAGCAGCGCATCGAGGACGTCGCCAAAGCGGTCACCGAGGTCAGGACGCTCGACATACTCTCTAAGGAAGGCGAGGACTTCAAAGTCGCGGCTTCGCTCAGCAAGGAGGCGATCGGCCTCACGGCCCACGACAACCTCTACGCCCTCGCCTGGTACAACAACCAGAGTCTGGCCACTTCGACGGCCTCCGGCCGCCCGGCCGGCCTGGACCAGAAGCTCACGCCGGAAGAGGCCCGGAGCGGCGAGCGCTTCTGGAAAGTGACCGCCCCGCTCACGGACAAGGACGGCAAGATCAAATACCTGTTCTCCGCCAAGCTCTCGACGCAGTTCTTCGCCCAGAAGATCATGGACAACCTCTTCTGGTCCTACGCCTGGCTGATCGTCACCATCTTCATCGTCATCCTGCTGCTCTTGGCCAACACGCGGATGTTCGAGTACGCCGTGCTCTTCCGCAAGCTCAAGGAGGTCGACCAGATGAAGGACGACTTCATCTCCATGGCTTCGCACGAGCTACGCGCGCCCATCACCGCCATCCGCGGCTACCTGTCGCTCTTCCTTGAAGATGCCTTCGGGGTGCTGGAAGATAAGCCAAAAAGCGTCATCAAAACGACCTTCGCCATTTCCACGCATCTTGCCGGGCTGGTCGAAGACCTGCTTGAAGTCTCGCGCATCGAACAGGGCCGCATGAGCCTGAATCTCGAGGCCGTCCAGCCGGAGGAGGTCGTCGCGGAAATCGTCGAACAGCTGCATTTCGAGGCCGAGCGCAAAGGCCTGACCTTCGAGTTCCGCCGTCCGGCCGAACCGCTCCCCAAACTCATGGTGGACCGCGGCCGCCTGAAGCAGGTGCTAATCAACTTCTGCTCCAATGCCATCAAATACACGCCGAAAGGCAACGTCACGGTCACGGCGGTAGTGAAGGATGGCAACCAGGTAGAGATCAAGGTCACCGACACGGGTCTCGGCATGTCCGCGGAGGCGCGCGAGAAGCTCTTCACCAAGTTCTACCGCATCCGAACCATGGCCACGAGCGCCATCCCCGGCACCGGACTCGGTCTCTGGATCACCAAGCAGATCGTCGAGCTGATGAAGGGCAAGATATTCGTGGACTCCATCGAGAAGGTCGGCACGCAGATCAGCGCCATCTTCCCGGCTATCGTGGAGAAGAAACCGGCCGCTCCGGAGCCTGCGACTTCCGCCATGCCGCCCGCCTCCCCCGCCCCGCCACAGTCTCCGACACAGTCGCCGCCAGCCGACCAGTCCCAGAAACTCTGACGGCCGAAAAGCCCGCCGCACGGCGGGTCTTTTCAAACCGCCGCGAAAGGCGTCCGAACATTGACTAAAAACCTGTTTTCTGCTTAAATGCCGCTTAACGTACCTTAAAAAGGCGGTGCGTAAATGAAAAGACAGGGACACAGATTCGAAGATCGGGTCGCCATCGAGCTGGGTCGCTTGGGCTGCCGCGTGAACCGCGGCGGCGCCTTGGACCACGGGGGCAAGACTGATTTCGAGGTCCTCTCCGCGAACGGCACGCCTCTGAAACGCCCGGTCAGGATTCAGCTGACCCTGCGGCTGTCGGACTCGCACAAGCTCTCCGGCTTCCTGCGGGCCAACGCCGACTTCAACGGCAGCCTGCTCTATGTCGAGGCTGTGGACTGCAGTCCCGTGCATGTGGCCGTCCGCCTGAGCAAGGTGGTAGAGAACTGCAACAGCCAGCGCTGTTGCATGGTCCGCATCCACTTCGAGGGCATGATGGTCCACGGCCTGACGGTCGAAGAGCGGCACCAGCTCATGTCCAGCTCGCCGGAACGCCAGTTTTTGACCGGCGGCATCACCGGCAAGCGCGGCAAGCGCCTGAACATCCGCGGCGCTGATGGACATTCGTACGAGGCCATGCCCATCGACCTGATCAACCGTGACCTGCGCTCCCGGCTCACTCCGCTCCGCCCCGACCAGAGACTCCCAGCGCCCATCTACGTACGCTTCGTCCCAGCCTACGCCGAAGGGCATCGCCTGGCCAAAAGCATCGAGAGAATTTGAAACGAACGACCGCTGACTTAGACGCTCCATAGGGAGCGTCTTTTTTCTGCCTTAATTTCGGCCAATGACGCGGCCAGATCACTCCCTGACGCGTATTTCTATCCTCAACTGGGCCAATTTCCAGGAAATCTAGCCGCGAACTTCGGAGCGTAATCTCACCTCCGCCCCTTCCACAATAGACGTTCTTATTATAATCTGCCTTATGCGCCACCGCGCATCATATGCCTCTAGAAATACTCGTGGTTTTGGCCCTACTGCTGCTTTCTGCCTTCTTTTCCGGTGAAGAGACGGCCTTTTTGGCCTTATCCGACGTCCGACTGCACACCCTGCAAGCCGCAGGTGACAAGCACGCCATTACCATCATTAAGCTCAAAGAAAACCTACGTCGGCTGCTTAGCACCCTGCTTTTGGGCCAGACCTTCTGCGACATCGCCAGTTCCTCCATCGCGACTTATGTGGCCTCCGCCTATTTCGGCAGCTGGGCCATGGGTCTTGTGACCGGTATCCTGACCTTAGCCATCCTCGTTTTTGCCAATGTCATTCCGAAATCCCTGGCTGCCCATAACCCGGAACGCTGGACCCTCGGTGCCGCTCCGGTTCTCTGGCTGGTCTACCGTCTGTTCTCCCCGCTCGTCAAAATCATCGACCGCTTCGTCGGCTTGTTTGTCCAGTCGAGCACCGCCGCCTCGTTCGTGAGCGAGGACGAGATCAAATCCATGGCCGTCATGGGCATGCGCGCCGGTACCGTCGAGGCGGCCGAAAAGGAACTCATCGAACGCGTCTTCCTGCTCAACGACATCACGGCCGAAGACGTCATGACGCCGCGCGAGGGCATCATCATGCTCGACGGCAACCGGGGCGTGCAGGACGTGCTGGCCGTGATCAACGCCGCCAAATTCTCGCGCTATCCGGTCTTCGAAGGCGAGCGCAACAACGTTGTCGGCATCGTCCACATCAAGGACATCTACTCCAGACTGACCGAACAACAGGACAAGCCGCTCGGGGACATCAAGGTGAAGGAAGTCGCCATGCCGGCCCTTTTCGTGCCCGGAACCAAGCGCATCGACGATCTCTTCCGCGAATTCCAGAAGCACCGCGTGCACATGGCTATCGTGGTCAACGAATACGGCACGCTGGTCGGTCTAGTCACGCTTGAGGACCTGATCGAGGAGCTGGTCGGCGAAATCTCCGATGAGACGGACGTGGACGAGCACACCATCAAGCGGGTCGACAAGTTCACCATCGTGACCATCGGCGACATCGAAATCCAGAACGTCAACCGGTTCTTCAATGCCAACATTCCCGATGACGGGCACAAGACGCTGTCGCGCGCCATCCTGGAGCGGCTCGGCAGCATTCCGGTTGAGGGCCAGAAGATCCAATTGACCGACAACGTCACGGCCACCATCGAGCAGGCCGACCGGCGCCACATCCTAAAAATCCGCCTGGCCAAGAAGCAGGAAGGCGGTCAGCCCAAAGAAGCATGAAACTCCTGAAAGAGGCCATCGCCAAATTGCTGCCGGCCGGA
Source organism: bacterium (assembly GCA_021824285.1). Taxonomy (GTDB): domain Bacteria; phylum Patescibacteriota; class Patescibacteriia; order SG8-24; family SG8-24; genus JAKAKZ01. Next base: position 22,427 of record JAKAKZ010000015.1, read on the forward strand.
CACCGCAAGGTGGCTCCGGAAGACCTACCGGCCGAAGGGCCGATGCCGGAACTGACCGGCCTCGACGGCTGGCTCAATTCGCCGCCGCTTACGAAGGAATCACTCAAGGGCAAGGTGGTCCTGGTCGATTTCTGGACCTATTCCTGCGTCAATTGCCTGCGTACCCTGCCGCATTTGGCTCGGCTGCACGAGGCCTACCGCGACAAGGGTCTTGTCATCATCGGCGTGCACACGCCGGAATTCGGCTTCGAGAAAGACCAGGCGGCCGTGGCCGCAGCCCTTAAGCGCTACGGTGTCGGCTACCCAGTCGCGCTCGATAGCGGCTACAGCCTCTGGCGCGCCTTCCGTAACCGCTACTGGCCGGCGCACTATTTCGTGGATGCGCACGGCGACATCCGCTACCACCATTTCGGCGAGGGCGACTATGCCCACTCGGAGCGCGTAATCAGGACGCTGCTGGAGGAAGCTGGCGCGACCGGACTGCCCGCGCCGGTCGAGGACGGCGGAAACTCCGGCGGCGAACTGAACCGCGTCGGCACGCCGGAGACCTATCTCGGCTGGCAGCGGCTGGAGGCGCTTGGTTCGCCGGAGTCGGTGCGATTGCGCCAACCCCAGACCTATTCGGCGCCGCCGGAACCGGCGAAGAACATCTTCTACCTGGTCGGCCAATGGCGCATCGAGGACGAGTATGCCGTGCCGCTCGAAGCCGGCGCACGCCTGCTTTACCGCTATCAGGCTTCTAGGGCCAATCTGGTGATGGAACCGGATGGCGCCCGTGCGGACGTCGAGATCAAGCTGGACGGCGTGCCGCTGCTGCAGAGCTATGCCGGCCAGGATATCGGCTACGCGAACAGCCGTGCCTACCTGACCGTCGATGAGCCGCGCCTCTACAGCCTGACGGACGGCGGCGACGACTACAGCAGCCATCTGCTGGAGCTGACTTTCACCTCCGTGCCCGGACCGAAGTGCTACGCGTTCACGTTCGGCTGAGGGAGGGTGAAGCGTGAAGTTTGTGGGGTGGAGTTAAAGTAAAATCGCGCTCCGGCGCGATTTTTGTCATCTAAGCACGGCCTAAAAACCAAACCCGTTCGTCCGCTACACCAACCGCTTCACCACCGTAATATCCTTCCTCTTCAGGAGCTTCGTCAGCTTGCCGAGCATCACGCTGCCGACCTCCTTCCCTTTCTTGGTGCGCGATTTGGCATGCACGAACTCATCCTTACCTGTCACCATGACCACGTGGCCGATGCCCTGCGGAAAACGGCGGTTGTAGCGTCCGACATGTCCCCGCAGGAAAACGAGGTCGCCGACGCGCAGCTTGGCGATCTGCGCCGGGATGCGGCGGCCATATGGCGCCTGTTCAATAGAAACGCGGGGAATCGCGATGCCGACCTGCTTATAGACCCACTGCACGAAAGACGAGCAGTCAAAACGCTCCGGCGCCTCCTGCCAGTAGGCACCATACTTGTAGGGTTTACCCAATTGTTTCAGCGCTTCTGCGCGCAGTTTCGCGCGGATTTCTTCCTTAGACATAAAGGCAAAGTTCCACTTCCGTTAATCCGTCGGCTCACGGCCGCATCACCGGCAGGCTCGCGGACGACGCCGGACTCGTCGGGAAAATCTCTCCCCCGCCCTGGATTATCTCCTTGGCGGTGTCCCAGAGCTCCGCGTGGCCTTTGACGGTCTTCAGCCAATACCACCATTCCGCGCCCCAGAAATAAGCCGCGGAAAAACCGATACGCCGGGCGAAGTCCACGTTATCCAAGAGACGCTGCGGCGACAAGAGGCGCAGCTGCTCATCGACCGGCATGTTCTCCATGCCGCCCGGGACCCACGGTTCCGCCTGCAGCTCGGAAACGATGATGTCGTCGACGAAACCCCTGATGGCCGCCGCGCGTCCTCGATAGGTCGCCGGAGTGATTGGCCAATAAAGATAACCGAGCCGCTTGTCCCAAACCACGCGGTAGGTGCTGATGCCCAGCACGTCGCCCAGCGTCGCGGCGTTGATCCAGGTGGAGAGTTCGCCGGACTCGGTCACCATCACCGGTCGGTTATCCAGGGCATGCACCAACTGGACCTCCTGCTTGAGCAGGGCACGATCCGGTTCCGGGCAGTCGCCGAAAGGAAAGAACGGCTCGTTCTCGACCTGCCACATGATGATATTCGGGAATTCCGAATAATGCTTGACCGTCCTTTCAATCATTCCGAGGATGCGGGCGCGCAGCAGCGTCTCGTCCATGCCGGTCGCCCAAGCCGGCACGCGACACTCGGGCCAGCGCGGCAGCTTCCGCCCTACGGCCAGCACGATCTGCGCCCCGCGCTTGGCGGCTTCCCTCACCTGCCAATCCACGTCGCTGAAGTCGTAAACGCCCGGCTCGGGCTCGATATTGTCCCAATAGGCCGGGACGCGGATACGCTGCACCAGCAGGTCGTCCAGCATGGCCGTGTAGACCGCCTTCCAGTCCAGGCCCAGGCTTTCGGCATAGGGCTTCGAGAAGGTGGCGCCCAACTGGATATGCTGCGGCGGACCGGAAAGATTGCTAGTGATGGCGTCGGCGAAAAAAAGCCCGACAGCCAGCACGGCGATGACGACGAACGTCACGAGGAGCCCCCTCTTGGCCGGAAGTCTTCTGCCCTTGCGATATTTTTTTTGGCTAATCTCAGCCATAATTTGCTGCAGAGACAAATATCGGGCAGCATCGGTCGGATGGCCGCCCGGCGCCGCGCAACTAGCGGAGAAGCCCATCCCCGCTGCTTACAGACACTTTACCACGTCCCTTCTCGAGCCCCAACCGATTGACGCTCCGTCCCGACCTGCTAGAGTGGCCGGAGCCCTTTGCAAAAACTGGAGGAAACGATGCACCGGACCAAAGGCCAACCCATCGCCGCTTTCGACATCGACGGCACGCTCGTCCGCGAACAACTGCTCGTGCTTCTGCTCAAGGAATGCTTCGAGTTCGGCGTATTCCCAAAAGTGGCGGAGCTCGCCTTCCGCGAGATGCGGCGCGCGCACCGCGACCGCAAGCTCTCCTACGACGTCTACGAACGTAAGCTGATCGACCTGTTCGAGGAGCGCATCCGCGGCAAGATGCGCGCGGACGTGGAAGTCGTGGCCGATATCGTGGCCCAGAAGAACCGCGACTGGCTCTACGTCTTCACCCGTACCCTGCTCGACCAGCTGAAGCGCACGCACCGCTGCGTGGCCATCACGGGCGCCTTCGAGGAGACGGTGCGCCTGCTCGCGCCCGAATGGGGCTTCGAGCGCTACTATCCGACCGTGCTCGAAATCGATGCCGAAGGCCGCTACACCGGCGTGACCCTGAAGCTGCCGGTCGCAGCGAAGGGCGAAGTGCTGGCCGCCGCCATGAAGGATCTCAACTGCGAACGGGAGGGCTCCGTGGCTATCGGCGATACCGGTTCGGATATTGCCTTGCTCGAGGCCGTGGACCATCCCATCGCCTTCAACCCAAACAACACCTTGGCGAGCGAAGCGGAACGCCGCGGCTGGCCCATGGTCGTCGAGCGCAAGGACTGCATCTATGTCTTCGCCGGGGGCAGCTTCCGCCGGTTCACGCGCGAGCATGCGACCGACGCCGTCCGCTACGTCCTCCAGCGCCAATCCTCCTAACCGCCGGCACACCGGCGGTTTTTTACTTATCCACAAGGGGACAGTCCCTTTTTGCCCCAAAAGGGACTGTCCCTTTTTGAAATAAGGCGGGTTTTTAAATAGGAGTGTCCCTTTAGGTAAATAAAAGCGGCCCGGCGGTATGCGCCGCCAGGCCGCGATCTCCCCCTCGATGTGGTCGGTTCCTGGCATATGCAACAGGGACAGACCGCTGTGTGCCGCAGGGCGGAAACTCCGCGGCTACGGGGGGCGTGGTGGTAATGGGCCACTGCGCCCCCCGGCACAGTTTTGACCATCAAGTTGGTGTGATTAACGGTCCTGGGGCGTCAGGGGACCGGGGTCGTATCGGTGGTCGCTGGCGGCGCGGTGATCGTATCGGTGGTCGCCGCTGTCGGGGTGGTGGTGGTGGTGGTTGCGGTGCTATCGGTGGTAGCGGTTGTCGCGGTGCCGGAGGCGGCGGTCGTCGGCGCGACAATCGTATCGGTCGTCGCGGTGACGCCCGAAGTGACTGACGGCGTAGAGCCGACAGTCGTATCCGTCGTCGCGGTCTGACCCAGCGGCGGAATGACCGTGCGGTTGTCCAGCACGTCCATCAGCCAGTAGTCGAACTGCAGGTCAGTCGCCGCGACCTTCGACAGGCTGATATCGAACTCGCCGTCGGTCTTCCTGGAGATCCACCAGCTGCCTTCGGTATTGCCGTAGAAGGTGACGAAAATGCGGCTATTCGGCTTGACCGCCGGGTTCTTGACAGTGACGGTCGAATTGCCGACCGAAACCACGCCGTTACCGGCCATCTGCGTACCGTCATCGATCTTCACGGTCATCTTGGCCGCTTCGATGTCCGGCGCAGTCACGGATTTCACGGTCAGGTTGCCGGAGGAGTCGATGCTCCAAGAATTGTTGATGCCCGAGATGCCGCCGACGTTGATGAGCGCCTGGGCATTAAAGTCCACCGGTCCCGTGACGTTGAGGTTCGTGCCAGCAACCAGCGTGGTCGGGGCAGAGACGGTCGTGCCGTCATACCAGCCCGGCTTCAGGAAGACGGTGATGGCGGTCTTGGCGTTACCCGCGACGTATGGCTCCAAGGCGATACCGATGGCGTAGCTGCCGGGGTTGGCCTTCATGCCGACGCCCGGGACGGACGAGGCCGAAATCGGGTCGCCGACGTGGATGTCGCCGTTCTCCAGGCTGACCTTGGTCGGCACGCGGCCGCTCATGGCGATCGGGAAGTTGCCGGCGTCATTGAAACCAGCGAGGAAGCCGGGGCGCGTAGAGACGATGCCGGCGAGCAGGCGACCGTTGGCGTCAGAAGAAGCGTCAGCCAGGCGCACGGCTCCTTCCGTAGAGGCATCCACCATCACGATGTCGCCCGGCGCGAGCGCGTCGCCCGACGGGAACATCTCGGCGAAGTCGTAGGAGCCGGTGGCCCAGCCCGCGGCGTTGGTGCGC
>JAKAKZ010000016.1 GCA_021824285.1 bacterium
TTTTTGAATCATCCGCATCCCGATGTCCACGCTCTACCGCAAATACCGCCCGCAGAAATGGGCCGACGTCGCCGGCCAGCATCATGTCAAAGTGACGCTGGCTTTTGAGGCCCAGACTGGCCGGGTGGCGCACGCCTATCTCTTTTCCGGTCCGCGCGGCACGGGCAAGACCACCGTCGCCCGCCTTTTCGCCCGCGCCATCAATTGTATCGGACGGGTTGAAAGTTCGGAGTTGCCTCGCCCCCTTTCTTCAGTCAAAGAAGGCGTGGTCCCGCCTAAAGAGGCGGGAAAAGTTGAAAGTTCCGGTAAGTCCAAAACTTTCAACTCTAAACCTTCAACTCTCAACTCTTCGATGGGCGAGCCCTGCGGCAAATGCAAAAACTGCCTGCTGATCGATTCCGGCGCCGCGCTTGACCTCATCGAAGTGGATGCAGCCTCGCACACGGGCGTGGACAACGTCCGCGAGAACATCATCGAGAGCGCGCGGTTCGCGCCGGCCCAGCTGCCCTACAAGGTCTTCGTCATCGACGAGGTCCACATGCTTTCGACCGCGGCCTTTAACGCGCTGCTCAAGACGCTCGAAGAGCCGCCAGCCAAGACGGTCTTCATCCTGGCCACTACCGAACTGCATAAGGTCCCGGCGACCGTGCTGTCGCGCTGCCAGCGCTTCGATTTCCGCAAGATTCCGTTCACCGAGGCCGTGGAACGGCTCAAGGCCGTAGCCGCGCAGGAGGGCAAGAAGGTGGACCGCAAGGTGCTTGAGGAGATCGCCCGCCACGCCGACGGCGGTTTGCGCGACGCCGAAGGACTGTTGGGCAAGGTACTCTCGTCTGTGGACGAGAAGCAGAAGGAGATCAGCTACGACGAAGCGTCCGTGGTCCTGCCGCGGTCGGATGAGGCGCTCGTGGCCGCTTTCGTCGAGGGCCTGCTGCGGCGCGATGCGGCCGCGGCCGTGACGGCGGTGCAGGCCGCGGCGGACACCGGCGTGGACATGGACCACTTCGCGTCCGAGTCCGTGGAGGCCTTGCGCCGCGCTCTTCTGGCCTCGCTGGGCGTTTCGCTGGAGACCTTCGCCGCGGAACTCGACGAGTCGCGTCGCGCCCAGGTGGAGGCTTGGGGCAAGCTTGGCGGCGCGCCGCAGATAATTTTGGCGCTCGAGACGCTCATGGAGAAACGCCGCGACCTGAAGAACGCGCACCTGCCGACCCTGCCGCTCGAGCTCGCCGCCGCCCGGGTCTGTACTGATATCCCTTCTACAGTCTCGCAATCCGGTTCTGTTCTGCAGTCCATTCCGAGCGGCGGTTCAGATGTCCGATATCAGATATCAGATATCTCGTCCAAATCACCATCTGCCGTTCCGCACGCCACGGCCGCCACTCCAAACCTCAAAACCACCACACCTCCAAACCTCTCCACTCCCACCACCCCGGCCCGGGGGCCGGGGTCCACTTCATTGGTTGAAAGTTCGGAGTTGCCCCGCCCCCTATCTTCAGTCAAAGAAGGCGGGGTCCCGCCTAAAGAGGCGGGAAAAGTTGAAAGTTCTGCCGCCAACTCTCAACTCTCAACTCTCAACTCTCAACCGCTGGTTTCCATCGAATCCGTCCGCACCAATTGGAAGGCCTGCATCGCCAAAGCAGGGGAGTCGAACGGCAGTTTGACGTTTCTTTTGAGCGTGGCCGAGCCGCTGCACGTGGACGGGAACTGCGTCCACGTCGGATTCGGTTTTGCCTTCCACCGCGACAAGTTCAACGAGGCCAAGACCAAGGATGTGGTGGCACGGGCTTTTTCCGAGGTTTTGGGCCAGAACCTGGCCTGCCACGGCTCCCTACTTGATAAAAATACCGTTTTGGGCAATAATAATGCGGCCTCTGCGGAGCCTCACGGCAAGCAGCCGGCCGCCGCGCAGGCCGACCCGATGATCGCCGCCTTCGGCGGCCAGCGCATTGCATGAAGCGTGGAGCGTGAAGTGGGAAGCGTGGAGCACATTTGACAGCCTTATCAGGCAGTGATAATTGTCTGGCGCTATGTCAAACGATTATCGCGAGCTAGCGATTTGGCGAGAGGCGTACGCACTTTCCATGGAAATCTATCAGGTCACGCGATTGTTTCCTCGGGACGAGCAATATGGACTGACCAGTCAGTTCAGACGTGCCGCTGTATCTGTGGCTACGAATATCGCCGAAGGCCAGGGAAGGGGAACAATAAAGGATTTCTCAAATTTCCTGTTTATGGCTCGCGGATCCGCTAGAGAAACGGCATGTTTATGTGAGCTTTCTCGCGGGCTCGGTTACTTGAATGCTGAAACAGCCGCAACACTAGAAACCAGATATAATGGGCTATCAGCCGGAATATTCCGTTGCATTCAAGCCTTGGCCGCAAAAGATCAGCTGAATTACGCATCAATCCCAAGCCATTAAATAAAACTCCAAACTCTACACTTCAAACTTCCGATGCGGGATCGTCTAATGGTAGGACTCATGCCTCTGGAGCATGTTATCTAGGTTCGAATCCTAGTCCCGCAGCCAACGAAAGTCCGGATGGAATACCCATCCGGACTTTTGTTATGGCCGTGCGGGATTAGAGATGAAAACGCGGAGGGGGCGGGACTCTCCTCTGAAGCAAACGGAGCCGACCGTGCCGTGAGCGCTTTAAATACTAATCGTGACGCCAAAAAGATTCGACCCTTGTCATTTATTTGTTATATTTCAAATATGGAATCCACATTCTTTTGGTACTCGCAGCTGATTAAGCCATCATGGGCGCCGCCCGCGTGGCTTTTTGGGCCGGTGTGGACCCTGCTGTATGCGCAGATCGCCGTATCATTTGGCGCGGTTTTCGTCCTGGCCGCTCGGAAAAAGATACCGCTCGTCTGCGCGCTTCCTTTTGCCCTGAACCTTGGCTTTAATCTTGCATTCACTCCGATTCAGTTCGGACTGCAGAACAACGCGCTGGCCACGTTCGACATCTTGCTCGTCCTCGGCACTCTTCTGTGGGGCATGGTTGTGATCTATCCGAGGCGCCATTGGATTGCGTATATGCAGGTCCCATATCTGTTTTGGGTGGCTTTTGCGACGGTGCTTCAGGTAACGATTACCATATTGAATTGGTGAGACCGCGTTACGCGGTACCGTTTTGAATAGGGTCTTCGCGTGCACAAACGCGCCTTAATCTGGTGCCAAACGTTGCGCGATTTTGTCGGAGGTGGTTATAGTGCGGTTAGCAAAAGCGGCGGTTAAACTCCATCAATATATGAATCACCCCACCAAATCCCAGAACATCGGCATTTTAGTCATCGGCCTCAGCACCCTGCTCCTTGCCGGAGCCGGTTGCGCCAATAAAGCGGCTACGACCGGCGTTGGTGCGCCGGAGGCCATAGCGCCGGCCGGTTCGGCTACGGGCGAGGCGGTGAAGCCGGCTCCAGGTCCGGCGACGCAGCCGGCGAAGCGGCCGACGACTGGCACGACCTCGACCAAGCCGGTGGAGACCATCACGCAGGGCGAGACCGCGAAGCTGCCGAAGGAATTTCCCGCCAGCTTCCCGATCATGCCCGGGGCCAGGCTCGCCCAGACCTATTCCTTAGTGGGTGGCAACGTGCTCGCCCTGACCGCCGAGTGGAGCCTCGACAAGCTGACGGTGGACGACGCCATCGCCTTCTATCGGGGCGCGCTGCCCAGCAAGGGCTGGAAGGCGGGCGAACTTAGCCAATACGTCGGCGCACAGGTCATGGCCGTGAGTTCCGGCTCCTGGAGCGGCAACCTGACCTTCGGCAGTAAGGCCCTGCCGTTCGTCAAAGTCGAGCTGAATTTCAAGAAGTGAGCTGAACCTACGGCGGTTCGCGGCATCGGCGCGTTTCTCGGCCCGATGCCGCTTTATTTTAAGTGAAATTTTGTCTAAACAGATGACACCAGAGCGAGTGGCGCAAAAATGGGGGAATGGTGCTATAATTTTCCACATATGGATTACGCCTGGGTCATCCTTTCCGCGGCGGCCGTCGGCGCCGGGTTTTGGTATTGGAATCGGCGGCGGGGCTCCGGCGAGAGTGCCTTCGTCTTCGAGGAATACGTGCGCGACCTGACGGCGCTGGCCGCGGCCGGCAAGCTCGATCCGGTCATCGGCCGCGACAAGGAGATCGAGCGGGTGATCGAGATCGTCCTGCGCCGGCTCAAGAACAACCCGCTGCTTATCGGCGAACCGGGCGTGGGCAAGACCGCGGTCGCCGAGGGCCTGGCCCAGCGCATCGCCGACCGGAAGGTCCCGGAGAAGCTCCTGGGCGTCCGCCTGCTGGCGCTGAACCTGCCGGACATGCTGGCCGGCACCGCCTTCCGCGGCGAGCTCGAGAACCGCATCAAGAAGTTCACGGAGCAGATCGAGGCGTTTCCCGGGCGCATGGTCCTATTCATCGACGAGATCCACATGATCCATCAGGTCAAGGGCGTGCAGGGCGGCCTGAACCTCTCCGACATGCTCAAGCCAGCGCTGGCGCGCGGCGAAATCTCCGTGCTCGGCGCCACGACCTGGAAGGAATTCCGCGATTCCCTGCGCACCGATCCCGCCATCGAACGGCGCTTCCAGCCCGTGCTCATCGGCGAACCATCGCGCGAGGACGCCATCGAGATCCTGCGGCACCTGAAGCCGGAATACGAGCGCTTCCATAAGGTGGAGATTTCCGACGAGGCCATCATCGCCGCCGTGGATTCCTCGGCCGAATTCATCAAGGACCGGTTCCTGCCGGATAAGGCCTTTGACCTCATCGACGAGGCATCGGCCCGCGTTTCCCTGGACGGGACGCTGACGCACAAGGCCCCCATGGGCGTGCTGGACCGGGCGGCCAGCGCCACGCTCGAGGAGTTCGCTGCGGAACGCCAGGAGCTGACGGAGGAGATCGAGCACCTGGACCGGATCAACAAGGAACATCCCAACGACGCCGACGTGACCGCGGCCGAGCGCCTGCTCAAGCATCACGTCGAAGATCTGCGCGCCGATGAGGAGATCGTCCGTTCCGGCAAGCGGCCCACGGTCGAGCCGAAGCATGTGCTCAAGGTCATCGCGGCCTGGCGGCGGTACCTGGATTCCCAGTCGAAAAAAGAATAATGGGCATTAAGCCCACATAAGACTTAATTCAAGTCATATGGATACGGTTCCGCAGAACACGGGGGTCGCCACGGCGACCAAGACTAAGGTCAGCACGAGGACGAAGGTCGTCGTCGGCGTCGCCATCGCCAGTCTCGCGGCCGCGGCCGGTTTCGGCCTGCCGCTCTTGAGGAAGACCCTTCCGGCCAAGTGCCCGGCTGGCTCCTGGCAGTGTTCGGAATGGACCGCGTGCAGCGCCAGCGGGACCCAGACCCGCGCTTGCCGGCTGCGGTCCGTCGGGATGTGTGCCGAAAGCACCAAGCCGGCGACGAGTCAGGCCTGCGGCCAGGCGGTGGGTTACGATTCGCCGATCATCACCGTAGCGGCCATCCCGACCACCGTGCTCTCGGACGGCCAGGTCATCGTGGCGCGCTTCAGCGCCACGCCGCCGAACAACCGCGAGGCGGTCATCCGTCAGCTCACTTTCCCAATCGCCAAGAGCCGGGAACTGGTGCTCGTCGGCACCGGGGGCTCCTCGCTGCGCCGCGTCGGCGACGCGGAGAACCTGTCCGGTTCGGCCGTCCTCGACACCTGCAACGACCAGAGCCTCCAGTGCTCGGTCAAGGTGACCATGGGCGGCGATGAGGTGATTCGTGCCGGTTCCACCATGGTCTACGAACTGCGGCTGGTCGTGTCCGGCGACGTCCCCGCCTCCAGCCTGGTCGTTTCGATGGACCAGCCGGCCTTCATCAACGGCGGCTGGACGCTGACCGATCCCAGGTCCGCGCCGCCGGCCGGTTATTCCTCGCCGGTCATCAGCATGACCTCGTTGCCGACTTCGGTGCTCAACAACGGCACGGACGTCGTGGCGCGCTTCGCGGCAAGCGCCCGCAACGAGGGTGATGCGGCCTTCAAGACGCTGCGGTTCACTTTCGACAAGAGCCGCGAGCTGGTCCTGACCGCTGGAAATGATTCTTCGCTCCGCCGCGTGGGGGAGGGGGCAAATCTGCCCGGTTCGACCGCGCTCGTGACCTGCAACGACCAGAGCGTCCAATGTTCGGCCGACATCACTTTGGCCGCCGAGGAGATCATCCCCGCTGGTACGTCCCACGTCTTCGACCTGCGCCTGAACGTGGCTGGAGCGATCTCCGGCTCCACCCTGTTGACCAAGATTGAACAGCCCGTGTCCCTGCAGGATGCCTGGGGTCTGACCAAGTAGCAGTGGCGGCGGAGGCTTTGGGACACTCGTCTTTATCTTCGGTCGGCGAGGTCAGCGAACTTAATGGTGCGCGCGTGATGCCGATCAGCTCGGGCCCCTGGAGCGGCAACCTGACCTTTGGCAGCAAGGCCCTGCCGTTCGTCAAAGTCGAGCTGAATTTCAAGAAGTGAGCGCGATCGCGCCTAGCCGCTGGCTCTCCTTTGATTGATAGGTGAAAAAGGCTATGCTGTGCGTGTCTCTATGAAGCGCGTACTGGTTTTTTCGGCTCCGTTCAGCGGACACCTGAATGTGCTTAAGGATTTCATCGCGCAATACCGCGAGCGCTTCGAGTTCAAGCTGGTCGTCACCGGCTGGCGCAATATCCCGGCCCAAGTGGACGGTGCCGGATGTGAGTCCGTAGTCCTGGCGGAGCAGGACCTTCTGGAAACCGATCCGATCGCCTGGACCGCGGATCGCGTGCGCGCGCTCCTGCCGGACTGCCGCCGGATAGCCGAAGAATTTCGGCCCGATCTCATAATCTACGACTTCTTTTCCGTGGAGGGCCGCGAGGTCGGCCGGTCCCTCGGGGTGCCGTACTGGTGTTCCGTTCCGGCGATGATCGGACCTTTCGACGGCGCCGGTCGCCGCTATCTGGCCGAGCGCGGGATTGCGGACCCGGAGGCCGAAATGCTCTCGGACGGCCTGTTCCTGCCAGGTGAACTGAATCTCGTGTGGTCGTACCCGTCGCTCGTGCCGGATGGCTGGCACGACGGCCGGCGGGGGGAATACGCCTTTGTCGGACGCGTCCAGACGCCCAAACCGGCGAAAGAAAAACCGCGCGGCCGCAAACCGAGGATCTATTTTTCGCTCGGCACCGTGGTCATGGACAACCTCTGGAACCGACGGCCGGATGTCCGCGAGTCGCTCCGGGTCTTCGTCGGCGAGCTGGCCAGACTCTGGGCGAGCCGGCCGTACGAGGTGGTTTTCGTGACTCAAGGCAAGGAAGTCCTGAAGTCTTATCCCGGCAATTGGCGGGTCTTGGAGCGGGCGGACCAGGCGGAGGAACTGGACGCGGCGGACGTGTTCGTCACCCACGGCGGCAACAACAGTTTCGTCGAAGCCGTCCTGAGCCGTACGCCGCTCGCCGTAATCCCTTTTTTCGGCGATCAGCCGCTCGTCGCCCGCCGAGTGGAGGAGATCGGCATCGGCATCCGGCTGGTCGGCGATATCGACATCAGCACGCACGCGGAAAAGTCGTTTGTCGGCCCGGAGCTGGCACGCCGCACGGATGCGGCCGTGGCCCGGATCCTCGACGACGACGGCTTCCGTCGCCGCCTCGCCGATTTGCCGCTGGAGCGGGTCGATGTCGGCGATCTTATAGATGAGAGGCTAACCAAATGAATATGGACGACCGCCTGATCAGGGCCCAAGTTCCGGAACCGGGCAATCCGGCCATCATGGCCGCGGACGTCTCCGGACTGCCGCCGGCCGATGTGCCGCATTATCTTTACGGACTGGCGCGTCTTGAACTGCTGAAGCGCGGCCTGTTCCCGGTGCATGCCGCCTGCGTCGGGCGCGGCGGAAGGTTCGCTCTCCTGGTGGGGCATTCGGGCGACGGCAAAACGTCCGTGGTCCTGAACCTGGTCGGCCGGCCTGATTGGAGGATATTTTCGGGTAACAAGACCGCGGTCGGGTTTCCGCAGGACGGAAAAATCGTCGCTGTCGCCGGGACCAAGGTGATCACGGTGCGGGCACCGGACGGCGGGCGTGCATTCGCCGAGATTGGAGCTGAACGATTCGAGACCGCAGAAAAGGCGGAAATCGCCGCGATTTTCCGTGTGCGCTTGAGCGACGGCGCGGACAGCTGCGTGAGGCTGCCCGATCTCGGGGCGCTGCATGTCCTATACCCGTTTTTCTTGGATGCCGTGAACGCCGATGTGGTGCTCGATGGCGGCAGCCGCGTGCTGTCCGGCGAGCCGCCGGCCGGTGCGCGCGAGCGGCTGGCGGGCGGGCTGCGGGACGCGCTCGCCCGTATTCCGGCCTTCGAAATCGCCGGTTCGGCCGCGTTCGTGGCCGAAAGGATAACCGAAAACCTATGAAGAAAATCCTCTGGGGCATTTCCGGCATCGGCAGCGGCCACTTCAACCGCCAGGCCCCGGTTATCGCGCATTTCGCCCGGTCCTGCCGCATCGCCCTTTTCGTCTACGGCGAGAGCCTGCGTTCCGCGCGGCGCGTTTTCGGCCGGTACCGCAACATCTCCATCGTCGAAATCGACGTGCCCTTCTGGGCGGGGAAGCGCGATGGCCTGGATTTCCGTGCCACTGCGCGCCGCAACGCCGGCAAGAATTTTCTGCCCATCGTCTGCCGCGCCTATGACCGGACCGAACGGCTGATCGGCCGGCCGGACCTGGTGGTGACCGACTATGAGCCGGTGAGCGCCGGATACGGCTATGCCACGGGCGCGCCGGTCGTGACTTTCGATCAGCAGAGCAAATATCTCTGCGGCGTGTTCCCGAAGACGCTCGGCGGGCAGGCTTTCGCTGACGAGACGTCCAGACTGCGATTTTTCTTCCCGCATACGGCGGAACGCATCGCCTGCTCTTTTTTTCGGGTCAGGCGGCGCGTCGGCGCGCCGGCGGTGACCATCGTTCCGCCGCCGCTCAAGCGGACGATCCTGGAGATCAGGAGAAAACCGAAGCCGTCCGCGCGGTCCATCATCGTCTACGTTTCGGCGCAGCGTCCTTTCGTCCAGACGATGGACGAGGTCGTCCGCGTCTGCGCATCGCAGCCCAGCGCCGAGTTCCACCTTTTCGTCCGCGATGCCTTGCGGCTGAAGAGCAGACCGCCGAACCTGACCGTCTATCGCCACGGCGATCCGCGTTTCTACCGGTTGCTTTCGGAATGCCACGGCATCGTCTCCACGGCTGGGCACATGCTCCTGTCCGAAGCCATGCATCTCGGGATTCCCGTGTACGCTGTCCCGCTGGCCGTATACGAACAGCAGATGAACGCGCATGTCATCGACCGCGGCGGTTTCGGGATTTCCCATCCCCGCATCGAACGCCGCCGTCTGGCGGCCTTCATCAGCGGGTTGGATCGTTTTGCGGCGGCCATCAGGCATGACCGGTCAGCGCTTCTGCGCAATTCCGGCCAGGAGGAAATCGTCCGGCGGCTGAACCGGTTCCTCCGGTAAAAGCAGGCAGAGTCCGTTGCTGGGTATGCAGCTGGCCCGGTGGCTAACCCGACAGTTCCGCAAATAAAAGAGCCCGCTGTGCGGGCTCTTTTGCGCTTTCCGTTACTGTACGTTCGCGCAGATGGCGTAGGCCGTAAAGATACCGGAGATGTTCATCGTGGTATCGGTGTTGACGAAGGTGGCTGCCCAACCCGTGCTGCCAGTTGGGGCATTCGACACCATTTTGACGGGCAGAGTAGTGATGTTCGTTGATGCGCCGCCACCGATGACGTACTTCCCCGTGGGGCAGGTCGCCGTGGCAGTCAGTGAACTGCCAGCCGAAATATTATTGGCATACATGAAACAAAGGCCGACGCCAGGGCAGTTCATGACTGCCACATAGCTGCCAGACGGGTTGGCGGTAACGATTTGGTATCCCGAGATGCCAGGGGTTCCGGCCGGCCCCTGCGGGCCGGTCGCTCCGGTCGCTCCGGTCGCACCGGTCGCACCGGTCGCCCCGACCGCACCCGGTGCGCCGTCAGCGCCCGTCGGGCCGGTCGCGCCCTGCGGACCCTGCGGTCCTTGAGGGCCCGTTGCTCCCGTTGCGCCAGTCGCGCCCTGCGGGCCGGTCGCCCCGACCGCACCCGGTGCGCCGTCAGCGCCGGCCGGGCCGGTCAGTCCGGTGTCGCCCTTCGGACCCTGCGGGCCGGTCGCGCCCTGCGGTCCGGTAGCACCCATCGGGCCGGTCGCCCCGACCGCACCCGGTGCGCCGTCAGCGCCGGCCGGGCCGGTCAGTCCGGTGTCGCCCTTCGGACCCTGCGGGCCGGCCGCGCCCTGCGGTCCGGTGGCGCCCATCGGGCCGGTCGCACCGACCGCGCCATCGGCACCAGCCGGACCCTGCGGGCCAGCAGCGCCGGTGTCGCCTTTCGGCCCCTGAACGTTCAACGTGATGAGCTTGGAATTCTTCTTGCAGTCGTTATCATCATCTTTCTTGAAGCCCTGGCCGACGACGAAAACGAGACCGTTATCTTTGACGCACAACGTCACGGTGGCCGGCGTGGTCGCTACGGCCGCATATGCCTGCGAGGCGAGAATGCCGGACGCCAAAACGGCGCCGGTCGCCACAATCCCGATGAGCTTCTTCCTCATGTAGTTGGTGTGAGGTGAATGAAAGTCGTCCAAAGAGGCTATCAGCAGTCCTGTCGGAGGTCAAGTGGACCGTTGTGGTGCGATCCGGGCGCGGGCATCGGCAATTATAGGGGTCGAAATTGTGGTATAATTAATACGTGCAATAATTCACGATAATATGAAATTATGCGCCTTAAGGTACTCTTCATGACCGTCGCTCTGGCGTTGCCACTCACGGTCTTCGCCCAAACCGCCACTCCGCCGTCGTTGCCCACCCCGGGAATCCTGCCGGACAGCCCGTGGTATTTCCTGGACCGCATGGGCGAGTTTTTTCAGGAGGTGTTCACTTTTCAGCCGGCGGCCAAGGCGCGCCTTGAGCTGAAATTCGCCGACGAGCGCCTCGCTGAAATCCAGAAGCTCAAGCAGGAGAAGGGCAAGGAGGCCAAGGGGCTCGATGTCGCCGAGTCGCGGCTGAAGGACAACCTCGCCAAGGTCACGGACATCGTCGTCGCCGAGAAGGCGAAGGGCAAGGACGTGAATGATTTGGCCAAAGAGCTGCATGACAGCGTCGGTGCCGAAGATCGGTTCGTGCGCGACTCGTTCAAGCCGGAGCAGGATTCGATCAAGGCACAGCTTAGGGGACTGCAGGACGATTTCGTGGCTGCCATGCAGGCCGGCGAAGCGGCGACGGCTGATCAGCTGAAGTCCAAACTGGAGGCCTTGCGCGCGCAGAAGGACTCGCTCGATCTGGAGGTCGAGAGCAGCGTGAGCGGCCTGACGGAGGCATCCGACAAGCTTAAGGATCAAATGGAACTGCAGACCAAGGCCCAGGAATCCCTGGCCGATGCGCAGCAGAAGCGGCAGGAGCTGGGCGATGAGGCGACCGCACAGGGCATCGTGCTCGCCGCGGATATTCTCGGCCCGGTTGATACTTTGCTCTCCAACGCCAAGGACGAGCTCGACAAGGGAAATTTCCAGGCCGCGATCGAACTTTCCAAGAACGCCGAAAAAGCGATCGAGCAGGCCAAGGAAAAGCTCGGTAAGGAGGCCGAGCGCGGCGATCAGGGCATGACCGAGGAGCAGAAGAAGGCCAACGAACAGCAGCGCGAGGGCCAGAAACAGCTTAACGAGAAGGCGCGCGAACAGCAGAAGCAGGTGGATGAGAAGGCGCGCGAACAGCAGAAGCAGGAGACCGAGCAGCTGCAGAAACAGGACGAGGCCGCGCGCGAGGCGGCCAAGAAAGCCGCTGAACAGCTCAAGGAGCAGGGGACGGAAAATCAACAGCAGGACTCGAACGCCTCCGGCGATTAAGCGCCTCAAGATGCGTCGAGGGGAGACGGCCGATGGTAATTCACCGGCCGTCTTTCCGTTTTTTTGCGGCCTCGGTCATCGCCCCAGCGGCATGCCGCCCTGTTTACAACGCAATACTTTTGTGCTATAGTTCTGTCGAGCTGAATCGCCGCTGTTTGCCTCAAGATCAAAGTTGCGTTCCCTTGGGGATTGCCCCAAGAGCGAACGGGCGGGAAATCTTGAGACAAGCGCTGACCAGCTTGTCTCGCACGTATCTGCGTCGCGGGACTCTTAGCCCTAATCGGCGGAGTCTTTTTCGATATCCGCCGCCAAACGACGTATGGAGAATTTAGAAGTAGTGCACCACGAAACCGGTGAGCCGACCGGCGTTGCCCTGCCGCGCGCGGAGGCTATCGCGGCCGGCGCCTGGTGCCGGTCCACGAACGTCTATGTCATGAATCCGCGCGGGGAGATCCTGTGCCACCGGCGGGCCGCAGAGAAAGAGCGCCTGCCCGGCGTCTGGTCCACGCACCTCGGCGGCCATGTGGCCGCGGGGGAAACTTACGAGTCTAACGCCCTCAAGGAGCTGGAGGAAGAGGCCGGCGTAGCCGTGGCTGTCTGGCAGCTCCTGCCGTGGCGCACCACGCGCATCATCGGCGCCCGGCTGTGGACGCGCGAATTCGTCGCGCTCCTGGACCGGCCGGACACGGATTTCGTGCCCCAACCGGGCGAAGTCGACGCGTTCGAGTGGCTGTCGCTCAAGGAGATCCTCAAGCGGTCGAACCGCGAGCCGCAGAAGTGGTGCGCCGGCACGCACGATTTCCTGGTCGAGTACCAATGCATGCGCGCTGCGCTCGCGGTCGGCCACGCGTTCGGGGCGCTGGAGACCCTGCACGGCCTTGGCTCCTGGGGACCGGGACTGGCCGCGCCGGTTGGCTCGCTCGGCGCATAGACGGTCCGAAACCGACAAACACCCCGCTTCGGGGCGTTTTTTGTTTTGCGCCAGTGTGTAGGATTGACTGGTGGTTCGGGTGACGCTAAACTTGCGCCATGTCCGTCTTCAGAAGCAAATAACCACCGTGTAACGGCTGCTCCGAGGAGCGGCTTGTTGGCGGTGGTTTTGTTTATCGCTAAATTCGTCCTTTTTGCTTATTCGGACAGGTGGGTGAATGGATTAGCCGTCCCCGTTCTAAGGGGTTCCATGCGGGTTCGAATCCTGCCCTGTCCGCCAGCAAAAACCCCGCGCTAAGCGGGGCTTTTGCTGTGCTATCGAAAGATGGGGGATTCGAAGGGCGCGAGAGGACGCGAGTCGGCGAGCGTCCGGTGCGCAGCGCCCGGGCCCGAGTCGGAGCGAGGGGAATCCTGCCCTGTCCGCCAGCAAAAACCCCGCGCTAAGCGGGGCGTTTGCTTTGCTATCGAAAGATGGAGGATTCGAATCCCGCTCTTCCTGCCTCACCTTAGCCACGGTCAGCGCGGCACGAATACGACGGCATTCGGCAGTTGGCGGCCGGGACCTATCTTGTAGGCGCCGCCGTACCAGAGGGCGGCGCTGCCGCCGCCGTCGAGGTTGAGGGCGTCGGTGGCGCCGAGCGCCTGCATCACCGCGGCTAAGTCCACGACCGTGGCCTGTTTGGCGATTGCCACGATCCAATCCGTGCCGTTCCAGCCCCAAGCGCCGCGGTTGGTGCGGGCCGTGCGCTGGTTCGTGTCGAGAGTCGGCTCGCTTTCGACGACGTTCTGGCCGTTCTGGAGCAGGGCGGGATAGTTGCCGAGCGCGGCCGCGACTTTCGAGCCGGTCGCCGACTCGTAGGTTGCAAGCGTCCAGCCGAAATCCGTCTTGGCGTTGCGGTAGAGATGCGGCGCGCCGACCGAGTCCACCACGACGATGGGCCGCTCGTGGTATTTGAGATTATTTTCATTCACCATCACGCCGGTGGCGCTGTCGAAGACCGGCCAGAGGTAGGAGTTGATTTTGGCGGCGCAGTCGGCGTAATCCGGCGGGCAGAAGTAGGAGCCGTGGATGCCGGCGGCGGCGCCGGCGGCGGCCGCATAATCGGCCAGCGGTTTGGCGGGACAGCTGTCCGCGCAGTCCGCGTCCTGGGCCACGCGCGTCTCCGGACGGTATTTGGCGCGGTTTAACGTCAGCACCAGCACGTCGAATTGGCCGCGGTCGGTCGTGAGCCGGTAGCTCTGGAATTCGCCGGGGGTCGGCGCGGCGCCGGCGGCCGTGATGCCGGCGAGGTCGGCATCCGTGATGCCGAGACCCAGGCCACGCATCAGCTGGTAGGCGGCCGGTCCGTCTTTCATATATATGGCGCGGCACTTGGTCGGGTCCACGTACCAGGCCTCGCCGTGCTGCTGGACTTGGAGCAGGATGCGGCCGCGGAGCCGGTTGGCCAGGGCGTTCGAGGCGCAGGTCGGCTCGGTCGACTTCATCGTTTCCACGGTGTCGGCGGTCGGTATCCTGACGAGGTCCGCGTCCGTGATGCCGAGGCCAGCCCCGCGCATCAGCGTGTAGGCGGCGGCGCCGTCCTTCATGTAGGTGCGGCGCAAGTCTGTCGGGTCCACGTACCAGGCCTCGCCGTGCTGCTGGACCTGGAGCAGGATGCGGCCGGCGAGCCGAGCGCCCAGACTCAAACTCGCGGCCTGCGTGGCGGCGGGTAGTAGCACGAAGAGGGCGGCGGTGACGGCGAGGCAAATTTTCATGCTTCAAAGATACCACAAGTTCGTCTGCGGCGGGGGAGTAAGAAAAACCCGACCATGGCGGTCGGGTCTGGAGATCAGCGGTCCGTTTTCTTCTGCGGCTCGGGGTAGAGGTCGAGCCAGCCCTCGCGGAGGAACCACGGCGGGACCGTCGCCCGCTCGAGCTCTCCCTCTGCCTGGAGCGTGCGGTACTCCCACACGCAGATCGCCTCGGAACCGCGGGCTTCGCGGCGCGGGACGCCCTGGCTCAGATGCGCGCGGCGGGCGATGACGTTCGAGGGGTACTCGAGGTGATTCGGACGGAAGCCGCCGCTCACGGCGATGTAGTTGCCGTTGTGCTCGAGTGCGGCGAGCAGGAGGCTCCGCAGGCCGCGCTGGCCGTCGCCGGTCATGACCATGAGCAGGTCGACGGTGGCGGTGAAGCGCGGACCGGACGAACGGTAGGGATGCCGTTGGCGGCTCCAGCTCGTGCTGAGCAATCCAGGGCGACCGGCGCACGAATCGGGCGGCGCCAGAATGGAGTAGACGGCGGCCTCGTGGCCACGGATCAGCGCCTCCGTGTCCCCGTTGATGAGAAAGGCCTGCGCCTGACGTCGGGCAGCCGGATGGTAGGCAGGCAGGATGTAGAGCATGTGCTCCAGGTCCCGCTCGTGCCGCGGCGGCTCGCCGCAGGTGCGCCAGAAGCGGAATTCGCCGTGGCCGGGCGCGAGCGCAAAAGTGACGCTCGCGTGGTCTGCCGGGTAGCCGCAGTGGGCGGCCTGCTCGATCAGGACGCGACGACCGGTGGCCTCCTCCACCTCCCGGAGAGTCGCGGCGAACGCGCCATCCGGCTCGGCGGATTCGGCGTGCAGCACCTCGACCAGCCCTTTGAGACTGCGCTCGAGATCGACGTCGTTCAACGAGCTGACGCGCGCCGGGATGAGGCCGAAATCCATCAGGCAATCGGAATCGGCGGGCGTGAGGTTCGGATCGCGGTGCAGTCTCGTGAACAGGATATTGGACCACCGGCGCTCCCGCACGAAGCTGATGGCGTGCGCGAGGGCCAGCTCCAGGCAGAGGCGGCGCTCGGTCGCCTCGGCGGTGCGGAGCAGCAGGCGTTCCACCTGGGCGTACAGATCGAGGCGGAACAGGGCGGCCGTTTCGCCGTCAGGGCGCACGGCGACCCACGTCCGTTCATCAATCTTCTTTAGCTTCATGTCGTCCTCTATTTGGCCGCGGTAAGGAGCAAGTTCAGGGGCGGAATTGCCCTGGCTGAACGGTATTTTATACTCTAAATCCGGTTCGCCGTCAATGCTTCTTACCGATCGTTGCCTCGCGAGCAGCCCAAATCGCGCCCTGCTGTGCGGATGCGTATATTGTGCTAAATTCATGTCATGGAAAATATCTTGCAGTCGGAGGACAGCAGGCCGACGCCGGCTGGAAGTGAGGCCGGACGGGCAAGTTTTGCGGCCGTGGGTGAAGCCGGCCTGTATCTGATGGACATGCTCGCCAATCTGGAAGGGGCCGAGCACACTGTGGTGGAGCAGGCAGTACAGCAGGAGGCGCAGAAAAAGATCGGGCAGATCAAGCGTCTTATGGATCAATAACTGATTCTCATCGCGCATATGGCACCAAAGAATCTGGAACAATCTAAAGCCCGGGGCTCGGCCGGCGTCGAAGGGGCGAAGAAAGCCGAAACGGAAGGCGGACTTTCGCCGCTCGAGAGCGCGGAGACCACGGTCGACGCGTATGGGGCGATGGATCTCTCGGAGCTGGGCGACCGGCAGCGGGAAGAGATAATCGCTGACGTGGAGAAGTCCCTGAACACTTTCGAGGATACGATGCTCGAATACTCGGAGGACTCCACTGCGGAGGAGAAGAAGCGGCTGCTCGAGGGCATGGAGAAGGCGCTGGTCATGCTGGAGCGGGACGCCAACGCGAAAAAAAACGCGGGAGACGGCCAGGCCATCAGACGATGGGCCGATTTTCGGGACAAGCTGAAGCGGGTCGGACAGAACTTGGATCGTCTGGAAGACGAGGAACGCCGCGCCGCCCGCAAGGCCGCCTGAACGTCTGGGGCATATGGCCGTGGGGTTGCCGATCGCGCCGGAAAGCCTGCATCAGGAGCTGGCCGCAGTCCTGAATCGGGTTTTCGGTTCGGCCGCGGTCGAGCATTTGCCGGAGTATCCGACGCGTAATGTCGGCAGGCTTAGGGAGTTGAGCAAAAAGACGGCACCGCGCCTGCGGCGCCGTTTCGCGTACGCCGCGGAGTCAGCGGATGATGAAGATGAGTTGGCCTTACTCGCGTCGTCCGTCGCTCATGCCTGTGAAGATGTCTTCGCGCTCGTCACCGCGCTCAAAAGCCGCGCGAGAGAGGCGGCGGAGCGCGCCGGACTGGACGGCGGCGCGGCCGCGGCGGCCGTGGAAAGCCATCCGCAGGTGCAGCGGACGCTCGAGTCGGCGGTGGAGTTGGTGCGGAGACTGGATGAATCGGTTTCCGCGCTGAATGCGTAGGTTTCCTCGGCCGGGCTGTTTTCTCCCAAAGCGCTCGCACCGACATCTCGGAGCCCATTAATTACGTGAAAATTATCTGCTATAATTAACGGGTAATTCATATTGACGGCTTTTGCCGGCCGTACGCATGTATGACTAGAGGCAGCATGACCCTAATTCTGTCGTTGGCGCTCGCCGCCAATCTCGCGGCCACGCCCGTGTTGGCCCAGGATAAGGGGAAACAGGCCAACGGCGCGGAGCACCGGAGCGCGGTGTCGAATTTCGTCCAGACTCTCCTCGACGTCGCGACGCGGGATAAGAGCGGTATCGGCGATCAGGTCAGGGAAATCGCCCAGGAGCAGGATCGGGCCAAGGACAACGTGGCCGCTTCCATCGATGCCATCCAGAACCGCAGCAAGGTCAAGACCTTCTTTTTCGGCACGGATTGGAAGAATCTGGGCGCGTTACGCAGTGAGATGGTCAAAACCGATAACCGCATCGCCCAGCTGAAGCGGCTGGCCGAACAGGCGGCGACTTCGGATAGCGCGCCGGCCCTGAACGGGCAGATTGTCTCCTTGGAGGAGGAACGGCAGAAAATCGGAGATTTCCTGACGGAAAACGAGAGTAAGTTCAGCCTGTTCGGTTGGCTGACGAAGTGGTTCGCCAAATAGGCGTCCCTGGACGCGAAAGCCGCCGCTAGACGCGGCGGCTTTTGGTTTGCCGTCGACTCTCTTGGCGGGCGCGGTCAGAGGACTATTTTGGCCACATCGTCCTTGAGATGCAGGACGCCGCCCGCGGCCGGTATGGCGAAATCCGTACCGTCAGGCCGGCGCAGGACGATATCGCCGGGCCGCAGGGCCACGAAAGTTTCGGCGTGCAACGGCCAGAGCTGTAGCCGGCCCCGGCTGTCGGAGACGGTGAGGCAGCGCACGGGACCCTGGAAGCGCAGGGCGTCCGGCGCGATGACGGTACAGTCAATCAGTCCAGGCATACGGTCAGCGGCGCGGCACGTCGTCAAGCGAGCCGATCATGTAGAGGCTGGCCAGGTCGGCATCGTCGTATTGCCCCGCAAGGATGCGCTCGCAGCCTTCGATGGTCTTGGCGAGCGGCACGCTCACGCCGGGCCGGTTGTTGAAGGCCTGGGAGACGATGAGGGGCTGGGAGAGGAAGCGCTCCAGGCGCTCGGCGCGCTTGGCCACGGTTCGGTCCTCTTTCGACAGTTCCTCGATGCCCAGGATGGAGATGATGTGTGAGAGGTCCTTGTAGCGCTGGAAGGTCTTCTTGACTTCGGAGGCTACGGCGTAGTGGCGGTCGCCGACCGTGCGGCGGTCCAGTCCCAGCGCGCCGGAGCGGAGCGGATCGATGGCCGGGTAGATGCCCTTTTCGGCCACTTCGCGCGAGAGCACCAGCGAAGCGTCGAGGTGGGAGAAGATGGTGACGACCGCCGGATCGGTCAGATCGTCGGCCGGCACGTAGACGGCCTGGACGGAGGTGATGGAACTGCGTTCGCCGCCGCGGATACGCTCCTCGATCATGGCCACGTCCTTCTCGAGATTGGCCTGATAGCCGAGCTCCGACGGCACCTTACCGAGCACGCCGCCGACTTCCATGCCGGCCATGGCATAGCGGTAGATGTTGTCGATGAAGAGCAGGACGTCCTTGCCGGTTTCCTGGCAGAGGAAGTTCGCGGCCGTGGCCGCGGCCAGGCCGATACGCAGGCGGGCGCCCGGCGGCTTGTCCATCTCGCCGAAATACAGGACGGATTTTTCCAGCACCTTCAGTTCGGCGAGGGTCTGGACCAGCTCCTGGCCTTCGCGGATGCGTTCGCCGATGCCCGCGAAGACCGCGTGACCATGCTCTTTGGCGATGATGGAGCGCATCAGCTCGGTGATGAGCACGGTCTTGCCGACGCCGGCGCCGCCGAAGAGGCCGATGCTGTCACCGCGACGGAAGGGAGTGAGCAGGTCAATGGCTTTGATGCCCGTCTCGAGCAGGCCGTCGCGGTTGCGTCCGTCCAGCACGGCCGGCGCCCCGGCGTGCCGCGGGAAGAGCTCCACTTCGCGGCCGCCGTCATGCGGCTGGCCGTCGATCGGCTCGCCGAAGACGTTGAACATGCGGCCGAGCATGTCCAGACCGGCCTTGATGGATAGCGTCCGGCCGGTGTCTACGACGCGACAGCCGCGCTCCACGCCATCGAGAGCCGTCAGTCCGATGGCGCGCACGGCCGTGCGGCCGATGATCTCCTCGACCTCAAATTTGGCCGCGCCGTCCTCGGTCTCGAGCAGGGCGTAGGTGCGCGGCAGGCGGTCGGGGAAGGACATCTCGGCGATGCCGCCGCGGATGGTCCGGATGGTTCCGTAGTTCTTCATAAGGCGCGATGGGCGAAAAAGCTTTCGATCTGCTTGCGCGAGAAATCGCGCCGCCGTTCCTTGAAATACCGGAGCTTGACCTGCTCGATGCGCTGGCGCGCCTTGTTGCCGGCCTGCTCCATGGCGAGCGTCCGGGCCGCGAACTCGGAGAGTTTGGCCTCCGCGGCGATGGAATGGAAGTAGAGGGCGGCGAAGCGCGCCAGGAGCTCGTCGGCGACGGCATTGCCGGACGGGTCGAGGATCGGCAGGCCGAGCGGGCCTTCCGGCGGGGCGTCCGGCGCGGCGGTGAAATGGAAGGGCAGGAAGGGGACGACCGTGGGTTCCTGGACCGCCAGGGAAGCGAAGCGCGGATAGAGGATGTCCACTGAGCGCCAGCCGCCTTCAAGAAATTCGTGCACGGCCTGGCCGCTCAACGCTTCGATTTCCTCGGTCTGGGCGCGGTCCGGAATGCCGGCGAGCGCCGCGGAGAGCTCCAGACCTTCGTCGCGGGCGTGCTTGGTGGCTTTTTCGCCGACGCTCACGAGGCGGTCATAATCGCCGGCGATCTGTTGGGCCGTGGCGACCACCCGGCTATACAGGCCACCGACCATGCCGCGGTCGCTGCTTAGGATCATCAGCACGCGGTCGCCGGCCGCTCGGGGACGGGTCAGGCGGCTGTCCTCGAACGAATGATGACGGCGGAAAGCCGCGAGGATGCCGCTGACTGCGGAGATGTAGGCGCTCTGCGAGAGGGCGGCGTTGCGTGAGCGCTGGATATTGGAGGCAGCCACCGTCTCCACGGCCTTCACCGCATCGGCTACGGCCTCATAGCCGGCCACGTCGCCGCGGGTTTTCAGGTAGGCGCGCATAGGCGGTCAGACAGTCTCGAACTCGTCCTTGAATGACGTAAGCAGGGTGCCGAGTTTCTTTTTGACGGCGGCGCTGAAGTCGCCCTGGCGGATGGCGACGAGCGCGGCATGGTCCTCCTGGCGCAGGACGTCCAGAAGCAGGCGCTCGAAGCGCCGCCAGTCTTCCTTCGGCAGATCGTCGAAGTAGCCTTCATGGACGGCGTAGAAGAGCACGACCTCCTCCTCCCATCGGAGAGTCTCGTGCTGTTCCTGCTTGAGCAGTTCGAGGATCAGCCCGCCGCGGGCGAGTTTCTTTTTGGCCTCCTCGCTGACGGAACTTTCCAGCTCCGTGAGTTTCTGCAGTTCGCGCTGTTGGGCGAGCTCGATGCGCAGGCCGCCTGTGACCTCGGTGAGCGGCCGCGGCTGGACCTGGGCGCCGAGGCGGGAGACCGACAGCCCGATGTTGACCGCCGGCATGAAGCCCTTTTCGCGCAGGCTGCGTTCCAGGTAGATCTGGCCATCGGTGATGGAGATGAGGTTGGTCGGCACGTAGGAGGTCATGTCGCCCTCTTCGGTCTCGATGAGCGGCAAGGCAGTGAGCGATCCGCCGCCCTTCTCGGCGGACATCTGGGCCGCGCGCTCAAGCAGGGTGGCGTGCAGGGAGAAAATGTCGGCCGGGTAGGTCTCGCGGCCCGGCGCGCGTTCCAGAAGCAGGCTGATGTCGCGGTAGGCTTTGGCGTGCTTGGAGAGGTCGTCGTAGACCACGAGCGCGTCGCCGCCGTTGTCGCGGTAGTGCTCGGCGATGGCGCAGCCGACGAAGGGCGCCAGGTAGAGGGCGGCGTAGGGGTCGTCGGCCGTGGCGGCCACGACGGTCGTGTAGTTGAGCGCGCCGTTCTCGCGCAGCAGCCGCACCGCGTCCTCCAGGTGGCGGGTCTTGTTGCCGATGGAGACGTAGACGCAGTGCACCGGATTGTCGGATTCGCGCTGGTGCAGGATGGCGTCGAGGCCGATGGTGGATTTGCCGACGCGCCGGTCGCCGATTAGGAGCTCGCGTTGGCCGCGGCCGAGCGGCAGGAGGGAATCGATGATTTTGACGCCGGTGATGAGCGGCCGTTCCACCCGGCCGCGGTCGATGATCGGCGGCGCGGTGCGGAAGAGCGGGCGGAATTCTCCCGAAACGAAAGGCAGGCCGTCGCGCGAGCGGCCCAAGCCGTCGAGCACGCGGCCGTCATGGTCATCGGAAACGCGAGTCGAGATGATCTGGCGGCCGCGGTAGACCGGAGTGAGCGGATCGAAACGCTCATCGAAGAAGAGCGCCTCGACATGCCGCTCGCTGAAGCCGACGGCCACGCCGCAGGGCTGGCCGTCTTCGGTGATCAGGATTTCGTGCAACGCAACGCGCGGCAGTCCCCGAATCAGGGCGATGCCGCCGAAGAAGCGCTCGATGCGCCCGACCTCTTTGATGGCGTCATTCTTGGTCGGCGGCATGACGGATATCGGCCAACAGGCTGTTTTCCACCTGCAGGCCATCAAGGTTCAGACGGTAGCCGGCGATGAGGTCCTTATTCCGCCGGCTCTTCAGCTCGAAATCCTTGCGCTTGAGGGTCGCGGCAAGCGCGGCGTGCACTGCGGCGACCGACTCCTTGTCCGAGGCCAAGGCGCTTTCCAGCGTGATCTCGCCGTCAGCTTGGTCAGCGTCGCCCGGTTTCAGGTCGCGGAGCGAAGCGATCAGGGCCTGGACGTAGGCGGCCTGCAGCGGGCGGGCCAGCTCCTCGTCGGCGAGGCGTTCGCGCCATGTGGCGATCAGGCTCTCGGTGAGGCTGCGGCGGCGGACGACGTCGGCTTCCTGCTCCGCGGCCTCCAGCTGCGACTTGAGCAGCGAGTTCGTCTTGTCGATCAGGCGGCGCTTTTCGTCGTCGGCCTGCTGCCGGGCCTCGGCCTTGATCTCCTCGGCGACCTTCTGCGCGTCGGCCACGAGCGCGGCCGAGCGGCGCTTCAGATCACCGAGCGATTTCTGCCGTTCGGCCTTGAGCTTCTCCTGCCCCTGCCGGACGACCTCCAGCTGCCGTTCGGCTTCCTCCAGGTCGCCGTGTTCCATGCCCTTGAGCAGCGGCTTGTAGAGGAACCGGCCCAGGAACCAGAGCAGGACGGCAAAATTGATCATCTGCGCGGCGATGAGCTGCCAATCGATGCCGACGCGACCGAAGAAATCCATAACGCTTAGGGCACGAACTTAAGGATGAGCGAGACGACCAGCGCGTAGATGGCGATGGCTTCCGCGAAGGCGATGGCGATGATCATCGAGATTTGGATCTTATCGGAGACCTGCGGGTTGCGCGCCATGGCCAAGAGGGCGGCGGCGCCGATGATGCCGATGGCCAGGGCCGGGGCGATGGTGCCGATGGCCATGGTGAAGGCTGATGGGTTGGTGGGCATAGTCCGTGATTAGGTTAGCGCGGCGGCATCACTCGGTGGTCGATGCCGTCTTGATGAATGAAAGGGTTAGCATGGAGAAGATGAACGCCTGGATGATGCCGACGAAAATCTCCAGAATCATGAAGGGGATCGGCACGAGATAGGGCGCGAGGAAAGCCAGCACCAGCAGGAGCACTTCGCCGGCGAAGATGTTGCCGAAAAGACGGAAGGAGAAGGAGAGGACCTTGACGCTCTCGGAGATGACCTCGAAAAAACCCATGAACAGCCGCATCGGGCTGCGGAAGTCGAAGAACCGCCGCAGGTAGAGCCGGCCGCCCAGGTAGCGCAGGGAAAATCCTTGGGTTGCGAAGACCGAGATGAGGGCGAGCGCCAGTGTGGTGTTCAGGTCGCTGTTCGGCGAGCGGAGCAGGGGAACGCGGCCGGCGGCCGTCTCCACGAAGAACGAGCCGAGGAATCCGGGGATGAGGGCCAAGAGGTTGGCGAAGACGATGAAAATGAAGAACGTGGCCGCGAGCGGCATGACGGCCCGCGCGCGCTTCTTGTCGCCGACGACCATTTCGGAAAGCTTCAGGAACTGGTAGATCAGGTATTTGGCGGCGCGATGCAGGAAGGCGCGCGGCCGCGGGACGAAGCGGAGCAGGAAAGCCGTCAGGATGATCAGCACGGTCACCAAGACCGACGTCAGAAGCGAATTGGTGACGCGGAAGCCGAGGATGGCGGCGACGTATTCCGGTTGGAGGGAAATGTTCAGCATCGGTGTTGGCCGGCTATTGGCCGTCCTTCGTCAGCTTCTCTTCTTTATGGTCCGCCTTCGTGATGAGCGGCATCAGCAGCCGGTAGGTCTCATGAGTGGTGACGGTCAGGCCGACGAACAGTCCGGTCAGCAGGAACATGGGGGCCTTCTGGAATGTCTGGTCCATATAGGCGCCGAGCCAGATGAAGCCGGCTAGCGGAGCGATAACCAGAAAACCGAGTTGCGCCGCGAAGGAAAGCGCGTAGATCAGTTTGGTTTCCACCTTGTGTACGGTCATGCGACCTTATAATACCAAATTATGGCCTCGGGTTGGAACTACTGCCTTAAAAAGATGTTATTTGTGGATATTTATGGATGCGGTTTTCTGTTATCTTACGGCGGAAAGTACTATAATTTACGCATATGCCCATGAATAAAGTTATCCACTCTCTCAAGAGCTCTCGTTATTTGGCATCTTTTTTTGCGTCGGTTCTTGCCGGTTTCGGCCTTTTGGCGTCTCCGCTCCCGGTCCGTGCCGCCGCCTGCGTCAGCGGGGAGCTGATCAAGGGTTCCGGCAGTGCCGTCTACTACTGCGGCGCTGATGCGCGGCGCTACGTTTTTCCGAACCAGAAGACCTACGGCACTTGGTATCCGGATTTTTCCGGCGTGCGGCGGATCACCGACGCGGAACTCGCCAGCCTGCCGATCGGCGGCAACGTCACCTATCGGCCAGGCATCCGTTTGGTCAAGATTACGAGCGATCCGAAGGTGTACGCGGTGACGGCGGGCGGCGTGTTGCGGCCGATCGCATCCGAGTCCGTGGCCACGGCTCTTTACGGCAGCGCCTGGGCGAAGTCCGTGGATGACATCTCGGACGCCTACTTCGTGAACTACCTGTTGGGTTCGCCGATCACGGATGCGTCGCAGTTCTCGCCGTCGACGGCGAAAGCCGGCGCGCTGTCGATCAACGGCGATAAGGGGCTGGTTCTGGCCAATTCGACCGGGG
The DNA here is from genome assembly GCA_021824285.1 of bacterium. Classification (GTDB taxonomy): domain Bacteria; phylum Patescibacteriota; class Patescibacteriia; order SG8-24; family SG8-24; genus JAKAKZ01. The sequence continues at coordinate 24,405 of JAKAKZ010000016.1, forward strand.
TCGCGGGCGTGACCCTCGCGGTCTCGCCGGCGGTCACGACGATTTCGGCCGGACAGACAGTGACGCTCACGGCGACGGCGAGTGACGGCGCGGGCGTATCGAGCGTCGGCATCTTCGTCAACAACCAGGCGGTCCAGACCTGCACGCAGAACGGCACGCCGGTTTCGGCGACCTGCACGGCGACCATCAACGGCAGCGATTACGCCGACGGCACGGCGCTCTCCGTCTACGGCCAGGAGGTCAGCTTGGGCGGCACGCGCCGCGTCTCCTCGACCACGACGCTGACTTCGAGCGGCGGCTCTTCGGGCGCGGGCGGCGCCGTGTTCCTCTCCTTCTCGCCGGTTTCCACCACCTTGAACGCCGGTCAGACGACCGCAGTGACCGTGACGGCGAACGACCCGGCCGGCGTCTCCTCGGTGTCGCTGTTCGTCAACGGCGCGCTCGTCCAGAGCTGCGGCCAGTCCGGCACGAGCCAGACCGTGACATGCGCGGCGACGCTTTACGGCTCCAACTACCCGAGCGGCACCACGGTCACGGTCTACGGCCAGGAAATCAACCGCAACGGGACGCCGACCATCTCCGCCACGACCAATCTTTCCGTACTGAATGGCTCGACGGCTTCCGGCTCGGTGACGCTGAATCTCTCGCCGAATTCCACGACGCTCGCCATGGGCGACAGCCTGAACGTGCAGGTCAGCGGCTACGCGCCGTTCGGCGTCAGCCGTTTGGAGCTCTACGCGAACGGTACATTGGCGCAGAGCTGTCCGGCATCCGGCGCCAACGCCCACGCCAATTGCGTCGTGGCCCTGAACAGCTCGAAGTACCAGAGCGGGACGACCGTGCCGATCTACGGCCGGCTGACGGATACGGAGGGGAATACGCTGACCTCCTCCACGACCAACCTCTCCATCATCGCCGGCACGTCCGTCAATTCCACGGTAGCGCTGTCTTTCTCGCCTTACGCGACCACGCTTCCGCCGGGGCAGACGACCACGGTCTCGGCCTTTGCCCAGGATTCCGTCAACGTGTCCGTAATATCCATCTACGCCAACGGGGTTCTGGTGCAGACCTGCCACCTGCCGGGTACGAGCGCGTCGGCCACCTGCGCCGTCACGCTGAACGGCTCCAACTACTCGTCGGGTTCGAGCGTGGCGATCTACGCGCAGGAAGGCAACGTCAACGGCGGCACGAACATTTCCGCGACATCGACGCTGACGGTCGGAACGGCGACCGCAGCCAACGGATCGGTTTCGCTCTTCATGTCGCCGGCCGTTTCGGCCATCACGGGTACACAGAGCGTGACCGTGACCGCCAACGCGTATGACCCGTCCGGCCTGTCCTCCGTCAACATCCTGGTGAACGGAGCCAATGTCCGCTCCTGCGGCCAGAGCGGCGTGTGGCCGGCCGGCGCCAGCTGCAGTTACACCCTGTCCGCCACGAGCTACGCGCATGGCACGAGCCTTAGCATCACGGGCCAGGGCGTGAACACCGGCGGCGGCGTGACCGGCTCCGCGGCGACGATGCTGACCGTCAACTGAGCCACACCCTGCCAGTCCGTGCCCAATCACGCACCGCGTTAACGCATTTTCGTGACGGCGGAATCACGTTTCCGGACATTATGCGTAGCGGCTGGATGCAGAGTCGATTCCGGTGCAGGCGCTGTACGCTTTCGAGCTTTAATATTCCTCTCGTAAACATGTCGTCATATGGCCACTAGCCGGGGCAAGAAGCGGAAAACCCCGATCAAGGCGCGGCTTACTTCGACCGGTGGTCTGCCGTCGGATAGTGCCGGAGCGGCAGAGAATCACCGTTTGCGATCCGTGCTGGATGGCATCAGCGGCGGTTTTTTCATGCTGGACCGTAAGTGGCGCTTCGTCTATTTGAACAGGAAGACAGGCGAGTGGGCCAACCGGAGATCGGCTGATCTCATCGGCAAGGCCATCTGGGACGAGTTTCCGGAGGCGAAAAAGACACGATGCTGGACTGTGCTCCGCGACGCCATGAAGGCCGGCAAGCCGCGCCATTTCGTGGAGTACTACATGCCTTCAGGCAGATGGTACGAAGGCGATATCTACCCGACCGCCGACGGCATGTCGGTCCACTTCCAGGACATTACGGTGCGGAAACTGGAAGCGCTGACATTGGAGCGCCGCGACCGCGCGCTCCGGGTCATCAGTCAGGTCAACAAAACCATGATCATGGCCGCTTCCGAGCAGGGGCTCTTGGACGCCATCTGCAGAGTCCTGGTGCAGGAAGGCGGATACATGATGGCATGGGTCGGATATGCCGAAGCCGACCGCCGCCAGACCGTCCGTCCGGCCGCCGTCTACGGTCGGGGCAAGGAATACGCGCTGCGGGCCGATACCGTCTGGTCAGATACGGTCCGCGGCCGCGGGCCGACCGGCACGGCCATTAGGGAAAACCGGCCGCAGGTCAACCGCGATTTTCTCGAGGATTCCCGGATGAAGCCATGGCGCGCCGCAGCGGTGAAATGCGGCTTCGCTTCTTCGGTCGCGCTTCCACTCCATCATGAAGGCC
>JAKAKZ010000056.1 GCA_021824285.1 bacterium
CTTGGCCCGCTTGCGGGCCGAGCTGTCCAAGGACCGGGATTGGGTTCTTGCTACCGGTCCGACGGCGGAAGGGCGCTACCGCGAAAGCGACCGCGCCATCGTGCGGCTCACCAAGAAGGCCGTGCGCCTGCTCTACCCGCAGTATCGCTGTTCGGTGACCCGCGACCGCGGTACGGCCCACGGTTGGGTGAGCGTGAACTTGTCCGTGCCGGAGATCGCGGAGCATGACGGCAGCGCGCGCGGTCGGGCACGGGAGCTCGAAGCCGGCCGGGCGATCACCGGCCGGGTGAGTCGGACGCTCGACAACCTCGGCCTCCGGTACGCGCAGTACCTGCCCGACTGCATTCCCGGCCTCGACGAGATGACCAACTGCGTGACGGTCACCGTGAACGGTTGGGGTTGACCGGTCCGTTCTCTCCTGCCGACGCATTTCCGAACCCGCTCCGGCGGGTTTTTCATTTACCGCCGCATCATGCTCGGACAAAAAGAAAAACCGCGCCACTGGCGCGGTCAGGTCGTTTCTGTCTGCTCGGGCTGGCCGAGCGTGATGAAGGCATCAGCCGGGCGGATGACGTAGCTGTCCGGCACCTGCTTGCTGACGCCCTGGAGAATCTGGATGCTGCCTTTCGGCCCGGGCTGCATCACGAGCGAGCCTTCTTGCGGTCCAGGCAGGTCCCGCCACTCCTGGGCCGTGTCGTCCATGGTGGTCACGCGGACCGGGTGGGCGTCCAGCTCGGCGGCGAGGTCCGGCATCTCCTGTCGGATCATCTCCTTGAGGCGGGCGACGGTCAGGCCGCCGTCAGTCGTAAGGTCGGCCTGCAGGTCGCCGATCTGTACGGTAACTTTGAATGACTTTTTTTCCATCCCGCTCTCTTCGTTGCAAAGGGCCATTTGAGCATAGTGACGTATTTGGAGAAAGTCAAAAACAGTGCGGGCGACCCCTGACAGCGCGAAAGAAATACGCGCAGAGGTCAGACCCGGGTCAGACCCCGATTCGTGTTCTGCCGCCGACTTTGTGGCATACTGCGTCCGTACTCCGTCATCTATGAAGAAAAGGGACGCCAAATTCCCGGTCGCGAGTTTCAGCCAGCTGGTGGTCCAGTTCGCGCTCCGCATTCCGGCCGGTCGCATCACCACCTACGGCCGCCTGGCTAAGCGCGCCGGCGGGGGAGCGATGGCTTCGCAGAGCATCACCTCTATCCTGTGCCGCGCGCAGGAGCGCGGCGTACGCGGCATCCCGTGGCACCGCATCGTGTACGCCGACGGTCGCGTCTGGCTGGACGATAAGCATCGCGCCGAACGTCTCGCGTTATATAAGAAAGAGGGGATCAAGCTGGACGCGAAGGGCCGCATCGTCGATTTCAAGGAGTTGTTGTCGTAGCTCATTTACGCTTAAAACACTGAATGTTCTGAGTTGCTGACCGGTGTTTCAATAGATGTCATTGCGAGCGTAGCCGCAGCGGAGCGAAGCAATCTCGGCCACGAGCGCACTGGATTGCTTCGTCGGGCTGCGGCCCTCCTCCCAATGACAGAGTAATTCTGCACGCCTCAATTGCCCTCCGCTGAAAAACGCCGTATCTTTGTAGGACTGGACCTCTTTTCCACTCGCACCACCACCGCCATGAACCCGCCCCCCATGCCGTCCAACTCGGATTTCGACGACGACCAGCCGGTCAAGCAGGAGATGCTTTTGGTCTATGATGCCGACGGTTACATGCTCAAGGCCATGCCGCGCGCTGAAATCCGCGCCGAGAGCCCGCGCACCAGCTGGGTCGGGGTCGTGACCGCCTGCATCATCGGCTCCGACGGCCGCATCCTCTGCACGCGACGGGCCGCGCAGGCGCCCAGCAACCCCGGCAAATGGCAGGCGTCCGTCGCCAATTACGTACGGGGCGGACACACCTTCGCGGAAGCGATCAGTGCGGAGCTTCGCGACATCCTGGGTCTGCCCGCCGACAGCGGCAAGGTACACCTCGTTGAGCGCGCCAACGATCCGAAAACCCTGACCCATGCCGGATTCTATATTTTTCCGTTCGCCGGCAAGTCCGAGGACCTCAAACTTTTCGAACCGGCTGTCGCGGAGGTCCGTTGGATGACGCTCGACGAGATCCGCGACGCCGTCCAGTCCGACTCCGGCAGCTGGACCGGGCCGCTCTCGCCGCGCCATGAGCCGGCTATCCGCACCTGGATCGCCGACGGCGGCCGCCCCCGCAACGGCAGAAAATGACGCAAGAAAAACCCGGCCGCAAAGGCCGGGTCTTAAGTCAGGAGTTCGTTTGCTTGCGGAGGGACTTCCGCGTGCCGTCGATCGACTTCTGGTAGTGGTCCAGATGGATGTCCTGGCCGGTGAACGCGATCACCGCCCAGTCGGCGGGCAGCCAGATCGCCCGGTTCCCGAGCACCTGCATCTTCGTGCGCTTCACGCGCGCGGACGTTTCTTTCACGCCGTCAGGCGGGTAGGACTTCTGCCGCCGCTCGTCCATGACCGCGTCGAGCACCGAGCAGAGGCCGAGGTTGGCGGTCCTGCCGTAGACGAGGCGGGCCCGGCTGTGGCCATGACGGACGACCGGCACGCGGCGCTTGGTGTTTTCGTCGACGTACCACATGAGCTTCATTCCGCTGCGGAGCTTCAGGACGTATACCGTCTTCGTTTTCAAGGTGCCCCCATGGCCGGCTGCGGCGGTTTTGCCGCAGAAGGATGTTTCGAACATTCCACAAATAGCGCATGGAAACGATTTTGTCAATCGTCTTGGCGCGGCGCGCGGACAAAAAAGCCAGACCCAAGCGGGTCTGGCGATTGAAGTCGGATTACCGGTTTCCTGCGATGCACTGCGCCACGCGGTCCGCGAGCGCCATGATCGTGAGCATCGGGTTGACCGAGGGGCTGCCGACGAAGAGGCCGCTGTCCGCGACGTACAGGCCTTGCACCGTGTGGTGCCGCCCGTACTCGTCGACCACGCCGTCTTCGGGCCGCCGCGACATGCGCGTGGTGCCGAAGGCGTGGTTCGAGGCGATGACCGCGTCGCGCGGCCGCACCTCGGCCCGCCGCAGCATCTCGGCCTGCTCCTTCGAGCAGAGGACATCCGGCAGGCCGACGATGCCCGGCAGGACACCGACCGCGCCCGAGGCCCAGGAGATGTCCGACAGGATGGCGAGGCCCCGCATCAGGACCGCCATGTCGTCCTTGTGCAGATCGAAGGAGATGCGCGGCTCCCAGCCGAAGAGCGGGGCACGCACCTTGCCGCGGGACCGCTCCGCGGCCGCGATGACGTCGAACGGCGCCATGCGGTCGAAGTTGAGCAGGTTCCGCTGGTAGAGGTGCCCGATGCCGGGGAGCCGCGTGGCGAGGATCGCCGGCGGTGCCCAGAGCACTTCGAGCTTCACTCCTTCCTCGAGGAAGTGCAGCGAGTGGTAGCCCTGCGTCGCTCCTTCCCACGGGTCGATGGGCTCGTCGTAGATGGCCATGAGCGCGAGTCCCGGGTGGAACTGCAGCTCATCGCCGACCCAGCGCCCGCCGAGCCCGCTCTTCTGCAGGATGACTGGCGTCTGCATGCAGCCGGCCGCGAGCACCACGGTTTGGGCCGTGATGCGCACCGCGTGCGACTCGCGTCCGGTGAAGGGCTCGACGACGTGGCCGGTGATGCCGCGGATCGCGCGGCCGTCATGGATCAGGCGTTCGGCGCGGACGCTCGTGTAGACGCGCGCGCCGGCCCGGATGGCCGCGGGGACGTAATTGACGTCCGTGGACTTCTTGGCGCCCGTGCGGCAGCCGGTGAAGCATTCGCCAGAGCCCTTGCAGCCGCGGACGTTCCGCGGCGTGGGCTCGCTCGAGATGCCGAGCGCGTCGCAGCCGGCCTTGAAGAGCTGGTTGCGCCGCCCGAGCGTTTCGGGCCGCGTCGGTTCCACGCCCAGGAAGCGCTCGACCTTCTCGTAGTGCGGGTCGAGTTCCGCGCGCGTGAGGCCGATGCCCGTGCGTTCGCGCCAGTGCTCCAGCGCGAAGGCCGGAGCCCGGGCGCAGATGGCGGAGTTGATGAGCGAACCGCCGCCGAGCGCGACGGCCTGCATGGTCGGCATGTAGGTCTGGCCCATGGCCGCCCGCATCCCGTGTTCGCGGAGCGTGCGGCGCAGGCTGGCGCCCGCGTCCTGCCGGAAGTCGGCCGCACCGAACGGCGGGCCTTCCTCGAGCAGGATGACGTCGAGACCGGCTTCCGCCAGCTCCTTGGCCACGACTGCGCCGCCGGGACCGGACCCCACGACCACGGCCTCGCAGGCCAGGGTCAGGGGAGCGGTATAGTCGGCGAAGACCTTCACGCCTTGGTGCGGCATGTCCGTCAGCTTCGGTCCGTTCACGGCGTCACCTCTTTCGGCGGACGGCGGATGATGGCTGCGGCGACTTCCGGGCATGCGAAGTAGCCCATGGTCATGAGCGTGCGCAGCGACAGGACGGCCATATGGCGCAGGTACATGGCACTGCCGGCCATCTGTTCGAACACGCGGACGCGGTCGTCGTGCTGCAGGCGCGTGAAGAGCGTGCGGCGCGGGCCGAAGACCAGCGGGCTCAACTCGATGAACAGGAAGAGCAGCCGGATGAGCAGGCGCCGTCCTCTGGACAGCTTGCGGAGGTAGGCGGCGATGTAGGTCACGAGTCCCGCCTCGGTGCCGGAGACCGGAATCGGTCCGCCCGGCGGAAACAGGGTGTCGGCGCAGGCCGCCACGATCAGACGCTCGTTTTGGCGCATGTTGTCCCTCAAATCTTTTAAAGAGCGGCTATGGAGAAGCTAAGCGGAAATTGGCCTTAAAGTCAATGGGCGCGGCGGGTGGCGGCGCGGCTTGACGCGGCATGGTTTTCGCGATAGGGTCAGGTGTCCCTCGCGGCGGTTGCGGCGCGGGCGCGAAACATCTCTGTCTGTCGGAGACGACGCTATGGAATCAGCTCCTTTTCGGAATAAGCCGCAGGCCGTGGTGCGCACTGACAGGCGCGCTCTGGTCATTTTCACGGTTTTCGCCGTTCTTGAGGTGGCCATCACCTTCGTGGCGTTCCACTGGGCTGCCGCCCTGACGGCCAGCATTTGCATCCTCCTTCTCGCGCTCATGGCGATCACGACCGCCGTGGCCGTCGAGGAGCAGATCACGGAGGCGGGTGCGGCATTCCGGCTGGTCCAGCAGGAGCGGCTCGCGGAGGACATCGTGGCGAAGCTCGGCCAGTCGCCCATGCTCGCCCGCGAGGTCTACGAGCGGCTCGGCCACGCGCTCGACAAGGGTTTCCTCCAGAAAAAGCAGCAGTAACGCTTCCGACCTCCGCCGCGGCGGAGTTTTTTCTTATAAAAAAAGCGCTTCGGTATGGGCAGAGCGGCTTGACGCAGCGCGGTTTTTCCGATAAGGTCCGCTGTCCTCCGCAACGGTTGCGGCGCGGACTGGAACCCGCGGTCTTTGGAGCCGGGAAAATGGAAATTGATCTTTTTTGGAGTAAGCAGCCGGCTACCGAGCGCGCCAAAAAGTTCATGGTCGCGCTTTACGGCATCTTCGCCGGCTTGGCGGTGGCCGTGACCACTGTCGACTATCGCTCGGGCTTTCTGGCTCTGGCGGCAATTTCGGCCATTATCCTCGGCGCCGTGCTGTGCCTCCTGTTCGATTGGGCGGCCTCGCGGAGTATCGTGGGCGAGGCCAGGATGACGCGGCGCATGCAGTTGGCTTCGAAGCAGCTCGCGGACGACATCGTGGCCGACCTGGGCGATTCGCCCGTGCTCGCTCGCGACGTCTACGAGAAGCTCGGACACGCGCTCGCCAAGGGCTTCCCCGAGAAAAAGATCCCGTAATCCTTATGACCTCCGCCGTGGCGGAGGTGCTGTCGCT
>JAKAKZ010000017.1 GCA_021824285.1 bacterium
GTTGCCGGGAGCGGGGATATCCTGCCCGCGCGCACTTTGAAGGAGGAAGCCGTCAACGACACCGAAAAGACTGCCCTGACCGCCAAGGTTGGGGAGCTCGAGGCCAAGCAGAAGCAGCTCGAGACCAAGCTGCGGGGGATGGAGAAGTTCCACCAGGACGCCTGGAACGAGTACGGCAGCGAGCTCTGCGCGGGCGAGATGCAGGGCAAGGAGTCCACCCTGCAGAAGGAGATCGACGAGTGCGAGCGGGAGGCCGAGGCCATCGACGAGGCCATCCACCGCAACCTCGACCTGTCCGATGCCGCGGTCGCCGCCCTGCGCGAGCAGGCCGAGGGCGAGAGCCGGATCGCGGCCGAGCACCAGGCCAAGAGCAAGGACTTCATCGACGAGGCCGCGAAGCTGGAGCGCCTGCGCGCCTACCTCAAGTGACCCTTGTCATTGCGAGGAGCGGAGCGACGAAGCAATCTCAGCTCATTCAAGTTTCGCACCCGCCTTTTGGCGGGTTTTTCTTTTGTGGCCGTCGGGCCGGGCGCTCTTTCGGCCTCGACAAATTGTCTGAAGGTCTCGGCCGAACCGCGGCCGCCGATACGGCCGGACGGCGCAGCGCCGGCTCGCGCCGTCCCCGGCTTCGCTTGCTCGCCGTTCCGGCGCACACGTCAGCGCGCCTCACGGCCTCGTTGCGCTCCAGTCGAGCGCACAGCATCCCGTCCAACGGCCACAAAGGTTTAAGCACTTTCGGTGGCGGTTTCGCCTCTTGTTTAAGTCCGCGGAACGTGATAAAAACAATCCCGCCACATTGGGTAAGTGTAAGGGTGTAAAAGTCTAAAAGTTTAAAGGTAATCGATTCGCAACCTTTAAACCCTTAGACCCCTAAACTTCTAAACCTTCCGATGGAGAGGTGGCAGAGTGGTCGAACGCGCCTGACTCGAAATCAGGTGTACATGAAAGTGTACCGTGGGTTCGAATCCCACCCTCTCCGCCACGAAAAAGCCGATGCCTTCGGGCATCGGCATTTTCGTTATCGGGGAGAGGGTGGGATTCGAAGCCGACGGCGAGGACTGCCTAGTATGGCAGTCCGAGACGCGGCGGGCTCCGGATGAGGCCGCGCAAATGTCTTTTTCGAGCGCGGCCGAGGGAGGAGGAATCCCACCCTCTCCAATCACATAAATCCGCGCGGAAATCCCACCCTCTTCCCTCGGCCACGCGGAGCATCTCCCTGATCTGGGAGTCGATGGAGAGTACCTGCCGCTCTTCGGACTCGGTCGATTTCCTCGAATACAGGCAGTACCTCGGCTTGGCTTCTGGAACGGCTGCCGAAGACCCTTCAAAAGCCCCTGGAACGACCTTAAGGTCGTTTTTGGGTTTCATGCGCCACAAGGGATGCCGGAGTTCCCCAAGGAAGTCTAGGGTACCGCACAGTTATCCCCACTTGCGTGCACGAACCGATAACGGGTATTGATAGTCGACTAAAAAAGACAGACGGTGTGATTTTCGCTCTTTAGGAAGAATGAAATCAGAGGTATACTTTTAACCGAATATGTACACATCTGCTGAGCCAAAACCGATTGAAGTTGACTTGAGTACCGCCGCCGGTTTTGAGCTACGCAAGCAAGCTTCCGCTTGGCTTGAAAAGCACCTGAATACAACCGGTGCGCAGAGAGCGGGAAAGAATGAGCAGGGCTACGGCGCGCTTGCCGAAATTGTCGTTCGAAAAGAGCTGGGCATGGAGCCCATCAAGGAAGAAGATCACCCGGTCGGTTACGACATACTTTTACCATCAGGCGTTAAGGTGGATGTTAAGTGCCGCGGCGGCGACTTTCCGTTCAAAGAAACATACGAGAGCTCCGATGGAATACCCCGAGAAGCAAAACACAATTTTTTTGCGAGGCAGCTGCATGACCCATCTCTCGATGCCGATGTATTTTTGTTGACCCACCTTACCGTTTCAAGCAAGGGGGAACTCCCCGGTTCACTCCGAGAAAAGAAATGGCGGCTCTACGTCTGTGGGTGGGTTTCGAAAAAACGCGTGTTGAGCGAAGGTGTTTATTTGCCACCGCAAAGTCTTTCCGAGCAAGGAAAGTCCTCTTGGATGTCATACCAGTATCATCAAGTCGAGTTTTATAACAAAAATCTTAATGGCCTCGCGCGAATTGTTGATTTGAACGGGCTTGATAAGGCGGATGTCGAAACAGACGCCGCCAAGCCGCTAAGTTTGCACCTCACTGCGGCTGATGCAGTTCGAATCACGCATGACTTGATCGGCAGGGGCATCCTAAAGACCGAACATCTTGATTTCGTGAAGCGCGAACTGGGTGTTGCGAAAGTCGTGAGGCCAATCCTGCACGCAAATCAGTATCATCACCTGCTTGAGTGGCTGAAGCAGAAAGGCAAAGTGGGTGACGAAGATCTGGCACGACTTTCTTCTGAAGCACCCAAAGAGCCTTTTAGCGGCATCTCGTCATGAAAAAACTAGATAAATTAATTGATCGCGTCATCGAGGGGGATTGTCTCGACGTCATGCCCAACATTCCGGATGAGTCGATTGACATGGTGCTTTGCGATCTTCCGTATGGGACTACGCAAAATGCGTGGGATTCGGTGATACCGCTGGATCGGCTTTGGAATCAATACGAACGGATAATCAAGCCCAACGGCGCAATCGTCCTCACGTCCCAGGGCTTGTTTACAGCGAAGCTCGTCTTAAGTAACGAAAAAATTTTTAAGTACAAGATTATTTGGGAAAAATCGAAACCAACCAATTTTTTGAACGCAAAAAAACAGCCGCTTAGAAAGCATGAGGACATCTGTGTCTTCTATAAAAGACAACCGACCTACAATCCGCAGATGACTCAAGGAAAGCCCTTTAACAAGGGTGTCCGCAAGGATCAACTTACAGGGAGTTACGGAGATTTTGTGCCTGTCGAGGTGAAAAGCGAGGATGGAAAGCGTTATCCGTGCGATGTCGTTTATTTCAAAACGGCCGAAAGCGAGGGTCCCGTTTGGCACCCCACTCAAAAACCCGTCGAACTCGGCCGGTACTTGATTAGGACCTTTACTAGACCGAATGATGTTGTCTTGGATAACGCCTGTGGTAGCGGCAGCTTCCTAGTATCAGCGGTCCTCGAAGGCCGACGCTACATCGGCATAGAAAAGAACGAGGACGTGGTGCTTCATAAAAAGGATGCCATCGATTATATGGGAGTATGCCGTGCCCGCGTTCGCGCGGCACGAAATGGTGTGGTGATACGACGTAATACTAACGTCGAGCACCTATTGCCCGTGCGCCCATAATCAGATACCCCAAGCACTGTCGCATTTGTCTCATTTTCGCCTTATCCGACCCCCGAAAAAGCCCTAACATATACAGCAGTCTGGGGCACTGAACTCGCGTACACCGCCACGACAAAACCGATACCCTCGGGCATCGGTTTTTTCGTTGTCCTAATGTAATATGCAAGTCGATATGGAATTCAGCCCAAAAAACAGCATCGTCAGACTCTGTCTCCAAGGCATCGGCCTGGAACAGAAAGGCAACCTCGAAGAGGCGGGCGTGGTTTTTCTGCAAGCCTGGAACGAGGCCGGAGAGGACCATGAAAAATTCATTTCAGCGCATTTCGTCGCCCGACATCAGAAAAGCATCTCCGACCGGTTGCGCTGGCTCGAAACGGCTTTGGCTCTCGCACTGAAACTAAATGACGATACGGTAAAGAGCGCCTTCCCCGTGCTCCATTCGGCTATCGCCAAATGCCATGAGGAGCTGGGCGATTCCGACAAGGCAAAAAAGAATCATGAGCTGGCGGCCTCGTTCGACGACCGGCCATCCGACAAGGGCCCGTTCTATCACGGGACAAAAGCTGATCTGCGCATCGGCGATTTCCTGACCGCGGGAAACAAGTCCAATTATGTAGACGAGCTGAAAATGAAACACGTGTACTTCACCGCCCTCGCCAACGGGGCCGGACTCGCCGCCGCGCTGGCGAAGGGGGAGGGACGCGAGCGAGTGTATGTGGTCGAGCCGGCGGAGGGCTTCGAAAACGACCCGAACGTCACGAACAAGTTATTCCCGGGCAATCCGACGCGCTCATATCGTACCCACGTGTCGCTGAAAATCGTCGGCGAACTCGAGGATTGGTCGGGGCAGACGCCCGAAGAGCTCCAGAAATGGCGGGAGAGGTTGGCGAACGGCAAGCAAGAAATCATAGATTGATGTTCCGGCAAAACCGCCCACCGGCGGTTTTTTCGGCATAAAAAAGCCGACCGCCGGGCGGTCGGAAAGTCTTTAGCGCGCGTATGCCTTCCTGGGCGGAGGGACCGCCACCGTCATCTCGACGGCATCTTCGGTGATTTCGATCCCGACGCTTCCCGCAAAGGCGGCCGGCAGCCACCTGCTCCTCAGCTCGACGGGCGACGGCACCCGAGCGCGCTTCAGCGCTTTCATCACGGGGTCGCCGCGGTCGTCCATCATGCGGCGGCCGACGAGCCGCTCGCGCAGCCGCTCCCGGAACTCCTTGAGCGGGATTTTCGCCCTAATGGCCGTCAATCCGGCGAGCCGACCCTTGATGCGGTATTCGGCCATGAAGCCCGAAATGACTTCCCGGACATCTTCCACGATACAGCCCTCGACGGTCCATTTTTCCTGTCCCATGCGTCCTCCCGCCAGCGACTCTAGCAGGAAGGGGCGGGAGATCAAAAACCCGGGCCAATCGGCCCGGGAAGGACCGTGGGCGGTAAGCCGCCCACGGCCGACGATGACCGCTCGTCAGGCGCCCCGGAGCTGCCCCGGAGTATTACATCCCCTTTAACGGCGGGAGTGGCCGGTTTCCCCCTGCCGTCTGACCGGACGGATGAGGAGCCCGATGAGATGGGCCGCCGCGCAGGCGAAACTCACGACGGCGACGGCCCGCCACGATGCGAGCTGGCGCTCCGTCGTCGCGTCCGCCATGTGCCGCACCGCGTTGATCCCGTAAAGGAACAGCACGGCCGCCATGACCTTGCGCACGACCGGGTATCTGTCGAGAAGCACGGCGTCTCCGCTATTTTTCCGGCCTGCGCCGATGGCATAGCTGCCCGCGTTGGAAAGAACTCCGCTCCGGACGGCAAGCCTCCTCAAAGCTGGCCGTCTCGAGTGAAGTCCCGAGCCAAGCGGCTCGGGCCAGCACGCGGGCGATGAGCTGCCCGCGATTGACGATGACCGCTCGTCGGGCGCCCCGGAGCTGCCCCGGAGTATTACGCCAGGTTTAACGACCCTGGATAGTCGGTGGTCGGGGGTTACCGCGGCTTGCTTTTTTCGAAGACCGATTCGGCATCTTCGATCAGGCACTTAAGCAAGTCGCCAGAACCGGCCACCACAATGAGGTGATAGGGTCCGCCGCACCACCTCCTCTCCCGCCGCGCCTGCTCATGCCGGTCATTGAAGACCTTCTCGGCCCGAGCGACGGCCTCCCCGAACCCCATGCCCCGAAGGAGATCGAGGATGCGCTCATCATCCTCCTTCTTCGTCGTGCCGCAGCAGGTGCAGAGCATGTGGCGGCCGACGAGCTGGCCGATGAGCAGGGCCCACAGCGCCTTGACGTTGGGGTCAGCGGCGATATCAGCGGCGGTAATCTTGTTCTCAGCCATCGTATTCTCCCTTTAAAGAGCCATCGTTTTTCGAAGCGAGTCCCTCCCGCTTCTTGATGGCAGAATAGCATTATTTCAATAATTGTTGTTTTGAATTACCAGAATTTAGGATGAATTTTATCTAAATTAAGCCTATTTATTAGTTATTAAAATTATTTGTGCGTTTAAATTGACAAAAATTGGCAAATAATGCTATGCTTGTCGTATGGATTCCGCCGTATTGGCCAAGAAACTGAAGGACATCGGCCTTTCCGAAAAGGCGGCCGCGGTCTACGCCGCCGTCCTGGAGCTGGGTGCGGCCTTCCCGTCGAAAGTCGCGGAAATCACCAAGCTCAACCGCACGACGGTCTATCACCTTCTGACTGATCTCGCGGTCAAAGGGCTGGTCACCGAGATCGAGCGCAAAAAGAAGCTCTGCTATCAGATAGAGAAACCGGCGCGCCTCATCAATTTCACGAAGTCGCAGATCCGTCTGGCCGAGGAGCGCGCCGAGCGGGCCACGAAGCTTCTGCCCGAGATCGAGGGCCTCTACTCGCTCACCCCCAGTAAGCCGCGCGTGCGTTTCTTTGAGGGGCTTGAAGGCATCCTGTCCGTCTACGAAGACCACGTTAGCGAGCCGAGAGCCTACGAGATGGTCGCCTACAGCAACGTCGAAAAGCTGATGGGCCTTCTGCCCGAGCGCTTCGTCCAGGACTACATCAGGAGAAAACAACGCCTCGGCATTGCCACGAGGGCGATTTTTCCCGACACCCCGTTCAGCCGGAAATACAACAGGGAAATCTACCGGAACGCGGCCAAAAAAACGCTGGTCGTATCGCGTGCCATTCCTGCGGCCGATTTCCCGTATGAGGCGGAAATCACCATGTACGGCGAATCCAAGGTTTCCATTATCAATTTCAAGAGGAATACCCTCATTGGCGTCATCATCGAGGATGAGACTATAGCTGGCATGATGCGCACGGTTTTCGAGCTGGCCTGGAAGGGCGCCGGCGCCTGAACGCGGTCCCGCCGCCCATCCGCGGGAACATCTTTTATCGGTTTGTCGTTATCACTTTATAATCGGCGCGCTATGTATAAGGAACTGGACGACGTGGACCGTCGGCTCATCGAGGCCGCGGGCGAGGCCCTGAACAAGAACTATCTCGATGGACGCAACACCGTGGCCGCGGCCGTGCTGACGGCGGGCGGCCGCGTCTTCGTGGGCATGAGTGTCGAGGGTTCGGGATTCGGCGCCTGCGCGGAGACCGTGGCTATGGGCGCGGCCATTTCGGCCGGGGAAAGGGAATACCGGCGATTCGCGGCCGTTACTTTCGGCAAACACGGCCTCTTGGTGCTGTCTCCGTGCGGGAACTGTCGCCAAATGATACTGGATTACGCGCCGCGGGCCGAAGCCGCCGTGACCAAAGACGGACAGGCCGTGCGGGCGGCAGTCACGGATCTTCTGCCGGCGCCGTATGCCATGGGCGACGGGAGGTAATGCCACCGTAACCGCTGCGGACGCGAAAAAAAACCGGCCCGACGGCCGGTTTTTGGATTAGGGTTTTCGGGCGGGACGTTCTGCGCGACCCGGGCGTCAAGCTCGGCGAGCCCGCGCCGCGCCTCCTGCTTCTCTTTCCGGCTGAAGCCGCGGTAGTCGTCCATCAGCCAAGTGAACGGTCACCACCAGAAGGCGCGCCGCTTGAACCTGAAACGCAGTTCGCGGCGCGTCGAGTCGATGACCAGGCGGTCGGTGGCGAGACGCGAAGGGAAGTAGCTGAAGAGGTCACCGAGGTAGAACTCGGTGATTAGCGCGAACGGCAGGCTGTCCGGTTTTTGGTTCACGCTGAAATCCAGCCGCCGACACTCTTCCGTCGTGACGATGGTGAAGACCCCGTTCCGTTTCGCGTTGAGGTAGCTGATGATGCGGTCGGGGGAGGTCGGCGACTACGGTGCCCGGTTCCATATTTTCCTTAAAAAAGAGGCAGCGCAGCCAAAACTAGCATGGCCGGGGGGTCGAATGTAAAGCCGCGCCCGACCACTTTATGTGGCGATGCGGCCCGAAAGCGATGCGGGCGAAGGAGCGGAAATCCACCCGCTCTTCAGATGCGAACCCCATTGACTGGCCCATTGCCCGCTCCATTCGGCCGCGTGGTAATATGTGGTTATCCATTAATCCTTCATTTATTTTTGTATGCACCTGAAAAAATTCGTGGCTGCAGTCTCGCTGTTAGGCTCCCTCGTCGCCCTGCCGGCATTCGCGCAGGGGATGATGGGCGGTTTTTTCCGCCAGGACGCCGATCAGGCGGCTGTCACGGAAACGGCAAAGGACGAAGCCGCCGGCAAGGCGGTCTGGGAACGGCTGCAGTCGAAGCAATCGACCTGCGCCGATCTGACGGACGACAACTTCGACGTGTTGGGCGACTATTACATGGGACTGATGATGGGTTCCCGCCATGCGGCGATGAACGAATCGCTCAAGGCCCGCCTCGGTGAAAACGGTGAGCGGCAGATGCACATCAATTTGGGCAAGCGCATGAGCGGCTGCAACGCCGCCGCGGGCGACGCGACACAGGACAACGAATCGTATTCGATGATGGGTTGGGGCGGCGGCATGATGGGTTGGTCGAATGTCGGCTGGTCTGCGGCCCCTTACGGCATGATGGGCTGGAGCTACGGCGGCTGGTCATGGTGGGGCGTGCTCGCGCACGTCGTCACCGTGGGTCTCGTCTGGGCTCTGCTCATCCTCGGCATCGTCGCGCTCTGGAAGTGGCTGGCGAAACAGAAGAAATAGTCTCGTGATGCGGCGCGACCATGGACTACACCTGCCCGATGCATCCCGAAATCCGACGTGACGCGCCGGGGCGCTGTCCCGAGTGCGGCATGGAATTGGTGCCGACCGGGCATGGTTCGCCGTCGATGGGACATGCTGGCCAGCATTCTGGTCAGCACGCTGGTCAGCACGGCGCGGCTGCGTCGGCGCCGCCCGGCAAGCACACGGGCCATTCTCTAACGATGTTCGCGCGGAAGTTCTGGATCTCGCTTGCGCTCACCGCGCCGGTCATCCTCGCGCAGTGGCGGGTCATCCCGGCGTTTTCCGGTCTCCGCTACCTGGTCATGGCGCTGGGCAGCGCGGTCTTCTTCTACGGCGGCTGGGTCTTTCTGCAAGGCGCGTGGCGCGAAATCCGCGGCCGCCTTCCGGGAATGATGACGCTCATCGCCATCGCGATCACGGCCGCGTATCTCTGGAGCGTGGCCACTCTTTTCGTCGGAGGCGAGCCGCTCTATTGGGAGCTCACCACGCTCATCACGGTGATGCTTCTGGGCCACTGGCTGGAGATGCGCGCGGTGCAGGGCACGCAGGGCGCGCTAAAGGAGCTGGCCAAACTGATGCCGGATACCGTCGAGGTCCAGCGCGGCGGGCAGACGGTCAGCGTGCCGCTCGCGGAACTGCGTGAGAACGACTTTTTCCTGGTGCGACCCGGCGGCAAGGTCGCGGCGGACGGCCTGGTCGAATCCGGCGAATCCGAAGTGGACGAGTCCGCGGTGACCGGCGAGTCGCGGCCGGTGGCCAAGAAGCCGGGCGCCGGAGTGACGGCCGGGACCGTGAACGGCGACGGGGCGCTCACGGTGCGGGCCGCGAAGATCGGCGACCGGACGTTCCTCGCCGGCGTGATGCGGCTCGTGGCCGAAGCCCAGTCATCGAAGTCGCGTTTGCAGACGCTCGCGGACCGCGCAGCCCGGCTCCTGACCGCCGTGGCGATCGGCGGCGGCCTGCTGACCCTCGTCGTCTGGGTGTTTTTCGCGCCGTTCGGCTACGCGGTGGAGCGCATGGTGGCGGTGCTCGTAGTCGCCTGCCCGCACGCGCTCGGGCTGGCCGTGCCGCTCGTGGCTTCCATCTCGACGGCGCTCGCGGCCCGGAACGGTTTTCTCGTGAAGCAGCGGCTGGCCCTCGAGGCGGCTAAGGACGTGGACGTGGTGCTGTTCGACAAGACAGGCACGCTCACCAAAGGAGAATACGGCGTGGAGCGCGTGTGGAATTTCGTCGGCGGCGCCGCTGACGAGATGCTGCGGCTCGCGGCGGCCGTGGACGCGCCGTCGGAGCACGTCATCGCCAGGGCCATCGTGCGCCGGGCGCGTGAGTCTGGAGCGGCAGCGCCGGCGGTCGTCGGGTTCACCCGTGTTCCCGGCCAGGGCGTTAAAGGAACTGTCGAGGGTGAGGAGATAGCGACTGGCGGTCAGTCCCTATTGGAGCTCTATGGAGCTAAAATTCCGGATGCCGCCGCAGCGGAAATCGAGGCAGAAAATCGGAAGGGCAAGACCATCATATATGTATTGCGCGGCGGCGCGGCCGTGGGGGCGATTGCGCTCGCGGACGTGATTCGCGAGGAGTCGCGGCAGGCCATCCGGGCGCTCAAGGAGGCGGGCGTTTCCGTGGGCATGATCACCGGGGACTCGGAGGACGTGGCGGCTTGGGTGGCCGGCGAGCTCGGGATAGACGAGGTTTTCGCACGCGTCCTGCCGGGGGACAAGGCGGCGAAGGTCAGGATGCTGCAGGGGAAGGGGAGGCGGGTGGCCATGGTCGGCGACGGCATCAACGACGCGCCGGCCCTGACCCAGGCCGACTTGGGCATCGCCATCGGCGCGGGCACCAACGTGGCAATCGAGTCGGCCGGTATCATCCTGGTCCGCAACGATCCGCGCGACATCCCGCGCATCATCGCCCTGTCGCGGGCTACTTACGCGAAAATGATGCAGAACCTGTGGTGGGCTTCGGGCTACAACATCATCGCCCTGCCGCTCGCCGCGGGCGTGCTGGCGCCGGTCGGTTTCGTCATGCAGCCGGCCTGGTCCGCGGTGCTCATGTCCCTGTCTACGGTCATCGTCGCGGCGAACGCCAGCCTGCTGCGGCGGTTCGGACGGAAAACGGCGGTGCGCGGGCGATAGCGCTGCTACGGCGTTTTGCGCCAAAACGGCGTAATTCCGCCTGCGCGGCGACATGGATCAGGGGCACGGAGCAGAGCCATCAGGAACAGAAAACCGCGCCGTTGAGGCGCGGTTTTGCCGTACCACCCAGCGCCGGATGGCGCCAGTATTGACGCTCCTTTGTGCCAGCTGTAACCTATACCATAGGTAGGGGTATCCATATCAAGCGGAAGATTATGATCGAGCCATATACGACGCAGGTCAAAAAGAATCTGCAGAAGGCGAGCGGGCAGCTCGAGACCGTCATCAAGATGGCCGAGGCTGACCGTTATTGCATGGACATCATCCAGCAGACGAACGCCGTCATCGGCATCCTGCAGCAGTCGAACAGCCTGATACTGGAGAGCCACCTGCGCACGTGCGGCGCGGCCCTGGCTTCGAAGAGCGAGAAGGAGCGTGACGGCTTCATCAAGGAGATCCTGCGGGTCTGCGGCATGTCGTGGCGCAAGAAATGATTATGGAGGTCTGGACGCGCCTTATCGCCAAAGCCGTCGCGACGGCCGTCGTCCTGACCGGCAACTGTTTCGTTTGCATTGCCGGGGCGCCGCCGGCCGCGGCGGCCCGTCCGATTGCCGGTGCGGCCGTCGAGCAATGCGTCAATGAGCGGACGGCTCCGCCGCCGGCCTACCATGTCGCAGATTCTGGCCCTCGCCTCGCCGATCATGGGCGTCCTGCGGGCGGCGAGTGCCCGTTTTCCGTCGAACATAACCAGCAGCCGGCCAAGAGCGAGGCCGGAGCCGCGCCGCGCAACACGCAGCTGATAGATCAACCGACAGTTCAGGACTCGAAGACTCATCTTGATGTTTCGTCCGCGGCGTCCGCAACGGAAGCGCCGATACGCGCCGGTCCGATTTTTTCCGCATCTAAACTCGTCGGCACGACCATCAAGAAAGAGTGACTTCATGGGCGGGTTCATCGGTCTAATTCCGAACCTTAACCTATGAAGCGCATTGTCGTACCTATTAAAGGAATGCACTGCCGTTCCTGCGAGCTGCTGCTCGAAGACCAGATCGGTCAGGTGCAAGGAGTCAAAAAAGTCGAAGTCGATTACCGCAAGGGCGAGGCCGTGCTAAGCCACGGCGCGGACATCCCCAGCAAAGCCGAGATCATCCGGGCCGTAAGGGAGGCGGGTTATGATATCGGCGTGGGCGGGAAAAGCCCATGGCTCTCAAGCGACGGGGCGGATTACCGCAACCTGGGCATCGGGGCGCTCATCGTCTCCGGCCTTTATCTGGCCTACCGATCGCTCGGGACGGCCGGCTTCGCCTTCGACAGCCAGAACGTGACTTCGGCCGTGGCCCTGCTCGTCGGCCTGGTGGCCGGCGTCTCAAGCTGTATGGCATTGGTCGGCGGGCTCATCTTGGGCCTGTCCGCGCGGCACGCCGAACAGCACCCGGAGGCCACGGCGTGGCAGAAATTCCGTCCGCACCTGTACTTCAACATCGGCCGAGTCGGCGGCTACGCCTTCTTCGGATCCCTATTGGGGCTCGTCGGCAGCGTGGCAAAGCCCTCGGCCGGATTCCTGGCGTTCATGACGCTCGCGGTCGGCGGCGTGATGGTGCTTATGGGCATCAAGCTCACGGGCGTGTCGCCGCGTCTCAAGGAGGGCGGCCTGACGCTGCCGCCGTCGATCGGCCGTATGCTCGGATTGAGCCGGCATAGCGGCGAGTACAGCCATGGAGGTTCGCTCGTCACCGGTGCCCTGACGTTCTTCCTGCCCTGCGGTTTTACGCAGAGCATGCAGATCTTCGCCATCGGCACGGGAAGCGCCATCCAGGGCGCGACGGTCATGGGGATGTTCGCCCTCGGCACCGTGCCGGCGCTCCTCGGCATCGGCGGATTGACCTCGGTCATCAAAGGCGCGACGGCGCGCCTGTTCTATGCCACGGTCGGCGTGGCCGTGCTGCTCTTCGGACTGACGAACCTCGGCAACGGCTTGGCGCTGGCTGGCTTCAATCCGGGATTGTTCCGGATCAAGACGTCGGCGGCAGTGGCGGCCGAGGTGGACCAGAGCGGGGCCCAGGTGGTCCGCATGACCCAAGCGGACGCCGGATATTCACCGAATTCCTTTACCGTCAGGCGGGGCGTACCGGTCAAGTGGATCATCACGTCCGAGAGTCCCTATTCCTGCGCCGCCTCCATCTCCATGCCGTCGCAGGGGATCTACCAGCGCCTGAACAGCGGGGAGAACGTCATCGAGTTCACGCCGCAGCAGTCCGGCGCGCTGCCGTTCTCCTGCTCCATGGGCATGTACCGCGGCGTCTTCAACGTCGTTGACGGCGATGCCGGGTCGGAGTCGTCCGCCGCGGCGCCGGCGGCCCCAATCGGCCTCGCGGCCGCCATCGCCCCGCCGACGCCATATCCGTCGGGCGGCGGTTCTTGCGGCGCTGGCGGAGGCGGCTGCGGCTGCGGCGGCGGAGCCCAGCCGCGCCGGACGGTCACGGGCCAGGTCCAGCAGGCGGCGGACGTCCAAAAACTCGTTTCCCGGGATGATGACGACGTGAGCCCGAACGAATTCACGGTGCGGGCCGGCCTGCCCGTCGAATGGACGGTTACGGCGAGCCACGAGCCCTACGGTTGTGCCATCGGCTACCGCAACGACCAGTTGGGCGTCTACGTCTACGACGCCTATCCGGAACCGACGGTCATCAGGTTCACGCCGACCGCACCCGGAGATTATGTCTTCACCTGCCCGATGGGCATGGTCCGGCGCGGGATAATTCACGTCAAATAATTTCAATTATATGAGCAGACAGGAATTCAGGGTCAGGAACATCACCTGCGAGGCCTGCGTCAAGATGATTACGCTCATCCTGATGCGGCTCGCCGGCGTCACACGGGTGGCGGTGGACATGGCCAGCGGGCTCGTGACGGTCGACGCCGCCGCGGAGCTCCCGGCGGAGCTGGTCCGCGTCAAGCTGTCCGAAAAGGGATATGAACTTAACTGATGACGGAACTATGGACATCCATCTTAAATTGAGCGGCCTGCACTGCGCGTCCTGCGAGGGGCTGATCCGCGAGGCCGTCGGCGAACTGCCGGGCGTGCGGGAAGTCAAAGTCAGCGCGGCGACCGGCGACTGTTCCATCACGGCGGATGCGGGCACGGCACCAGATTCGGTCGCGGCGGCCATCAAGGAGTTGGGTTACGGCATCGTTTCGCAGGAGGTGAAAGGCGATTCGCACGAAGCGCCCGATGCCGCCAAAACGGCGGCCGTGACTTCTGCGGCCGCTCCGGCCGCGCAGCCGGAAATCGCGGACCAGCCGGCGCCGACGGCCGGCGGTAAGAGCCTGAAACTGCGTTTCGAGACCGTGACGGAAGCGGAGGGCGAAGTGCGGAGCGGCGAATCCGGCCGGCCTTACTTCGCGGGCAAGATCGTCTCCCGCCGCCAGAGCGCCGTCGAGTATCCGCAAGGCGCTCCGGAAATCGACAAGCTGATGGAAAACATGTCGCGGGTCCTTCAATCCGGGGCCCTGCTCGAAAGCGGAGGCACCCGTCCGGCCGCGGAACCGGCGGCACATCAGCTGCCGCAATCCGCGCCGGTGCCGGAGGCGCCTGCGACGACAGTTGAAGCCGCCGGAGAGAAGCGCGCGACCTTCGTCATCGGCGGCATGCACTGCTCGTCCTGCGCCGGGCTCATCGAGCGGAGCCTGCGCAAGGAGAAGGGCGTCAAGGAGGCCTACGTCAACTTCGCGGCCGAGAAGGCCCGCGTCGTCTTCGATGGGAAGGCGACCGACATCAACGCGCTTGCCGAGCGCATTCGCAAGACCGGCTACCGCGCCGAGATTGCGGACAAGACCGATCCGGAAGAGGAGCGGCGGCGCCGCGCGGCCGAAAGCGCCTCGTTCCGCAACCGCTTCCTAGCCGGATTGGCGTTCAGCCTGCCGCTGCTCTGGTTCATGCTGTACGACTTCTTCCCGTGGCTTCCGGGACGGCAGGCGCTGCTGCCATGGGTCGGGCTCGTCTCGCTGATCCTCTCGACGCCGGTGCAATTCATCATCGGCGCCGGGTTCTATCGAGGCATGTGGTCCAGCCTGAAGATGCGGACTTCCAACATGGATACGCTCATCGCCATCGGCACGACCACGGCCTACGTCTACAGCCTCATCAACCTCGTGCTGTACGCGGCGACGAAGGGCAGTCTCATCGGTCTGGGCGGTGCGAAGATCCCGGAGCTCTACTTCGAGACCTCGGCCTTCCTCATCACTTTCGTGATGCTCGGCAAGTGGCTGGAGACGCGCACCAAGGGCAAGACCTCGGAGGCGCTCAAGCGGCTGATGGGCCTGCAGGCCAAGACCGCGCGCGTGCGCCGCGGCACGGCGACCGCGGATATCCCTACGGAACAGGTGGTGAAGGGCGACATCGTCGTGGTGCGGCCGGGCGAAAAGGTCCCGGTGGACGGCGAAATCATCTCCGGCACGTCGGCCATCGACGAGTCCATGATTACGGGCGAGAGCATGCCGGTGGACAAGCGCGTCGGCGACCGGGTAATCGGCGCCACCATCAACAAGAACGGCAGCTTCGAGTTCCGCGCGACCCGTGTGGGCAGCGAGACCGCGCTCGCGCAGATCATCCAGCTCATCGAGCAGGCACAGGGTTCGAAGGCCCCAATCCAGGCGTTCGCGGACCGCATCTCCGCGCGTTTCGTGCCGATCGTCCTGGTCCTCGCGGCCGCGACATTCGCGGTCTGGATGCTTCTCGGCGCAGGCCTGTCGTTCTCGCTCATGGCGTTTACGGCGGTGCTGGTCATCGCCTGCCCGTGCGCCTTGGGACTAGCGACGCCGACCGCCATCATGGTGGGCACCGGCAAGGGCGCGGAGAACGGCATCCTGATCAAGGGCGGCGAACCGTTGGAGGCGGCCTGCAAGATAAAGGCAGTGGTCTTCGACAAGACCGGCACGCTGACCAAGGGCAAGCCCGAAGTGACGGACACGCTGGCGTTCGGCGGACGGACGGAGGACGAAATCGCGGCCGTCGCCGCCGGCATCGAGAAACTCTCGGAGCATCCGCTCGCCGAAGCCATCTGCCGCTATGCGGAAGAGGAGGGCATCGGCGCGGAAGCGGCCTCGGACTTCCAGGCGATTCCCGGTTTCGGCGTCACGGCCGTAGTGGCGGGGCAGAAATATTGGTTCGGCAACCGCAAGCTGATGGCGGAAAAGGCCGGACACGACACGGGGCGCTACGAGCGCAAGGTCGCCAGACTGGAGGAACAGGGCAAGACGGTCATGCTGCTCGCGGACGCGAAGGAGATCGTCGGGGCGCTGGCCGTGGCCGACACGGTCAAGGAGACTTCGCGCGCGGCCGTGGAAAAGCTCAACAAGATGGGCATCGAGACCTGGATGATCACCGGCGACAACGAGCGGACCGCGCGGCACATCGCGGCGCAGGTCGGCATCGCGTCGGTCCTGGCCGAGGTCTTGCCAGAGGACAAGGCGCGCGAGGTGAGGCGCCTGCAGGAAGCCGGCAAGAAGGTGGCCATGGTCGGCGACGGCATCAACGATTCGCCGGCGCTGGCGCAGGCCGACCTTGGCATCGCCATGGGCGGCGGCACGGACGTGGCCATGGAGACCGGCGGCATCGTCATCATGAAGAACGACCTGAACGACGTGGTGACGGCCATCGAGCTGTCGCGCGAGACCATGGGCAAGATCCGGCAGAACATGTTCTTCGCCCTGTTCTACAACGTGGTCGGCATACCGATCGCCGCCCGCGCGTTCTTCTCGATGGGCCTGATTCTCAAACCGGAGCTGGCGGGTCTCGCCATGGCCATGAGTTCGGTGTCCGTGGTCGCCAATTCGCTGCTGCTCAAGACCTTCCGGCCGCGCCGGCGCAACTGGCTGTCGCTCGCCGCGCCGGCGATCATGGTGCTGGTCTTCGGCCTGCTGTTCGTGAAGTTCGCGCAGTTCAGTTCCGTGATGGGCGAGGCACCGGCTGCGGCCGCCGCTCAGTCCCAGGACAGGCGATAGGCCATATCGACTGCCAGAAAATCAGTTGTGGCTGCGGCTATGTCGGCCAATGGAAAACCCGCCAAGTAAGGCGGGTTTTCCTGCAGCGTCAGGTTCTTCAGTCTCGTTCGCCGGTCGTTTTGGTGTCATCGGCGCCAGCGCGATCATCGATCTTCTTCTCGTCGTCGTTGGAGAGGAATTGGCTGTCGCCGCGCGACTCGTCGCGCTTGCTCGACAGTTTCGGGTCAGAACCGAGCTGCTCCTCCAGGCCGTCACTCATGCCGTCGCCGTCGGAATCGGCTTTCTCCGGGTCGGTGCCGTCCTTGATCTCCTGGCCGTCGGTCAGGCCGTCGCGGTCGGAGTCCCGGTTGAGCGGGTTCGTGCCGTCCTTGATCTCTTCGCCGTCGTCGAGGCCGTCATTGTCCGTGTCGGAGTCGGTCGGATCGGTGCGGCGGGAGATTTCCGCGCCGTCGTCGAGGCCGTCGCCGTCCGAGTCCTTGTCGAGCGCATCGGTGCCGAGCCGGGATTCACGTCCGTCGGTCAGGCCGTCGCCGTCCGTGTCGGACTTGAGCGGATCAGTGCCGGCCAGCAGTTCCTTGCCGTCCTTGATGCCGTCCTTGTCGGTGTCGGCCTTCTTCGGATCGGTGCCGAGGGCGACTTCGCGGCCGTCGAAGAGGCCGTCGCGGTCGGTGTCGGCGCGGAACGGGTTGGTCCCCAGGCGTTTCTCTTGGGCGTTAGTGAGCCCGTCGCGATCAGAATCGAGCGGCGAGGGCGAAGCCGTGGCTGCGATAGCCGGCATGGCGGCGATGAAGGCGGCGAGCAGGGCGGTACCCACCATGCCGGGAAGCATGATCTTCTTCATAAGAGAGAGGAGTTTACGGTTAGTTATGGGATAAGTATATAGGATATAAGACGGGTCGACCGCCCTATTCTTACACACATGGTCTCTGGTCTTTCCCGACAGGCCCCGTTGCCGTCGGTGCCATTTTCGACGGCGCTTGACCAGGTTTCGGCCGCGCGCTGGGGTGGGGTATACTGTCCGAAACCGCCATTATAATCAATTTAACGTATCGTCATGCTTTCAATTCTCGTCGTCACGTTCTTGGGTGCCGTGTTGGGCGCCCTCATCGGCACCGTCTGGTACGGGCCGTTCACGCCGATGGGCCGTTGGCACATGGCCTATTTGGGGTTCGATAAGCTCACGAAAGAGGAACAGGCGAAGAAGATCGCCGAGGCCAAGCCGCAGATGCCCAAGCAGTACGCCCTGCAGTTCCTCCTGTCCGCGCTGAATTCGTTCTTCGTCGCCTTCGTGATGAAGAATATGGTGGCGAACGGTCAGCCGAAGGCCGGCACATTCGGCTATCTGGCGATGATCTGGATCTGTTTCGTCGTGCCGGTCGTGGGCAGCTCGCTTTTGTGGGGCAATTGCCCGCCGGAGCTCCGGCTCAAGCGCTTGGCCTCCGACTCCGGCCATTTCCTCGCAGCCACGATGGCGACGGGCGTTCTGGCGGCCCTGCTCATGTAGCGCGGACCAGAACCGAACTGCAGACACAGAAAAAACCGGTCGCAAGACCGGTTTTGAAGTTACGGTTTTTCGGGCGGGACGTTCTTCGCGACCCAGGCGTCGAGAAACTCGAGTTTGCTTTGCGCGGCCTCCTTTTCCTCCAGGCTGAAGCGGCGGGTGCCGGTCAGGAGGTCGGACAGCCAGGAGCCACTGCCCTTGTACTCGAGCACGAACCGCAGATTGCGGCGGGTCGAGTCGATGGCCATCTTGGCCGCCGCGAGGCGGGTCGGCGCGTAGTCGACGAGGTCGCCCATGTGGAATTCGGTCACGAGCGCGAACGGCATGCCGTCGGGTTTGGGTTCCACGCTGAAATCCATCCGCAGGCCCTCTTCCGCCGTGACGATGGTGAAGCCCCCCTTCTGCTCCGCGTTGAGGTAGCTGATGATGCGGTCGGCGAGGTCGTTTTCTGCGACTCCGTTGTTCATGGCGTTCCTTCGGAAAAGAGCCAACTGGGCCAAAACTAGCATGTGGCGGTCAGGGTGTAAAGACTAAGCGATTAAGGGGTCAGACCCGGGTTTGACCCCTTAAATCAGCGGCGGGTCTGGGCAAACGGAGGAAGGTGTGGTGTATAATGGCCCTACTATGACTAACTTCCGCCGCTTGTCTGCCATTTTGACCATCATCGCCTGTTCGGCCGCATTGCCGCTGTCCGTTTCCGCCGCGACGAAGAAGGTCATAAAACCAAAACCGCCGAAGCCCGTGACCATCACCGGCACCGTGGCCACAATCGACGGGTTCATCCTGTCCGTGGCCGTGGGCAAGAAGGGCGCAATCACGCTCGTGGACGCAAGCACGGCCCTTTTGGCCGAAACCGCGGACGCCCCGACTCTCACCCTCGCCAGCGTCGCCACCGGCGACAAGGTGAAGGTCACCGGTTTCGTCACACCGACTTCGATCGCGGCCAAGACCTTGAGCGACAGTTCGCTCAAGGGGCGTGAGTATTTCTACGGCATCGTGACCGGCATCGGCGACGATTCCATCTCCTTCAACCTGAACGGCAACAAGTACAACAACGCGCTGATCGAGGTCGCCGAGGCGAAACTTTGGCGCGGCATCAAGAAGCCGGCGGCCATCGCCGTGCGGAGCGTCCGCCTGCGCGAGAAACTAATGGTCGCCGGACGCATCACTGATGGCGTCATTTCGGCCACGGGCGTCTGGGATTTGGGGCTGTACGGGAAGCGGTGAGGCCATCGCGGAAAAAAGCGCCTCAAAGCCGCCCTGCCTGGGCGGCTTTTTTGTCGATGCCCGACGGACGTCAGGGGGTTGAAAATATGGCCAACAGATGCTAGGGTGCGAAAGGTTCATTTCTCAAGTCCTCGGGGTGCCTTATGGGTCGATGGGTTGGAACGTTGCTGTTCGTTTTTTCGCTGGCTTGCGCCATTCCGGCCTGGGCCGGCGGGGCGGCAGCGCCGGTGCGGTCGATGGTCATCGGCCTGGAGTACGGGCCGGTCGGCCTCACTTCGCTTGAGGCCGTGCGCGGCCGTCCGGTGGAGCTCCTGGCTCGGATATCGGACGGCTCTTCGGGTGCCTTCGTCTGGTCCGTCACGCCGTCGAACGTCGCCGTCGTGCAAGATCTCGGCAACGGCCGGGCGCGTCTCATCGCCGTGCGCGACATCTTCGACGCATCCGACGGCCAGGAGCCCCGCGCTGAGCTGAAGGTGTGCGTCGGCGAGACGTGCACGGCCATCACGGTGACCTGCCTCGTCAACGTGCAGGGCCGGTGGACGACGCTGCTCGACGGCACAGTGCCGATTCCGATCTTCGGCCGGGTCCACGGGACCGAAACCCGCCACCTGACTTTCGAGCAGGACGGGCGCCGGATCAAGTTCGACGCGGAGCCGGGCCATCCGGCCGTGCTGCAGCTTGTCGGGAAAAGGGTCGACCTGATCGATCCCGGCGACGTGCTCCGGGTGTTCAGGGGTGAGATGACTTCCCGTAACGGCGGCACCGGACAGATCGTCAGCGTGCCTGGCTTCATCGGCACCTGGAAGTGCGATCGGGAACAGTAGAACGCGCGAACGCGGCCGCTTGGCCGCGTTTTTTGTCGGCGGACGATGCGGTCCTTGTCGAGTCAGACCGGTTGTGTCAAGGTGAGTACCGCAATGATGCGTTTTGGGAGGACATGATGGGAAAGAGGAAGAAGACCGGAGTGGTTCCTTTGCTGCGCAAGTCAGACGGCACGGTTTACGCCTACCGTTGCTTGGACTGCCAGGCGGCCTGGAAGGTCTACCAGAAGGCCCAGCACAACGTGGGCTGCACGACGTTCGGCGAGCCGACCGCGGCCGATCAAGCGCGGGTTCGCCGCGAGACGAAGGAAGAATTGAAAAAGAGCGGCATTCGCCGCCGATGATGCCCCGGCAATCCGGGGTTTTTGCTTCTTCAGTTCGCAGTCCCGTCTTTGGGGCGCGGCGCGGCCGCCAGCGCGGCGAGGAGCCAGAAGGCCATGGCCAGGTCGTTCTTGAAATAGGGGACGTCCACAAGACCGTGGACCAGGATCGCAGCGAAGGCACCGAGGAGCGCCGCGTCGAGCCAGGCTTCGGGGTGGGCGCGGCGCAGGCGGCGGATGGGCCGGCGCAGCGAGGCGGCGACAATCCAGCCGAAGGCCGCGAGGCCCGTGAGTCCGAGCTCGGTCCAGAAGTTCAGGACGATGTCGTGCGGATATTGAAAAATCTCTATATATTCGGCCTCGTGGTACGGCGGCAGGACGAGCGGATAGCCGGAGAGTCCGGCGCCGAACACGGGATGGTCACGGAGCATGGCCCAGGATTCGCCCCAGACGATTTGGCGCACGGAACCGGAGGCGTCCCGTAGGTCCGCGCGGACCGCGAACCAGCCGCGGATGGACGGGACCGAGATGATGGTCACGCAGGCGACGATGATCGTGATGAGCGTCGCGGCGCGCAGACGGCGATCAAGCAATCCCACGAGCAGGAGGCCGGCGACCGCGCCCAGGGCCGCGCCCTTGGAGACCGCGAAAATGATGGCGATGAGACCGAGCGGGGCCGCGGCGGCCGGCAGAAGCGCCAACCAACGGCGCTTTTTGCGTCCATCAAAGGCCAGAAACGCGGTCAGCCCGGCGAGCAGGGGCAGGACGGGCGCGACGAAGAGCCCCAGCGCGTTCGGGTACTCGAAGACGGAAGTGACGCGGCGCACATCGGCCGGCTGCCAGACCGGCGGGATACCGTTGCCCGTGATTTTCTGATAGATGGCGAGAGCGCTCAGGGCGGCGACGGCGGCGCCGAGCGCATAGATTACGCGGCGGCGGGCTGTCTCGTCGGTGAGCGTGGTCGAGGCCACGAAGAAGAAGAGAACGGGCTCAAGGATATAGGCGCGCAGGATGCCGAGGGCCGCGCGGAGATCCGGGGCAATCGCCGTGGCGATAGCGGCCGAGACCAGGAGGAGCAGGAGCGGCGCGGCCCAGCGTTTCAGGAGCGGCGCTGCCTGCCGGGCGCGGCCGGAGTAGAGCCAACCCAAGGTCAGCAGCCCGAAACAGATTTCCAGGAAGGTGGTCGGGACGGTGAAGCCTGGGAGCGGCAAAGAGAAACGGAAAAGATAGCTCGGCAGAATGGCGGCGAAGACGGCGACGGCGAGCGGCAAGTCGGTGAAACAGAGCCAGGCAAAAAGCAGGCCGGCCACGGAGAGTCCGATGGGTAGCAGCGCGGTCATACGGCGGCCTCATGGCGCCAGAGGCGGCGCAGCAGATCGCGGTCCACCGCACCCGAAAGCAGGATCAGCGCGGCATAGACGGCGGCGCCGAGGACGATGCGGACGAGCACGGGCCAGCCGGGCAGCAGCCAGACGAGCGCGGCCATAGCGAGCGCGGCGAGCACGGCTTTGGCGGCGTTCTTGAGCGGCGGCGCGTGTCCGGTTTTCGCGACGATGGCCCAGGCCGTGGCTACGGCCATGAACGTCTCGGAGAAGACCGTGCTCCAAGCCGCGCCATACGCGCCCCAGCGCGGAATAGTCAGGAAGTAGAGCGCAAAAGACAGGACGGCATCGATGCCGTACGCCCAGACCATGCGCCGTTGGAGCCCGACGGCCACGACGGTCGTGCCGAAGAGCGTGCTCCAGAAGACCATGGCCCCGGCGATGACGAGTACGGCCAGCAGCCCGCCGGACTCGGCGAAGTCGCGGCCGGCGACGAGCGCCATCAGGTCCCGTCCGACTACGGCCGCGCCGGCGACGAGCGGTAGGGCCACGATGGTCAGGAAGTCGAAAGCGCGGCTTAATTTACGCGAAAAGTCATCTTTGGCTCCGGCCAGCCAGACGCCAGCGAGGATCGGCATGACGAGCCCCATGAAGGCGGTCGGGATTACCGTGACCACATCGAGCACCTTGTAGGCCGCGCCGTAGAGGCCGACTTCGGACTGCGGGCGGAAGAGCGAGAGCAGGATGACATCGCTCTTGAGATACACCAGGTTGAAGGCGATGGATACGGCAATGGGCCAGGATTCGCGGATGATGCGCGACCAGACCGCGCGGTCGTAGGCCAGACCAAGCGGGATGAGTCGGCGGGCAAAGACCCAGGAGAGCGCGAACTGCACCGCGTTCGCGGCGACGAGCGCCCACATGAACGTCGTCACGCCGGCGCCGGCCTGGGCGGCGGCGAGCGACAGGCCGAAAAGCACCACGCGTCCGGCGACTTCCGCAGCCACGACGAGCCGCATGGCCAGCTGCTGCATGAAGATGCCGGACAGCACGTTCGAGAGCGTCATCTGCAGGAAGGAGAGCGTGCCGATAGCGATGGCGACGCGGATGGCCGACGGATAGGGGAAGGCGAGGGCCAGCAGCGGGGCGCAGGCGAAGAGCGCGACGGCGAGTGCCAGGCGCAGGGTGAAGACGTTCGAGGCCACGGCTTTCCGGTCCGCGTTTGGTTCGGAGAGCAGTTTGGAGATCGTGAGGGTCAGCCCGAAATCCGCCAGGATGCCGAAGAACTGCAGGAAGGTCATGGCCGTGGTGAAGGCACCATAGCCCTCTCGACCCAGGTGGCGGGTCATCACCGCGACCGTGGCCACGCCCAAAAGCGTGGAAGCGGCCCTTCCCGCTACTTGGATGGCGGTGTTCCCGGCGATGGCGCGTGCGGTGGACATAAGCGGATGGAGTATAGCATCGGGGATTGGGAGTGGGGAGTTTGGAGAGCGGAGTGTGGAGTGGGGGTGTGGAGCGTGAAGCTAAAGCTCAGCTATGACTCCACATTTCAAACTCCACATTCCACACTTCAATATGTTATACTTCTATCGAGGGGGAGCCCGCGAGAGCCCTAAGCTTATGCCGAATACCTTCGCGAACTCCTTAATATATAGGAAGACCGCCATAATCTCCTTGATGGTGGCGGCGTTTTTTGCGTTTCCTTCCGTCTCGGCGCAGGCCGCTACGGCAAAATGGTCCGCCAAAGAGGTCCAGCGATCCGCAAAACAAGTGCAGGTTGCGCCCGGTCGCTCCATTGATTTCACCGTGGCCTTCAAGAATACCGGCAGCCAAACCTGGGTGCAGGACGGCGATCGGTTCGTCTCGGTCTACACCTACTCGCCAAAATACCGCGCGAGTAAGTTCGCTGATGTGAGCTGGCCGGAAAACAGCCATCCGGCGCGTCTTACCGAAACCAAGGTCGCGCCCGGACAGGTCGGGCACTTCACCTTCACGCTGTTCGCGCCGCTCACGGCCGGACGATATTCGGAGACATTCATTTTGGGCGCGGAAAAAACCGCATGGGTTGGCGGTAGCGCCTTTACCCTGGATGTTGTCGTAAATAAGAAATACGCCAAGGCCGGAGACGATACGGCACCGGGCTTCAAGGCTCTGCGAATGCTGGCCAACGCCCGCGACCTGTCGCTCAACACGGGCGACGAGGCTGAGCTGCGCGTCTCCTTCAAGAACGTGGGCATCACGACCTGGAAGAAGGGCGGGACGTTGCCGCTCCTGCTCAAACCGGCCAAGGACAACATCGCGCTCGCCTTCATGAACTCCACTTGGCTGGATTCGGAGGTCGTGGCGCCGATTCCCGATGACGTGAAGCCCGGACAGATCACCACGCTGGACTTCAAGCTGACCGCGCCGAAGATGGCCGGCAGCTATAAGCCCAAGTTCGTGTTGGCGGCGAGCACTGGCGTGGTGGATGGCGGCGAATTCGAACTGCCGGTGGAGGTCACGATCCAGACGCCGGTGGTGAGCAACGTCGACGAGATCTCGCTCGGCGATTTCGCCGGTGTCGGGCCGCGCGGACCGAACATCCGCATCGGACTCTTCAACACTACGGACCCCATCGTCATCGCCGCGGCCGGACCGTACCGCATGCTTGACTACAACGACAATCTGGTGCGGGAGCTGTCGGGCGTCTCCACGGTGACCTTCAGCTTCAGCACTTATCAGTACACCGTGACGAATAACGGCTGGAGTTGGACTTCGCCGCGGCATATGCGTTTCCAGCCGATGGACCCGGCCAATACCATCTTTGAGATTCAGAGCTACACTTCGCGGCCGACTTGGGATCCGACGATCAACTTCAACCGCTTCCGCGGGGACCTCGAGGTGATGTACTCTTCGGCGACAGAGAAGCTGTGGCTCATCGAGGAGCTGCCCGCGGAGGATTATCTGCGCGGCCTGGCCGAGACCACCAACGCCTCGCCGCAGGAATTCCAGCGGGCGCTCGTTACCGCGGCCCGCACCTACGCGCTTTTCGTGAAGCTCATCGGCGGCAAGCATCCGTCGGAGTACTTCGACATGGTGACGAACGGCAACGACCAGGTTTACAAGGGTTACGTCTCGGAACTGGTACGGCCGAACGTGGTGCAGGCCGTGGAGGACACGCGCGGCCGGGTCGTGACCTACGCCGGCGAACTCGTGGTCACGCCGTACTTCTCGCGCTCCGACGGACGCACCCGCTCCTGGACCGAAGTCTGGGGCAGCAAGGTGCATCCTTGGCTCGTGTCCGTGCCGGCGCCCCACGATGCCGGCAAGGAACTCTGGGGCCACGGCGTGGGCATGTCGGCGAGCGATGCTGTCGGCCGCGCCGCAGACGGCGTAGGTTGGATGGATATCCTGAAATACTATTACACGGGCATCGCGATTCAGCGGGCGTATTGAGCGCCGTGCCGCATGCCGTTTCTGCTAATCGGATTGGCTATATAATGACCAGATTTAGCCGCAAATTCGCTGTCGCGGGATTGGCACTCGGCGCCATGCTGGCGGTCTCTTTGCCGGCTCTGGCCGGGACCGGCACGTCTGACGCGCTCGCCGAAGCGGCGGCCGCGCTGCAGCGCGTCTGGCAGAAACGGTCGGACCTGCAGGTCTTTTTCGGGGAAGACGGCAAACTCCGGCCCGCCAAGCATGTCGGCAACCTGACTTCGCTTGAGGATTGGGCCAGGGCGTACGGCTATCGGGAAATGCCTGACGATCTGGCCGCTTTCGCCCCATCGGTCTCCGCGCCGACTTCACCGGCGGCTTTGGAGGCGACCGGCGCGCCGGGGCCGAAATACCTGAAGAAGACCGCCCTGAACTGGCGCCTCATTTCGGCGCGGGCCGTTTATGTGATTGATGATGCCTCGCACGCGGTGCTGCTCTCGCGCAATTCCAAGGTGGAACGGCCGCTGGCCTCGCTCACCAAGCTGATGACGGCCCGGGTCGCCCTGGCTGGCGGGCTGCCGATGGAAATGGCCGCGAGCGTCAGCAAGGCGGATGAGGTGGGCGGCGCGTATCTGCGGTTGCGGAACGGCACGCCCCTCACGGTCCGCGACCTGTTCTACTCCATGCTTGTCAGTTCCGCGAACGACGCCACGAACGCGCTTGTGCGCTCCACCGGCGCCGCCAAGGGAGATTTCGTCGCGAAGATGAACGCCCAAGCGCAGGCGGACGGGCTCACGCACACCAGATTCGCCGACCCGACCGGCATCGAGGAGGAGAATGTCTCGACCGCCGAAGAGGTGGCCGCGCTCGCCTTGAGCGCCTTCGACGAATACGAGATCCGCAAGGCGACCAGCACAAGCTATTACCATATCGCGTTGGCCGAAGGAGAACACGTGATCAAGAACAGCAACCGCGTGCTCACCAATAACGCCAACGGCATCACGGTCTTAGCCGGCAAGACCGGCTATCTCGGTCCGGCGACGGGCTGGCACCTGGTGACGAAAGTCCGCGACGCCACGCATCCGGACATCACGGTCGTGGTCATGGGCTCGGCGACGCAGACGAAGGCGGCGAAGGACGCCGAGCGCATCGCGAAATGGGTCTGGAAAAACTATAGGTGGTGAGGAATTGAGAGATGGAGAGAGAAAGAGAAAAAGAGAGAAAGTCGGCGGTCCGTCTCTCTCTCTCTCTCTCTCTCTCTCTCTCTCTCTCTCTCTCTCTCTCCGCACCCTAGACAAAACCGGACCGCCGGCCTATACTTCCCGCGGTCCTTTTTTGGCTGAATCGGAGGAAAGATGAGTCATGGAA
>JAKAKZ010000018.1 GCA_021824285.1 bacterium
GAGCGTGGCCTTGAGCGTGTCTGTGGCGTCGTTATGAACCACGACCGAGCCCGGTCCGACGTGGACAGACTTCCAGCGGTAGCTCGTCGAACCGAGGTCACCGGTGTTGTCCGCGGACGGGATGACGTTCGTGGCGATATAGCCGTTCAGGTAGATCAGGTCGGCGGTGGCCGAACCGAGGCGGACGCCGCCGCGGACGTCGAGGGTGGCGTTCGGGATCGTGGTGCCGATGCCGACGTTGACGCCATAGGCGCCGGTGCCGCCGAGCACCAGCGCCCGGCTGGCCCCGACCTTGGCCTGATAGCCGATAGCCGTGGCGTTCGTGAGGTTATTGGTTGTGGTGTCGGACTGCGTGCCGAGCAGGGTGATGTAGGAGTGTCCGGAATAGGTGCCACCGGCGAAATAACCGACCGCCGTGTTGTAGCCGCCGTTCTGGCCCCAGTACAGGGCACGGTAGCCGATGCCCACGTTGCCGCTGGCGTTCGCGGACTGCAGGGCCTGGCTGCCTATGCCGACGTTGTAACCGCCACCATAGTTGCCGTTAAGCACGCTATAGCCGATGCCCACGTTCTGGTCGCCCGTGGCGCTATTCGACATGGCACCGTAACCAAGAACGGAGTTGTACTGGCCGGTGGTGTTGAGGCGCAGACCGTAGTTGCCGACGGCCACGTTGTAGGAGGCGGTGGTGTTGCTCTGGAGCGCCGAGTGGCCGACGGCGACGTTGTGGGTGCCCATCGTGTTGGAGTAGAGGGACTGGTAGCCGACGGCCGTGT
This sequence comes from bacterium, assembly GCA_021824285.1. Lineage (GTDB taxonomy): Bacteria > Patescibacteriota > Patescibacteriia > SG8-24 > SG8-24 > JAKAKZ01. Next base: position 774 of record JAKAKZ010000018.1, read on the forward strand.
TCGAGGTTCCGGTCTGGTTGCTGTAGAGCGACAGGGAGCCGATGGCGGTGCTGTAGCCGCCGCTGATGTTGTTCGCGAAGGACGTGTAGCCCAGGGCCGTGTTGTCCGTGGCCGTGGTGCGCTTGCCGGTGTCCACGCCGATCAGGCTGTTGCGCTTGGCCGAGCCGCCGGCACGCACCTCCAAGCCGGCGCTGCCGTCGGAGTTGAGCACCGCGACGGCCGCGACCGACTCCGTGAGCGGCTGCATCGTGACCCCCTCGATGGTGCCGACGAAGGAGGCGTCGGCCGTGAAGGTCAGGGCCACGGTGCCGCTCTCGTTGGCCGTGATGATCTGGTAGGAGGGGGAGGCCCACGCGCTGATCGGAGTGCCGATAGCCGTACCGAGCTTCGGCGTGACCGTGCCGCCGGAGACCGCGGCGTAGAAGCTCAGCACATACTTCCGGCCGGCGACGACGCCCGTGAGGTTCTGCGACAGGTCGCTCGTCGCGGCCGCGGCGTAGCGGTAGGCGCAGTCATTGTAGTAGGCGCAGGCGTAGTAGGGACCAACAAATGCACTGTCGTAGACCCAGTTGGTGCCGGCGGTCCAGCCTGTGAGACTGCCGAGAGAGAAGTCGCCGTTCGTCATCATATCCGCGCCGAGTGCGGCGTCGGTCGTGGCGCCGAGCACCGCGATGCGCGAGGAAGCGGAGGCGGTACCGATTCCGACATTGCCGCCGGAAGTCACGTTGAGTCCGGCATTAGAACCGGTAGTGAGCTGGAGCGAACCAATACTGCCTGATCCGATAGCCGTGGTCGCGAGCTGGAGGTTGTCGGATGAGCTGAAGGAAAGGGCGCCCTGCGTGTAGTTGGCGCCGGCGCCGGAGGTGCCGGACGTGCCGGAAATCTTGTAGGAACCAGGACCGACATTCACGCTCTTCCAGCGGAAAGCCGAGGAGCCGAGGTCACCGGTGTTGTCCGCGGACGGGATGACGTTCGTGGCCACCGAACCATTGAGATATATCAGATCGGTCGAGACGTCGCCGAGCGTGGCGTTGCCGGCCACGGTCAGGTTGCCGGACAAGGCGGTGGTGCCGACCGACTGTGAAGTGATAGTGCCGGTCGTCACGAGGTTGCCGCTGGCATCCAAGTAGGCCTCGGCGGTCCCGTCGCTATTGGAATCGAGCTCCAGTCTGCTTGAAGTAGTGTTGAAGCCGATGCGTGCCTCGTTGCCGGCGATACCGACATGCAGAGAGGCCGGTCCGACGAACGCGCTACGCCAGCGGTCGGTGGTGGAGCCAAGGTCGTAGGTCAGCGAGGCTGACGGGATGACGTGCGAACTGACGCTGCCGGTCAGCGTGATGGTGTCGGTCGAGACGTCGCCGAGCGTGGCGTTGCCGGTCGTGGCGACGTTACCGCTCGAATCCACGGTGAACTGACCCGTGCTGCCGACCGTCAGAAGAGAGCCGGCGGTCGAGGTGCCGATACCAACGTTGCCGGCCCCGGTGATGCGCAGGCGCTCCGAGGCCTTGATGTTGCTCGTGGAGTTGCGCGTCGCGAAGACCAGGTCGCCCTGCGTGAAGCCGACGGGATTCGTGTTGATGAAGCCGAGCTCGGTCGGCGGATAGCTGGCGGAGGCGGAGTAGCCGAAGCCGATGGTCTGGAGTCCGCCCGAGAGGTCCTCCGCGCTGCCGATCTGCAGGTACGGGTAGCCGTAGGAGGTCTGGACCGCGGCGCGGCGCAGGACCGCGACGTCGCTGCTGGCCTGGCCGGACGGCGAGTACACGTCGAGTTTGGCGGTCGGGATGTTGGTGCCGATGCCGACGCGCAGCTCGGAGTCAGTCGAGTCGCCGAACACGATGGCGTCGTTCGTGCCGACGAGCGCGCCGTAGCCGACGGCGGTGGACTTCTGCCACTGGCCGCCGGTGAGTCCGGCGCCGTAGCCGAGGAAGGTGTCGTAGGAGCCGGTGGTCAGCGCCGTGCCGGCGGAGCCCGCCTGGTAGCCGAGAGCGGCGTTGCCCGCCCCGGTCGTCAGCGAGAGCAACGAGGAGCTGCCGATGGCCGTATTGTTGCTTCCTGAAGTCGTCGCCGAGCCGTACAGCGCCCGATAGCCCATCATCACGTTGTATTGGCCGCCGCCCACGATATAGAATCCGGCCTCATTGCCGACCGCCGTATTGTACGAGTCGGAAGTCGAGGCATACAGCGAGCCGTAGCCGACGGCCGTGTTCCCGGTTCCGGTTTTCATGGACAGGGCGGTGCTCTGACCGACAGCCACGTTGTACGTGCCGCTGGTCAGCCCGGCCAGGGTCGATTGGCCGACGCCGACGTTACCGGTGGCGATGAAATCGCCGCCCGAGCCCTGCAGGGAGTAGCTGCCGATCGCGATGTTGCTGGAGCCGCGCAGGAAATACGAGGCGTTATAGCCGATAGAAACGTTGTCGTTGTCCACGGTCGAAGTATTGAGGGAACCGTAGCCGATTGCGGTGTTGCGGGAGCCGGACAGCAGGAACTCGCCGGCGTCGCTGATCAGCGAATTGTAGCTGCCGGTGGTCAGGCGCTGGCCGGCCCTAAGGCCGACGACGGAGTTGGCGATGCCGGTGGTGAGATAGGACAGCGCGGCCCTGCCGATGGCCGTGTTACCGTCGCCTGTGATCTTGCCGCTGAACCCGTACATCGCGGTATAGCCGACCGCCGTATTGCCGCCCGAGTATTCATTATATAAAGCCGCATATCCCATGGCGGTCGCCTGGCTGTCGGACGTGGCGGTGAGCAGGGCCTGGTAGCCGACGGCGGTATTGTTCGAGCCCAAAGTCAGTGCGGATGCCGCCTGATAGCCGACGGCGGCGTTATAGGCACCAGTGGTCAGCGAGGTGAGCGCGCCGGCGCCGGTGCCGGTGTTGAACTGGGCGGAACCGGTCGTCAGGGTCAGGTTGCCCGCGCCGACTCCGGCGAAGAGGTTGCCGGTGCCATAGGCATGGACGAAGGTGGAGGCGCCCATCTTGATGATGCCGGCTGTCGAGGTCGTGGTCGGGAGGCGCAGGTTGCCGCTCATCTCGAGCTGCTCATTGGGCACCGTCACGCCCAGTCCGAGCCGATGGTTCGTCGCGTCCCAGAAGAAGTTGGCGTTATCCTGCGAGTAGACGCCGGAGGCGCCGGCAAAGACCACCGAGCCCTGGGTGAAGGCGGTGGAGGTGCCCGTGCCGCCGTTCGCGACCGGCACGATGCCGGAGCCGATGTCCGTGGAGGCGTTCAGTAGCGAGGTGGAGAGGACGCCGGAGCCGTTGGTGTGCACCAGGCCGACAGAGTTCAGGCTGCTGAAGGTGATGGTGCCGGAACTGGTGATGCCGGTCGCGGCCGTGATAGCGCCGCCGGAGCTCACGGTGAAACCGCCTGAGGAGCCGACGGTGAGGAGCGAGCCAGCGGTCGTCGTACCGATGCCGACGTTGCCCGCGCTCGTGATGCGGACGCGCTCGGTGCTGCCGCCGGTCGTGAAGACCAGGCTGCCCGACGCCGACAGGCTGCGCAGGGCGAGGTCGCCGATCGCCGAGGTCGGGAAACAGTGCGGCGTGGCCAGGACGGCGCAGAGGCTGGCGAGGCCGGTCCCGGCCGAGTCGGTCATGACGAAGTCCGGCGAGTATCCGGCGGCGCCCGCCTTGATGACGATGCCGTCGCCGAACGCGGTGTTGACGACGGTGAGCTTCGAGGCCGGCACGGTCGTGCCGATGCCGACGGTGCCGGCTCCCGTGATGTAGACGCGCTGCGTGTTGTTGGTGAAGAAGGTCAGCGGCGCGCTGTTGTAGGTGCCGACGGCGAACTTGGTCATGTCGGTCCCCTGTCCGAGCAGTATGCCGAGGCCGTTGTCGTTCGCGGAGTCGCTCAGATAGTAATCGTTGGCGAAGGTGGTCCCGTGCGTCATGAGCGCGAAGAAGTTGTTCGGGTACGTGCCGCTCGAAACGATGAACTGGGCCCGGCCGCCGGAGTTGACGTTCTCGAACTCGCCCAGGACCGCAGGGACGCCGCTGGTGTTGGTATACGAATGGATCGCTCCGGCAGGCGCGTTGGTCCCGATGCCCAGCCGCTTGTTGGTGCTGTCCCAGAAGAGGTCGGTGCTGGCGGTCTGGGCGAGGACCGGGCCGGAGCCGACATATAACATAGAACCCGCTGTTCCGGAGGTGACCGTGCCGCCGATGGACATGCCGCCGGCGTTCGCCTGCCAGCTCGGGGCGGTGTTGGCGCCGTTCGAGGTGAGGATGTAGCCGGAGGTGGAGGCCGCGAGCTTGGAGAGGCCGGCCGAGGCGCCGCCCACGAGCAGGTCGCCCGTGGCGTAGGAGGCGAAGCCGGTGCCGCCGTTCGCCACCGGCACGATGCCGGAGCCGATGTCCGTCGAGGCGTTCAGGAGCGAGGTGGAGAGCACGCCCGAGCCGTTAGTGTGCACCAGTCCGACGGAGTTCAGGCCGCTGAAGGTTATGGTGCCGCTTGAAGTGATGCCGGTCGCGGCCGTGACGGCGCCGGAGGAGTTGACCGTGAAGCCGCCGGTGGAGCCGACGGTGAGCTGGGAGCCGACGGTCGTCGTGCCGATGCCGACGTTGCCCGTAGAATCGATGCGCATCCATTCGGTCTGGGCGGAACCGGCGGCCGCGGCCTTGGAGCGGGTGCCCCAGGTGAACGCGACGGACGGGGAGTTCTGCTCGAGGAGCGAGCGGTACTGGCCGACCGTGATCTCCGTCGTCCATGCTGATGTGCCATCGTCGAAGAGCTTGAGCGCCCGGTTATTGATGGGCGTATTCACGTCGAGAAGAGAGGTCGGGCTCGCCGTCCCGATACCGACGTTGCCGCTTGGTGCGGAGACGCTGATGCCGATATTTCCGGTGATACCGTTGCTGCCGATGTTGAACTTGTCCGGGGTCGTGCTGTAGCTGCCGGGGCCGAACGCCCAGATGTAGTTGCTACTCGACGACGTGACCGTGCCGCCGATGCCACCGGTCACGCCGGCGGCCTGCACGATTGTGGCCTCGCCGACGGTGGTGTTCAGGAACTGGGCGAGGCCATACCCGCCGCTCGTGCCCTCGGAGACTATCTTGCCGCCCTTCACGTGGAGCAGGTTGCCCGGCGACGTCGTGCCGATGCCCAGACCGGCAGACGTGAAACGGGCGACCTCGGTCGGGACGAAGCTGTTGCCGACCGTCAGGCCGGAGTTGACGGTGAACTGGATTGTGCCGAGGTCGGCGTTCACCATCTGCGCCGTGGAGTTCCGCGCGATCCAGTTCGCACCGTCGTAGTACTGGCCGCCAGCCAGGGCCGCCTGGCCGGTGTTCACGGACACGAGGAAGCCGCCGTTGTCGGCGCTGTTGGCGCCGAACCTGACCTGCGTGCCGGTCGACTTGGTGACGTCCAGCGGGTAGTTCGGGGTCCCCATGCCGATTCCCAGCCGCTTGTTGGTGTTGTCCCAGACGAGGTCCGTGGTCGTCGTCTGTGCGAGCACCGGCCCGGAGCCGACATATAACATAGAACCCGCTGTTCCGGAGGTGACGGAGCCGCCGATCGACATGCCGGAGTTGGTGTCGCAGTCCTTCCAGGCGGAGTTCTCGTAGCAGCGGAACTTGTTGAGCGTGCTGTTGTAGTACATCTGGCCGTTCGCGCCGCCGAGCTCGGAGTTGGCGAAGCCGGTGAGCTGGGCCATGCTCCGGATGTTGATGAGGTCGGTCGTGGCCGTCGAGCCGAGGCGGACGGAGCCGAAGACGTCGAGGGTGGCGGACGGCGAGAGGGTGCCGACGCCGATGCGGTGGTTCGCGGAGTCCACGAAGAACGAGTTGGTGTCGAAGGTGACGTTCCTCGTGAGCGTGAAGTCGCCGGAGGCGCTAGTCACCGGCACGAAGGCCGCGGAGCCGCCCGCGGAGGAGGTGTCGAGGTCGTCGAGGCGGTCGGCGTTCAGGGCGTAGCCGGCGGCGGCGATGCGCTTCCGGGGCGTCATCTCCGCGTCGGTGGACGCCGTGACGCCGAGCCAGACCTGGCCGTTCGTGAAGAGCGTGTCCGGGATGGCCACGGCCGAGCCCGAGGCGCAGGCGTTAGACGTGTCGCCGAGGAGGACCGAGGCCGTGCCGTTCGTGAAGCTCGCGACCACCGCGGTCGGGGTGCCGCCCGCCAGGCCGGTCGAGGAGCAGGCGGTGTAGAGCTGGACGCCGGAGGTCGAGGCGTCGTAGAGGGTGAGCTTGAGGTTGAGGCTGCCGTCGGGGACCGGGACGCCGGTCGAGCCCGTGAGGCGGATCTGGTAGTTCAGCAGGCGGTTCAGGGCCGGGGCGGAGGCCTGTGCGGAAATCGAGTTGGCGAAAAAGGAAAATAAAACAGCGCAATACACGAGGAATGGCGCTGATCCACGTAAATTCAAACGGTATTTCTTTGTTTTTGTTTGGTGGTTCGACACAGCGTTGTTTTTTTGACTTCGTGTCGCTCCCCTTTTCAACTATATATATATTTTACCAATTTTTGGCGTCGGCCTCAAGGCCTTATTTAAGGCAAAATTCAGGCACCGCCAAAAACCGACCCAAGATATAGCACCACAAACAATGTGTTCGCGAGGAAATTAACAAGTTATCCACATGTATATACCATGACTGTGGATAAATCTTATTTTAAGCTACATTAAGCAATAATTAATTAAAAACAGCGCATCGCCTAATGGCCTGTCACAAATCAATAGAGTCCGTGTTCGTTAAAGCAACGCGTGTACTTGCGGTCCATGGTTTCCGTGTGGTTCTCCAGCCATTCCATCAGAAAAACAGCCAAATCCTCCGTAATGGTCTCGTTGCGATTGTAGAACCGGTCGATGAAATCGGTAAGGCGTTTGCTCAATTGGCGGTGCGCAAGAATGTGCTCCTCGGCGCCCTCGAAGTTGAAGACGGCGAAATACTCCTCCTCCGTGGAGAAGTGGTAGCGGGCATAACTATCGAGCTTCATGAGCACGAGGCCGGTCGTGACTTGGGCCCTGCCAGTCTTCGTGCTTTCCGCCAACTCATTGATCAGACCCACGAACTCCTGGTGCTGCCTATCGATTAGCGCCACGCCGACGCTCATTTCCGGCGTCCAAACCATCATAGGAATCAACGGAGCCCGTGATCGTGGAAACACTGCACGTACTGCCGATCCATGTTCTCGATGTGGTTGACCAGCCACTCGAACATGAAGGCACCGACCTCACCGGCGATCTCGTTACCCTGCTCGTTGCGGCGGCGCAGATCGGTCAGGCGCTCGACGAATTGGCGGTGCTCGGCCACGTGCTTTACCGCGCCTGAAAAATTGAATAGGGCAAAATATTTCTCTTCGACCGAAAAATGGAAGTGGGCGTAGCCGTAAAGCTCCATGAGGATGGGACCAACGACTTCGCGGCCGGCTTTGGTCTCGATGGCCCGCTGGATATCGGCCATCAGTTTGATGAACAGCTGATGCTGCTCGTCTATCTCCTTGATGTCAACGCTGAGATTGGGTGTCCAGGTAATCATAGTCCGCGGCATACTTGGCCTTCCGCCGGTTCGCCGCGGGCGACCGGCTGGCGCACATGGCGCTTTATGGGCTCAAGTCTACCATAAAACCGTTATTCTCACGGCAAAGGGAGCGGAGTGTTGACTTTTACCGCTTAAAATGCTATTTTTCGCCTGCACTTTACCAACAAGGAGTCAACCATGGGACGAAACCTGATGTGCGTGTTGGCCGTTCTGACGCTTTCGTCACTCACCTGGGCCGAGGAACCAGGCGCGACCGTGCAGCCGACCGGTGCCAAGACCCTACCGATGCCCAGCGAGGGCAGCGAGTTCGATCACAAGCTGGTCCCTCCGCCTGTCGGCCCGGCTGCCTCGGCGTCCTTGAACGCTCCGCGGCTCGATGATCTCCGGTCGCAGGTGAGGCAGCTCGAGGACCGCGTCGAAGACCTGGAGGAGGCGAACCGCCACCGCACCGGAACCGTCGGCCTGGCCCTGCTCGCCGGCGACGGCCTGTACGCCGGCGGCATCGAGGCGGACCTGCGCTTCCTTTACGCGACCTACTGGTTCGGTCGCGGGTTCGAAGCCGGGCTGCGCGTGGGCGACGACATGGGCCGCATCAGGGCCGGGCCGCTCGACCTGCGTTTCCGCGTCGACATCCTGGACCTCGGCATCGTGTACTACCTGGGCGGCGGGCCTTTCACCGTGACGGACATCCCCCGCACCTGGGACATGTCACTCAAGGCGGGGCTAAGCATCCACTTCTGGAAGGGACTGACGCTCCGCGGCCGCGTCTCCTGGTACCTGCCGAACCCGGCAGTGGCCATGGACAAGATCGGCTCCTCGGTCAAGGAGGCGTCGGACACCCTGAACCCCGGCGCCATCGGCGGCGGGATCGACTCGGTGGGCGATTTCTACAAGCGGGCGTTCATGGCGCCCAAGGCCGACATCGCCATCCTCTGGGCCTTCTGAACTTCGACGCGCCATCCGGCGCGTCTTTTTTTATGGTAAAATATATGCATATGGAGCACGGCAATGCCGAAATGAAAGCGCGGGCTCTGGCGTCGTTGAAGGACGCCTATTTCGGCGTGCTGGCCACGGCCGACGCCTCCGGCCAGCCACACGCGGCCGCCGTGGTCATCACCGCAGACGATGATTTCACGGTCTACTTTATGACGCGCGAGACGACGACCAAACATCAGGACATCACGGTGCGCCCGGAAGTCGCCATGACCGTGGGCATGAATCTGCTGGTCTACCTGCAGATCCGCGGCGTCGCCGAACGCCTGACCGATGCGGATGAGGTCTCGGAGATTACCCGCCGTCTGGCCATGACCGCTTCCGCGGTGAAGGATTTCTGGCCGCCGCTCGCCAGGCTGACCAGCGGAAAATACGTGGCCTATCGCATTCGGCCGACCTCCGTCAAAGCCATGGACATGACGGACCACTACATCCATCCCGGCGTCTCGCCGATTGTGACCATCATCTGATTATGAACGGTGCCGCTTCACTGAAGCACGCCAAACACGAAAGGCTGGTTCTGGTCATCGACGGGGACGAGTTCCTGGCCAACCTGTTCCGGTTCAAGCTGGAGGCGGCGGGGTTCCATGCCAGCACGGCCTGTTCCCCGACGCAGATCTGGCAGGCGGTCGGCACGCTGAAACCCGATCTGGTCATCGTCGACCTGATGCTTCTTGATCCGGACCCGTATTCCCTGATCAAGAAACTGACCGGCGGCAAGCGTGACGGCAAGCCGACGGTCATCGCCATGAGCCGCGTCCGCGATGAGGGCTGCGACCAGCGCGTGGCAGAAGCCGGCGCGGCGCTCTGCCTCGTCACTACGACCTGCACGCCGGCCGAACTCGTGCTGTCGGTCAAAAAGCTGCTGAAGGTGAAATAAGGAATCCGCCGGACAGGGCGGATTTTTGTTTTGCCGCGCCGGACACGCAGCTGTCCGTGGCGCAACAAAAAACCGGTCCGCGCGATGGCGGACCGGTCGGTTGAAGTCACTTGCGGTCAGCGGCGTCCGCGAGCTGGCGGCGGACGATCTTCAGCCCCAGCTGCCGCCCGAGCCAGAGAAACCCGGCCTGGGACAGGAAGAGCGGCAGGGCCAGCAGGTTCATTCTGGCTGACTCGTAGGTCGGCACCGTGGTATCGACGATGCGGCCCATGAAGAAATCCAGGTAGCCGTTCCACATGAAGTCGTTGCCCGTGCGGCCCGGCAGGAACGGATGACCAAGATAGTTGAAGTACGTCAGCAACTCCATGGTCCAGAACCCGGCCAGAAAGCAAACGAGCAGGAAGTCGACCGCGCGCCGGCGCCGCAGGTACCAGTCCTGATCGGGCTGTGCGCCTTTCGGGCGAAGATGCGCGAGCAGGACCATAAACGCGCCGACGAGCAGCATCGTGAACGGATCGACGATGAAGGTGTGCAGGCGGTTGTCGTCCTCGGTGAACCCGAGCAGGAGCACGAGAAACAGGGCCGCGATGAGCGGGGCGGATAGGAGCAGGAGGAAGGACACGGGCGGACTCCAACGGAATGGAAAGTGCGCCGTTAATTTGGCGCAAAAATGCCTGAAAGTCAATGCCGAGAAGAAAGATTCCGAAAAGCTGCGAACGGAGCGGCTGCGAACGATTGACTGATGATACGATTTGCGCTAGCCTTCGCGCATAATCAGCCGCAAAATCCAGGCTGACGCAGCCCTTTCAAAACCGAACTGACGCATAGGAGACGCCATGAGGAAACTGTTCCGCAAGCGCAATCTGCTGCTGGCCGTCCTGATCGGCATCGGCATCTGGCTTTCGACGCGGACGAGTGATGAAACCGTTCCGCCCGACAGCGCATCCGGCGACCGGCCGACCGCATCGCATCGCACCGCCGAACCTTCGCCTGAGGAGCACAAAACCGATTTCCAGTCGGACGAAGAACCATCCGCCAACACCGAAACCGTGCCGGACGACTCTCCCTACAACCTCAAGTGGTGTTGGCACAAAAGCAACCGGCCGTTCATCGGCGAGTGCCGACCGGGTCTGGGCAAAGAGGGCGGCGAAGTGGCCGATGACGTGCCGTGCGACGGCGAAATCCTCCCGTCGCCCGAGACCTGCGACGGGCTCGACTACGACTGCGACGGACATGCCGGAGAGCCGCTTCCAACTGGATCATGGCTCGTCTGCCGTGGCGTGGCCAGAAACAATGACGAGACGGAGAACCATTTCTTCCTCGTCACCGATGACTGCCGTCCCGTGAATACCGCTCAGAGATTCGGCTACATCAGCGAATTCCGCGCCGGAGTCGCGATAGCGCAAATGTACGAAAAAATCGACACGCCCCTTGGCAGGTTGCGGCGTATCGCGCGCCGCGGCGTCATCAACCGCGAAGGCCGCTGGCTGTTCGCCGGCTGGAAGTTCGACGACATCGGATCGTTTTCCGACAAGGGAGTGGCGGTGGCGACGGTGGGCGACAAGTGCTACTACGTCACGGCCGACGAGCGGGAACTCGTCCCCGGCGCCAGGTTCAACTACTGCCAGGGGCCGTACGCGACCGACGGCATCATGCTGGTGACCGATGGCAACTCGAAGTATTTCATCGCGTCCGACGGGAAAGAGCTATTCCCAGGCGAACGCTATGACGAGACAGACGGATTCTTCAACAACCACAGCCTGGCCTGCGTAGCAAAGGGAAACTCGCGTTACATCATCGCGAAAGACAATCCCGACGTCTTCCCGAACCTGCGGTTCGACGCGTGCTACTGCACCATCGAAAATTGCGTCGGAACCATCGGTACGGACGTATACGTGATCGCTCCAACCGATCGCACATACGTGAAAACTTCGTTGAAGGGGCAGCAGAAACCTTGAAATCCGGCCCGCGCTTGCGGGCCGTTTTTGTTTTCTTGGCGATAGGTGTAAGGTATACACGAACACTATGGATAAGCCTAAAAGCGCCACAATCGTGACCGGCGGCGGACGCGGCATCGGCCGCGCCATCGCGAAACGGATGGCCCGCGAATGCGGCGCGATTCTGGTCGGCCGGACCGAGGAAGATTTGCGTTCCGCGGTCGCGGAGATCGAGACGGGCGGCAGCGAGGCCACCTATGTAGTCGGCGACGTGCGCGATACGGCCGTCGCGGCACAGGCCGTGGCTGCGGCGGAGAAGCGCGGCTGGGAAGTCCGCAATCTCGTCTGCAACGCCGGCATCGGCAAAGGCGGGCCGACGGAGACCTTCGACCCGGAGCTCTGGAAGACCATCATGGACGTCAACGTGAATGGTGCGTTCAATTTCGTGCGCGCCTGCCTGCCGGGCATGCTCAAGCGCGGCCGCGGCAACATCGTGCTCATGAGCAGCATGGCGGGCCTGAAAGGAAATTCACGCATCGCGGCCTATAACGCCAGCAAGCACGCGCTCGTCGGCTTTGCGCGGTCGCTCGCGGTCGAGCACGGGAAGCGCGGCATCGTGGCCGTGCCGATCTGTCCGGGCTTCGTCGCCGGCGAAATGACCGACCGTACCATCCATGGCATGGCGGAGCGGCGCGGCCTGACAGAAGAGGAAGCGCGCGACCGCGTAGCGCGGCAGAACCCCCAGCACCGCATCATGCCGCCCGAGGAGGTGGCGGAGGCAGTCGCCTTCGTCTGCTCCGGGCTTGTCCCCTCCCTCTCCGGGAGCCCGCTGGTGCTGGGCGGAGGCGAATAATCGATTTAAGACGCGAAGATGCGGAGGTGCGAAGACACGAAGCGGGATACGCTCCGCGTCTCCGAACATCTGCGTCTCCGAACCTATGGATCATCAGCTCGACAATCTGACCGCCTGGATCCGCCAGACCGCGGCTAACTCCAACGGCCTGCTCATCCCCGTCTCCGGCGGCTCGGACAGCGCGCTCTGCTTCTGGCTCTGCAATCGCGCGCTCCCCGGTCGCGTCGTGGGCGTCTACGCGGGCAAGGAGCTGCGCTCGGTCGACTGGTTCCGTTCGGTCGGCCAAGTGGAATTTACGGACACGCCCGGCCGTCGCGAAGAACGCGAAGAGATGCGCTGGGCGCGCTTCCTGGCCATGAGCCTGGCGCGTAGCTACTGGCTGGTCGGCAGCCGCAACCGGACGGAAGACGAGCTCGGCACCTACAGCCTCTCGAGCCGAGTAGCAACGTTCCTGCCGCTCATCAATAGCTGGAAGTCGGAGGTCCAGCGACTCTGCGCCGCTGTCGGAGTCCCGGATGAGATCATCGCCTCAAGCCTCCGCGCAGACCCGGACTGCGGCCGCCCGCCGGAACTCGCAGAGATTTCGTTCGATAAAGTGGAGATTTTTCTCAAGAATCGTGCCGCCGGCCGTGAGCCGGCAGGCCTGACGGCGGAACAGGTCCGCTATCTCGACGGCATCCGCAACCGCAACGCCTTCAAGAAAACTCTGCCGCACCGCGGGCCGCCGACGACGCGATAACTTAAGTAAAAGAAAAAACCGATCTGCGCGATCGGTTTTCCGTTTTGCGGTCCGACGCCGACCGGATCAACCCAGCAGCGCGGCGACCATCACGCCCAATCCCATGAAGACGAGGAAGAGAAGGTTCAGGACCGGCAACGCCGCCAAGAGGGCGGTGGAGCGATCGTTGGAACGGGCACTGCGCCAGAGATAGAAGGCCGTGACCAAACCCAAGGGCAGGACGAACCTCATCGGCAGGATCAGCCCGGACAAGAGTCCGATGACCGGAAACGACGCGATGAAAAGCCACTCGAGGTATTTCCGCATGGCGCGCCTCCTCGGCGACGCTTGAAAAGTGCTTCATCCGTAACTTAGCACTATCGGACGGCAGGTCAAGCCATGCGACCGCATGAACGCGGTGCCGCATCACGGACAAAAAAATCAGCGCCGAAGCGCTGATCAGGAAGCGACCGCCTGGGTCTGGCCGGACCGGACGAGGCGCAGGGCCTCGGTCGGGTAGCGCGCCGTCTTCATGGCGCGACAGCGCGGACAGCGGTACTCAACCTCGTACCAGTAGCAGTGGGCGTAGGTCCGCTCGATGCCGAAACCCTTCACCATGGACTCGGAGTCGTAAGGGGAAAGACCGACGATCTTCACGATCTTGCCGCGCATCGCGTAGCGGCGGTTGCCGCGGGCGCTGCAGAAGCGCGGCTTGACGGCCCGCACCAGGTCGCCGATGCCGAACCGCCGCGGCTCGCAGGAGCCCTTTTCGCAGTTGAGCGCCAGCTTGCGGCTGGCGTATTCCGTCCGGCACTTGCCGCAACTGTAGAACACGACGGTCTTTTTCACCCTTTTCATGGGCCCATTGGGTTGCAAAGGACGACGACGGCATCCTGCGAGAAAACGAGCATTCAGTCAAGACTCTGCCGAACGCAATCCGGGACGATGAAAAAAATGGGCTGGACGGCCCATTCATGATATCGCCGTTAGACTTGCGATTGGACGGCATCCAGCCGGTCCAGACCGTGCAGAATCGCCCGCGCCGATTCCCGCAGCCGACGGCGCAGGGCCTCAAGCCGCTCGCTGTCCTTCTCCTGCCGCTCGGCCTCGAACCACGGCGCCGTGGATGCGGTGAGCTGCTCCGACAGGCGCTCGGCGCGCACGCCGCGGGCCTCCTCCATCATCTTGAGCCACTCGGCCGCTAGCGTTTCGCCGTCGACCAGCCCTTCGGCCACGGCATCGCGAAACGGCTCGATCAGCCGGTGGAACAGCACGGCGTATTCATGGGACCGCTCATCGGTCATCATCCTGCCTCCTAAGGAAAGAGCAGGATATTGATACTACGGCCAGAAAAAGAGGTCAAAGCCGAAGTCCCTGCCTACTGTTAACGCCTAGCCCAGCTCTGCCGAATCGACACCGACGGCTTCGGAAACGCTCTTGAATCCGTCGCGCTTCAGGAGCCGCGCCAGTCCCTGGTTGATTTCGCTGACGGCCTGTGGGCCGCGGAATATCATGCCGGTGATCAGCTGGATGAGCGACGCGCCGGCGCGGATCTTGCGGTAGGCGTCCTCCGCGGTGAACACGCCGCCGCAGCCGATGACGGTCATCTTCCCGCCAGTCAGCTCGCGTACGCGGCGCAGCTGGGCATCCGCGAGCGGTTCCGAGACCTTGCCGCTCATGCCGCCGCGGTCCGGCACGGTGTCGCCCGCCTTGATGTTCGGGTTGTCGCGCTTCTTGGTCAGGTTCGAGCAGATGAAACCGTGGACGCGGTGGCGGCGGGCGGTTGCCACGATTTCGGCAAGTTCCTGATCAGTGACGTCCGGCGACAGCTTCAGGTAGATCGGCCGGTCGCACGGGATGCCGTCGAGACGCGTGAGCAGCCGCTCGAGCAAACCGACATCCGTGAACGGCTGTCCGCCGAAGGCGTTCGGGCAGCTGATGTTGACGGTCATGTAACTGCCGAGCGGCGCCAGGGCCGCGAAAGCCTTGGCGTAATCGGCGATGCCGCGTTCTGCATCCACCGTCTCGGCGCAGTTCGTCTTGGCCGCGCTGAAGCCGACCGGAAACTTGAATTTCTTTTCTTTCATGCGTCCGGCGATCTCCTCGCAGCCGCGGTTCTTGAGCCCGTACCAGACCACGAGCGACTGGGACTCCGGCAGGCGCCAGAGGCGCGGCCGCGGGTTGCCGGCGCAGGGCTCGCCGGTCACGGAGCCGGCTTCCGTGAAGCCAAAACCGACCGACGGCAGGATGTCGGTGAGCAACGCGTCCTTATCGAAGCCGGCGGCGAGGCCGATAGGATTACGATAACTTATGCCGTCCACGGTCGAGGCGAGGTGCGGATTCGAGTAGCCGAAGGCGGCGTAGGTGAGGGCGCGCGTGACTGCGTGCCGCCCGAGGAACGCCCCGGCCTTCGTCATCATATCGTGCACGTCCTCCGGATCGCGTCGGAAATAAAACGGCTTGAGGACACGCCTGTAAAGCGCACCGCTGATGGCGTTCCGCCAGGACACAAGCAGTTCTTTCATACGACCTAATGGTGGTCTTCCCAGGCGCCGCTGTCAATCATGGGGTCAGGCCGCCCGAAGGAAAAAAGGTGCCCTGTGCCTCCAGCCTCCTAGACCCAGCTTTCAACTCCCCACTTCCAATGTTAAAATGTGCGCATGTCCGCTAACTTCAGCCGAAAAATGAAACTGGCGCTGTTCGCCGCCGCCTGCGTTGCGGCAGTGCTGGTGCGCCTGCCGACGCCGGACGGCTACGGCCACTACTATCCGCCGGAGCAGGCCCGCGAGCTGGCAGCGGTGCGTCGCATCGCGGCCGGCGATCTGCCGCTCGTCGGTCCGACGCAGTTCATGGACAGCCGCTACCATTTCGGCGCGGTCTACTGGTATCTGCTCGTGCCGCTCACGGCCCTCGGCGGTTTCGCCGACTGGTCCGTACCGCTCACGAGCGGACTATTCTCGCTGCTGGCCATCGCGCTCGGCATGCGGCTCGTGCGGCGCTGGTTCCGCGACGGCCGGTTCGCGCTGACCTACGGCGCGGCCGCGGCGTTCTCCAGCCTGGACATCCAGTACGCCAAATATGCCTCGACCCCGAATCTCGTGCCCCTCGTCACGCTTGCCTATCTCGTTGCGCTGACGGAATTCGTGGAAGGCTGCGGCACGCCTTGGCTCGCCGGCGCCGTCGGCTTCCTTATCGCGGTAGCGGCCCAGCTCCATCCCGTCGCCGGTGCAAGCCTCGCGCTCATCGCCCTGACGCTCGCGGCGCTGCGGCGCTTCCGTCCCGGCTGGCGCGGCTGGCTCATGCTCGCCGGCGCGGCCGCCATCATGTACCTGCCCTATCTGCAGTACGAGTTCAGCCACGGTTTCGCGAACACCGGCGGACTGCTGTCCTTGCTTGGGGGGCAACGCGAGTTCGGCAGCCACTGGACCCGCATCCTGGAAAACGCGGCCTTCTGGTTCTCACTCTGGTTCAACGTCCATCATCTCTTCGGGTTGCCGAACCTGCTCGGCATGGTGAGCTTCTGGTTCTTTGCCGCGACCGTCCTGGTGCTCGCCGGAATCTGGTTAGCGGAAAGTCGGCATCCGACTGAAAAAATAATCCCGCTCCAGCTTGCACCGGCCGCCCGCACCATGCTCCTCGTCTGGCTGGTTGTGCCGACTGCCATTCTGACGATACCGATGGGCCGCATCAGCCAGCTGCCCATCTACTATTTTGCCGTCTTGCTGCCGCTCGGACATCTCGCCGTCGCGCTGGGTTTCCGCCGCCTGCTGGAACTCGGCTTCCGTCGGACGGCCATCGCTGCCATGATCGCGTTCTTCAGCTGGCAGGCAGTGCAGATTGGCGTCTATGAGCATTTCTATCCGTCAGTACTGACCGTTTGGCTGCTGAAATGAGATTCGGGAATCAGACCCCTTAGTTGGAGGAGTAAGAAAAAAACCGCGCCATAATGACGCGGTTTTCAGTTCAGACTGATGGACCGCTGCACTTCGCCGCCATCGGGCGTGACGCAGCGGACCTTGATCGGGCCGTGACCGGCGCCGTAACGACCGTGAGGGAAGCGGATGAAACCGACCTGCAGGTGGCGATCCGGTCGCCCGGGATCCTCGTAGGTCTCGCTCCTCTCCAGCTCCAGTCCGAGATGCGCCAGCTCCCCCGTGAGCAGCCCTTCCACCGCGTCAATCACGGCGGTATCGGGCAGGGCGTAGAAATTACCGCCCTTTTCCCGGGAGCGCTGACCGTAGAGGCAGAGCACCGGCGTCGGATCGAGCGCAGAAACGGACTCGCCGCGCGGCGTGGCCAGCAGGTCCATTTCCTGGTGATAGACGCACCAGGTCTTGCCGAGCAGGTAGGCGCGGACGGTGAGCACGCCGATGCTGAAATCAAGCGGCTGGTCGACCACGTCGTAGATCTCGGCGGCCTGGCTCCAGATGCGCCGGGCGACGGCGTCGCCGGGATCCGGCCAGCTCATGGCGAGGTAACGGTCCGGGTCGGGAGTGAACCTCGTGTTCCCGGTTCCGAAACGCCGGTCCAGGGCCTTAAGAGCCTCCGTCCCGGCCTCAATGACCCGCGGCAGATCGAACTTCAGACCATGAATGAGGACGCTGCCGCCCTCGCCGAACAGGTGCGGCATAACGTCTCCGATGCGGATGCAAAGAACACTCATAATTTGGTCTCACGACCGCCGACAAATGTCAAACAAAAATGATGGCGGCCGCTCGTCGCCCGATATTCCGATCATGGCTGGCCGACAAAAAAACACCCCCGAAGGGGTGTCGAAGCGGAATCAGGGACGCGGCCGGTTGATGTCCGGATCGTCCGTGAACTGCACGGTGAGAAGGAGGCCGGCCGAATGGGCATCCCGTCCGTATTCTGACAGCCGCGCGAAGTTGCGGCTGTAGGAATAGAACGGCCCCACGAGCAGATGCTCCCCGACCGGACCGAGGAACCGCCAACCGACATGCCAGAGCAGCGAAACGTCGAGGCGCATGGAGGCGGGGGCACCGCTCTTTTCGCCGTTCACGACCAGACCGAGGCGGGCTTGACCGAGCGGATGTGCGGCTTCGCCTTGCAGAACCCCGCGCCATACCTCGTCCACGAGCCCGTCGCTGCGGAGCGATGTGGTCGGTGTCAGCCGGTAGGCCGAAGAGTAGCCGTAGAACATCCAGTAGCCGATCAGCTGCAGCCGGAGCCGGACCTGATCGCCCAGCAGCCGGAACCGCCGGCTATCGAGCAGCTTCACGTCCGCGAACATCCCGTCGAGCTCCAGACCGTTTCCGTAGGTGGAGTCGGCGAAGTTGTGGGACGAATGATGATGCAGCCCGAACCGCAGCCAATCCGCGACCGGAAACGACAACCAGAGCTCGAGACCGGCGCCGGACATGTGGAAGTAGCCGTGCGGCGCCTGCGTGTAGGGTCGGGCCTCAAAGTGGAAATAGCTGGTGTAGAGGCCGAGCCGAAAACTGGCGTAAGCCAGTTGCCGTTCGATTAGCTGGGCGTCGATTGGGACGTCAGCATAGCCGGTACTCACCACCGTCGCAGGCTCATAGCCCAAGACATCTAGGCCAATATCCACGCTGCTTTCGAGCCGCCAATCGTCCGACTGAACGGCGGCTGCTGGCCAGTGCGGCTCGGCGAAGGCAGTCCCGGCGGAAACCAGGACCAGCAGATTCAATGCCAGGTATGGTTTCATCTTGGACCTCACTGCGCCGATGGCGCTCAAAATACGGCTTGTTTTAGCCTATTTTCTAGATAGGCCGAATAAAATGACCAACACCGCACTTAAGCAGTTTCGAGGGGAACTGTCAATCTAGGCGGGCGGCGGATTGGCCTACGGACAGCCAGGACAAAAAACGGACCCTGGTCGGGGTCCGCAAGTCAGATCTTCTCGAAACGGTGCGAGCGGCGCCGCCCCACCAGCCGATCCGCGTCCGCGTCGTGGAATGTCGAGCTGCCGACCTGCACGTAGTGGTCGCGCTCGCGGTAGAAGCTGGCCTCGGCCACGGGCTCGCCGCGCTCGTCGTACCAGCGGAGCTGGCGGAAGGCCTCGCCTCCCTCCCGGGCCGCCTCCTCCTCGGTGACGACATGCTCCACCTGGTCACAGCGGTCGAGCAGTGCGCCGGCCTCGTCCAGCGTGTACTTCTGGCTGGCAAAAAGGGCTTCGCTCCACTCGTTTTTGAATGCCTCGACGAGCAGCGACTCGGTCTCGGCGTCGAGCTGGCCGCGCAGGGTCTTGAGCAGGCCGTAGTGGTGGCGCGACATGCCACGGAGGCGCTCGGCCAAGGCGTAGCAGCCGTTCACGGCCAAGAGAATCGGCGCAATCGGCAGCAGGAACGGCATGGAGAAAATGATGACGCCGATGGCGCCGAAACCCCGGTGCTCGTAGCCGAACACCGCGCTGCCGGTGAAGACGGTGTCGATCCGGCGGCGATCCAAGTCGATGGCGACCGTTTCGTGCAGGTCGCCCTGCTCCTGGTCGCGCAGAATCAGATGGATCTTCTTGACGCGCGGCGCGTAGACCGGCCCTTTCTTCTGCCGCCAGTCGGGACCGTGCAGTTCCTCCTGCCACCGCTCCTGCTCCTGCCAGTAGCGGCGCTCCCGCTCCTCGCCGTCGGGGTCGAAACGCCAGCGCGGGCGGCGCGGCACGTTGGTCCACATCCTGGCGCCATCGGCGATGATGGCCGGCAGCAGACGGATGAACTCTGGCAATCTCATGCTACCCTCCAAACGGCTCTGAAATGTGCTATCGCGAGCGTAGTCCAGCCGCCGTGCCGCGTCAACTGGCAGCTAATCGGCAATGCAATAAGCGATGGGTCGCGGTCTTGCCAGAGCGGCGTTCCTGTATTAGGGTCGACCGGCAGATCATTTCACCTTCTGACCGAACGAAAGAGGCCCATCTTGCCCGACAACACGTCCGACACCGGCTTAACGGCCAAATACTGGGGTCGCGAAGCGAAACCCGGACCCTGGGACGCCGTCATCATCGGCTCCGGCATGGGCGGCATGACCGCGGCGGCGCTGCTCGCCAAGCTCGGCCGCCGCGTCCTCGTGCTCGAACAGCACTATGTGCCCGGCGGCTTCACGCACACCTTCGCCCGCCGCGGCTACCGCTGGGACGTCGGCGTCCACGCGGTCGGCGAGATGACGGACCGGCAGCTGCCGGGACGGCTCCTCGGCGGCCTGACTGACGGCCGGCTGAAGTGGGCACCGCTCGGCGAGGTCTACGACACCTTCCACCTGCCGGACGGCACGCGCATCGACTTCCCGGACAACCCGCGGCAGTTCCGCGAGAACCTGGTGGCGGCCTTCCCGGCCGGCGCCGCGGCCATCGACGAGTACCTGCGGCTCGTGCGGCAAGTGGGCGGCGACATGCGCGCCTACTACCTGACGCGCCTCCTGCCGCCGCGGCTCGGCGCTCTGGCTGACCGGCTGATCGCCCGTCGCGCCCAACGGCATCTCGCCACCACGGTGGCGGACGTCGTGTCGCGCCTGACGGACGACCGGCGCCTGCGGACCATGCTCACGGCCCAGTGGGGCTACTACGGCACGGCCCCGTCGCGCGCGTCGTTCGCCATGCAGGCCGGCGTCGTCGGGCACTTCATGCACGGCGGCTACTACCCGGTCGGCGGCTCGGACAGCATCGCCCGCGAGCTGCTGCGTACCGTGGCGGAGGCGGACGGCTGGACGCGCGTGCGGGCCGACGTCCGCGAGATCATCGTGGAGCGCGGCCGCGCCGTCGGCGTCCGCCTCACCGACGGCGAGGAGATCCGCGCGCCGCTCGTCATGAGCGCGGTCGGCGCCCCGGCCACCGTCGCCCGACTCCTGCCGGAGACGGAACGGCGCGCGGCCTGGACCGCCGAAGTCGCTGGACTCCGCCCCGGTCCGGCGCACGTCTGCCTCTACCTCGGCTTCAAGGGCGACATCCGCGCGGCCGGAGCCGGCCCGAAGAACCTCTGGTTCTACGAGAGCTGGGACAGCAAGGAGGACGTCTGGCGCGTCGCGCCGGACGGCGACCTCGGCACGGCCCCGGTGCTCTACGCCTCTTTCCCGTCGCTCAAGGATCCCCTGCACGATCCCGGTCACGAGCTGCGCCACACCGGCGAGCTCGTCACCTTCGTGCCATGGGAGACGTTCCTGCCCTGGCGCGACCGGCGTTGGATGCGGCGCGGCGCGGACTACGAGCGCTTCAAGGTCCAGCTGAAGGAGGCCCTGCTCGAGCACCTCTTCCGGTACCGGCCGGGTCTCCGACCGCTCCTGGACTACGCCGAGCTCTCGACGCCGGTGTCGACCGACCACTTCATGCGGTCGGCCAACGGCTCGATCTACGGCCTCGACAGTACCCCGGAGCGCTACGCCTGCCGCTGGCTCCGGGCCCGTACGCCGATTCCCGGACTGTTCATGGCCGGGGTAGACGTGGCGGCGCCCGGCGTGGTCGGCGGCGCGGTCGGCGGCATGCTGGCCGTGGCCTCGGCCAAACCGCTCGCTGCGGTGCCCTGGCTGCGCCGGAACGTGCTCTGACCGAAAAAACCTCTCGAACGGCCCGTTTACGGGCCGTTTTTCTATATTGACATAATATTCATTATTGCTACGGTAAGCGCGCCCTTTACCATAGCCTCATGGGAGTCCCATGAAAAAGCAGAATGCCGAGAGGCCGAAGTCCGAAGACGGCAGCCAGTACCACCTGCAGACCCGTGCGGGAGACCTGGCGCCGCGCTGCCTGCTCGTCGGTTCTCCGGAACGGGCCGAAATGATCGCCGCGACGCTCTTCCGGAACGCGCGACGGGTCGGCGACCACCGCGGGCTCAAGTCCTACACCGGCGCCTACGAGGGCAAGCCCATGTCAGTGGTCACGACCGGCATGGGCAGCGCCTCGACCGCCATCGTGCTCCCGGAGACCATCCGCTCCGGCGCCCGCGCCCTGATCCGCGTCGGCACCTGCGGCGCCCTGCGCCGCGAAGCCGTGCCCGGCGACGCAGCCATCTGCACCGGCGCGGTGCGTCTCGACGGCGCCAGCGAGAACTGGGCCCCGATCCAGTATCCGGCCGTGGCCGACTGGCGCGTGGTCGGCGCACTCGCGACCGCGGCGCGGGAGCTCAAGCTCCCCCACCACCTCGGCATCGGCGTGACCACGACCTGCTTCAACGAGGGTCAGGCCCGGCCCGACGACAGCGGCTACGTGCCGCCGCGGCTCCAGGCCCTGCACGAGGAGCTCATCCGGCGCGGCGCGCTCTTCTACTCCATGGAAGAGGCCACGCTCTTCGTCTGGTGCTCGACGCACGGCGGCCACATGTGCGGCGCCGTAGACGCGGTCGTCGCGAACCGCATCACAGGCGAGTTCCGCGTCGACGGCGAGGAATCCGCGGCCCGCATCGCCTGTGAGGCGCTCCGGCGGCTCGACGTCGGCTGAAAAACGTCTTATCCGTCCCTCGGGACGGATTTTTCTTCGCTTTGCCGGCAGATTTTATGTCTTGCGGCAAAAAAGAAAACCGCCTGCCGAAGCAGACGGTCTCCACCCGGATCATCCGCGCTGCAGATAGACCTTCACGAACTTAGCCTTTAGCTTCGCACCAAGGTCAGGCAAGACATCTGTCTGTCCGTCTTTGGCGGCGGATAAAACATCATCAAGCGCCGCACGGATCGCCTGTATTTCGGCATCGTTCGCCGTCTCCTCGACGGTCTTGAGCCGCGCATCCGCCTCGGCATAGGCGGACTGTACGCGAGCGGCGTCCTTGGCCGCGGCAGCATCCAGCACGCCCTCCATGGCGTCATGGAAATCAACGAGATAGACGGCGAGCATGGAAAAGCCGTTGCGCTTCAGCATTTCCTGGTAGATCGGCCGGATCCCTTCCAGATCCTTGTGCGTCTGCGCCAGATTGCCAGAACGGATCCCCGGTTCGACGGCGGCGATGATGCCTTCAACTCGCTCCATGTCCGCCGCAAATTGGGAATCTCCACGCAGGGCGTATGGCCGGTAAGTTCGGTATTTATCCATGAAAGCGCGATGCTCCGCGACCAGGCGATCGTAGTCCGCGTTGGCTTCGGCGCGCAGGCCCTGGCCGGTCTCGAAAAGCGTCTGCTTGTATGGCTGGTTCATCCGGTTGAAGTCCTCCAGAAAAAACTTGCGCGTAAAGAAGGCGCTGTAGTACGCGCCAGCCGTGAGCGCGGACAAGATAGCGAAGGCGATGACGGCGGCCAGCGCCGTTCTGGTCCTGGATGCCGGCCGGACGGTGTTGAGACGCAGCGGAACATAAAGGAGGCAGAAGCCGAAAGCCGCAGTCGCGGCCATCAGCCCAGCCAGCAGATACAGCGCGTAGGCCCACACGCCGCCGACCCAGAAATAGGCGGCCTCCGCCGACAAGACAGCCACCAGAACCCGCAGCAGCCTATCCGTCGTGCCCATGTTTTTCGCCATCTTAACCATATGATGGTATCGGTTACCGCGGCTAAAATACCCGCGTTCAGAGGCTCTCTTCAATTTCGCGGAGCAGGTACGCCTTGGGGCGCATGCCGACGAAATCGGCGATGACTTCCCCGCCGCGGAACAGCTTCATGTCCGGAATGCCCTGGATACCATAGCGCGCGGCCAGCGCCTGATGGTCAGGATCGTCGACGTTGAGCTTGGCGATCTTGACCTTGCCGTCCAGTTCGCCGGCAAGCTCTTCGAGAATCGGCGCCATCATGCGGCACGGACCGCACCACGGGGCCCAGAAGTCGACGAGCACCGGCAGTTTGGCCTCTAGCACTTCGGCGGAAAAATTGGCGTTGTTGAGTTCGATCGGTTTGGCCATATGCCTTCAGCTTAAGAGAAAGAGTTTTTTCAGGGATTCCTCGGTCAAGGCCGCGGAACGGCCCCGGTGGCAGAGCAGGTCGTCCTTGATGAGCTCCACGCCCAACATGGAGACCGCGGAGCGCACGGCCATGATCTGCGTGATGACGTCGAGACAGCGGTCACCATCCTCGATCATGCGGCGGATGGCGCGCAGCTGTCCCTCGATGCGGGCCACACGGTGCGCGGCCGCGGCCCGGGCGGCCGGGCGGCCGGATTTTCGTTTATTCATGGCGATGAGGTTAATGCCGGTTCCTGCCGTGAATATATACCCCCTAGGGGTATATGTCAAATCGCTCGATGATACGAAAAAAGCCGCCGGCGCCCCTGCCCGTCCGGAACATTCATCGAGAAAGGAAGGAAACGGCCAAATAGCAGCCGTAGGCCACAAGCAGGGCCAGGCCCTGCCAACGCCGCAGCAGCATTTTCCCGCCGTACCTGGTGAAGACGAACAGCAGGGCGGTCGCTGCCGCGGAAACGGCGATATCCGACAGGACCGCCGGGGAAACCGGCAAGGGGCGCAGTACGGCGCTCACACCGAGGATCCAGAAGATGTTGAAGATATTGGAACCGATGATGTTGCCGATGGCAATATCGTCATGGTGCCGCCAGACCGCCATAACCGAGGCGAAAAGTTCGGGCAGCGAGGTGCCGATGGCCACGACCGTCAGGCCGATGAAGCGTTCTGACAGGCCGAAGAGGCGAGCCAGGTCGGTCGCGCCATCCACGGTGAGCTTACCGCCCAGCAGGAGGCCGAGCAGGCCGGCCATGATCAGCAGGACCGAGACGCGGACCGGCCGGACTTCGATGCCGTCATGTCCCCACTCATGCTTCGCCGAAAGCAGCACATAATAGAGGAAGACCAGGAAGAAGGCCAGCAGGATCAGGCCATCGATCATATCCAGGCGGTCGATGGTCCGGCCGGTCAGCAGCCGGTCGTTGGCGAGCACCCACACCAGACAGGAGGCGAGCAGGGCGAGCGGTATCTGGCGCGAGACCGTTTCCGCCTTGAGCTGGAGAGCTCGGATGGCGGCCAGCACGCCGAAAATGAGCAGGACATTGGCGATGTTCGAACCGATGATGTTGCTGATGGCCAAATCCGGCTTGCCGGCCAGCGAGGCCGTCAGGCTGACGAACAGCTCCGGGGCGGAAGTGCCGAAGGCGACGACGGTCAGGCCGATGACGATCGGCTTGAGGCCTGAACGCACGGCCAAGGAGGAAGAGCCGCTGACCAGCCAATCCGCCCCCTTATAGAGGAGCAGCAGGCCGCCGAGCAGCAGCGCGATGACGGAAAACATACATGTTCATTTTAGCACACGGCCAAGACGGAACGAGGCGCCGGCGGCGCGTTGCGGAGCTGATTAGTTGTGAGATTATTCAACAATACGGAAATAAGCGCGGCCAGACCGCACTTACAGCAAAGACGGCCGGGGCCGGCCGTCTTTTCGCGCTGGATGATTATGGCAAGAGGTCACTTCGTGGCCGCGTCCTGGAACGTCCCGACGATGCCATCTAGCGCGGCGCGGTATTCGGCTTCCGTGAGCGGTGCGCAGGCGTCCTTGACCGTCGTATATGATGCGCCGCCCGACTGGTCAGCGCACTTCTGGTCCTTGAGATCGTAGACGGTCTTCGAGAAGTTGAGCACGACGTAGTTGGCCGGATTTTTGGTCACGTAGCGGTCGACCAGCGTCGCGCCGTCGCCTTTGCGGACCGTCTCGCCGGTGTGGCAGAACTCCCGTCCGCCAGCAAGCACGCGCCGCGTCTCCAATCCGTCGGTAGTGCCCCAGCAGCCGTCGGCGATATCCTGATTGTTGAACGCGGCCACCGTAACTTCCCAGTGAGGCGCGAAACGTCCTTTGGTCGGGCTCCGGAAAGAGATGCCGAGCGACTTGTTGGAATACTCCTGCCAAGTGGCGTCAGTGGTCGCGGCGACAAGCGGGGTCGCGTTCGATGCCGGAGCGGTCCGGGCCTGCGGTTCAGGCGTCTGCTCCGATGCCGGGACGGCAGGTTGTCGG
>JAKAKZ010000057.1 GCA_021824285.1 bacterium
GATCTCCGCGGCCAAGAAGCTGAAGAAGAGCCACAAGATCGGCGACGAGATCGTCACCGAGCTGGATGTCCCGGCCGCTTTCGGACGCATGGCCGCCCAGACCGCCAAGCAGGTCATCATGCAGCGCCTGCGCGAAGCGGAGCGCAACCGCGTCTTCACCGAGTTCAAGGAGCGCGAGCACCAGCTGGTCAACGCCACGGTCCAGCGCCGCGAGGGTCCGGTCGTGCTCATCGACCTCGGCCGCATCTCGGCCGTCATGCCGCCGGACGAGCAGATTCCCGCTGAACGCTACATTCCCGGCGAGCGCATCAAGGTGTTCGTCACCGATGTCCGCCTGACTACCCGCGGTCCGGAAGTCATCGTCTCGCGCGCCCATCCGGAAATCGTGAAGAAGCTGTTCGGCATGGAGATCCCGGAGGTCGCCGCCGGCGTCGTCAACATCCACGCGGTCGCCCGCGAGGCCGGTTCGCGCTCCAAAGTCGCGGTATCCTCCTCCCAGGAGAACGTCGATCCGATCGGTTCCTGCATCGGCCAGCGGGGCAGCCGCATCCAGACGGTCATCGCCGAACTGGGCGGCGAGAAAGTGGACATCATCCAGTTCGACACGGATGCCGTGAAGTTCATCTCCAATGCGCTCTCGCCGGCTAAGGTCTCGTCCATCGAACTGCATGAGGATTCCCGCACGGCCGACGTGCTGGTCGAGGAGGATCAGCTGTCCTTGGCCATCGGCAAGGGCGGCCAGAACGTGCGCCTGGCGTCCAAGCTGACCGGCTGGCGCATCAACATCCGCGAAATCAACGAGCCGGCCGCCGCGAAGGAAGCGCCTAAGGAGGAGGCGGCTACGGAAGAGGTTTCCGAGGCCGTTCCGGCCGCCGCTGAAGAGCCGGCCGCCGAGGCCGGCAAGGAAGGGGAGGACGCCGCCTAGACGCCGCACCGCCCGCACCTTATGTCCTACATTTTCAACATCCTGTTCTACCAGCCGATTTTCAACCTGCTCATGGCGCTTGTGCGCCTGATGCCGGGTCACGACATCGGTCTGGCGATCATCCTGCTCACCATCATCGTGCGCCTCCTGCTCTGGCCGCTCTCGGCTCGGGCCCTGAAGAGCCAGCGGGCCCTGCAGGAGGTCCAGCCGAAGGTGGAAGAGTTGAAGAAAAAATACGCGAACGAGAAGGAAGAGCTGGGCCGCCGGCTGATGGAGCTCTATAAGGAGGAGAAGGTCAATCCCGTCTCTTCCTGCCTGCCGCTCCTGCTGCAGCTGCCGGTCTTCATCGCGCTCTACAGCGCGCTGTCGCACGGCCTGAAGTCCAGCGGCTACGAGCTGCTCTACCCGTTTGTCCCGAATCCGGGTGCCATCAGCACCAAGCTGCTCGGCGTCCTGGACCTGTCCGTCTCCAATCCCGTCCTGGCCATCCTGTCCGGCGTCGGCCAGTACCTGCAGGCGCGCATGACCATCACCCGGCCCAAGCCGGACGCCGTGCCCGGCAGCGAGGACGAACGCATGCTCGTGGCCATGAACAAGCAGATGCTTTACATGATGCCGCTGATGACCGCGTTCATCGCCTGGAAACTGCCCGGCGGTCTCGGCCTCTACTGGTTCGTCACCAACCTGGTCTCCATCGTCCAGCAGTCGATCATCCTGAAGAAGTCGCCGTTCGCGGATTTCAAGCGCCCGACGCCGCCCGCGGCGCCGGCTAAGGCCTAATCGGTATGCGGCTGCGCGTCAGCGATCTTAAGGGCCTGCCGGTCTTCACGAAGAGCGGCCAGCGCGTCGGCAAGATCGCCGGCGTGGAACTGGACTGCGCCCAGCACACGGTCTGGCGCTACGCCGTGACCCGCTCCCGCTCCCTCTCCGCGCTGCTGCCGGCCGAGCTGCTCATCGCCCCGGATCTCGTGCTCGAGATCACCGACGAGCGGATGACCATCATGGATGCCGCCGTGCCGGCCGAACGTGAGGCCGCGGCAGTTCGTCCGCAGGAGGCCCTGAATGCCATTTCGGCGGCGTTGCGTGAGTAGATCGGGCGGGTTTGGATGTTTAGGAGTGTAGGGGTCTAAGGGTCAAAGTAAAAATCGCGCCCGCGGGCGCGATTTTTGATGTCTAAACGCCACGACCTTTAGACCTCTACACTTCTAGATCCCTAAACTCGACACTAAGCTTTTACCTCTCAACCTGCTAAGATTCGTTCATGGAGGATACGGTGAAGAAAGAAGCGCTACGCAAGTCCCTCGCGGCCGCCTTGGCCTATTTCGACGTCTTTGATTATCCGCTGACCCTGCCGGAGCTGCGGCGCTTTCGCGGTCAGGCGGAAACGGCGGACGGCGACGTCCAGGACCCCGACTTTTCCGACGTCCTGGATGCCCTCTCGGGCCTGCCGGTCGGCGTGAGCGACGGCTTCTACCACTTGAAGGGTCGTGAGGGCACCGTTGCCGAGCGTCGGCTGCGCTACCGCTCGGCGGAGCGGAAGTTCCGCCGTGCCCGCCGGTTCGCCGGATTCCTGGCGCGCCTGCCGTCGGTCCGCTTCGCGGCCGTCTGCAACAGTCTTTCCCTTTCGCACGCGGCTGACGGAAGCGACATCGATTTGTTCGTCGTGGCCCGCCCCGGCACTGTCTGGGCCACGCGCCTCATCGCGGCCGGCGTGCTGGCCGCGCTCGGCCTGCGGCCCGAAGAGGGGAACGAGCGCGATCGTCTCTGCCTGAGTTTCCTGGTCTCGGAGAACGCGTTGGATCTTTCCGGCCTGAAACTGCCGGTGGACGACGCCTACCTGCCCTATTGGGTCGCGACGCTGCTGCCGCTTTATGACGCCGGCGGCCTGCTCAAGCGCCTGATCGCGGCCAATTCCTGGATCCGTCGGCGCATCCCGGGCGTCCGCCTGCAGGATTACGCGCAGGGACGGCAGATCGAACCGCGTCGGCCCATTGCGCCGCTCCTGCCGGCCTTCCGGCTGTTCGACACCGCGGCCCGCGACTTTCAGTCCCGACTGTTCCCGGAACGCATTCGCCGCCTGATGAACCGCGACACACGCGTCGTGGTCAACGATGACATCCTTAAGTTCCATGTCGACGACCGCCGTGAAGCCGTGACCCGCGCCTTCCGCGAGCGGCTGGCCGCCTTACTGCCTGACGCATGAGAAAGCTTTTCAAACGCCTCATTCCTTTCGCCTTTTTCGTGCTGGTCGCCTTCGCGCCCAGCCTGACGCGCTATATCTGGCGCATGGGGGAGATGGCCGGGCACGAAATCGAGCCAGGCACGATCAGCCTCTACGGGATGCAGCTCGTGGCCGCGGCGTATGTCGTCCTGGTCTTCACGACGCGGACGAGGACGCAGTGGTCGGGTTTTCTCCGGCGACCTGAAGCGCTTTCGGCCGCTGCCTTGGCCGTCATCGCGCTTGTCGCCTCGCTCCGCTCTGATGATCCTTTTTCGGCGACCATCGCGGCACTGACCGTGGTTTTAGGTGCTCTCGTCTTTTGGGCCATCCTGCTGCATCGGCCCGACCCGCACGAGACCGTGGCGCTGTTTTTCGGCGCCGCTGTTTTTCAGGCCGCTTTCGGCATCCAGCAGTTCTTTACCCAAGAGGTGACGGCCTCAAAGTGGCTGGGCACGGCCGCGCACACGGCCGCGGACCTCGGGGCGTTCGTGGTCGAGACACTGGAAGGGCGTTGGCTGCGTTCGTACGGCCTGCTGCCGCACCCTAATGTCTACGGAACGCTTGTGGCGCTGGGGCTCATCGCGGCCATCGGCCTTGCCGGACACCGCCTGGTCACGGCCGCGGAGCGTTACCGCCGTGCGCTCGCCGCCGCGCCGCAGGCCGGACGTTACGCCCGCCTGCGCCTTTGGGCCCGCTACAGCCCTCTCCGCTTTTACGCTTTCATGCCGTTTTTGGCGGTCGGTCTGCTGTTTTCTTTTTCGCGCAGCGCCTTCATCGCTTTTGCGGCCGGCTCCGCCTGGCTCACGGTCGGCGCTTTCTCCGGTTCGGCCCCGGCCGTGCGCCGCGTCCTGCGTCCCTCGGCCATCATCATCGCCGTGAGCCTTATCGCGATGGGGCTGGCCTTCCGCGATCCGCTCCGCGTGCGCGCCACCGTCGACGGCCGGCTGGAATACCAGTCCGTCAGCTCGCGCTTCCTCCAGTTCGCTGATGCCTGGGAACTTTTTTCGCGCCATCCCATCGGCGGCATCGGCATGAACCGCATGCCGTACCTGGTGCGCCTGCAGGTGGACAGCGGCCGGCAGTGGTGGGAGTACGACTACATCCACGATGTGCCGGCGCTCATCGCCGTGGAGACGGGACTACCGGGTCTCGTCGCCTGGATGGCGGTCGCGGCCCTTGCCCTGGTCGCGGCTTGGCGCCGTCTGCGCCTGCGCGGACCGACGCTGACTGGTACGACCGCTTTCGCCGCCATGTTCGTGGCGCTGCTCGTCGCCGGACTCTTCGACCATTTCCTTTGGAGCTCCTGGTTCGGCCAATTACTGTTCTGGGTCGTCTTGGGGATGCTGCATGTGGCTGCGGAGCACGCCAACCGGCCAGTCAAATGAGGATGGACTGATTGGCCACATAGCATCGGAGCGCCGCCTTATGCGGCGCTTTTCTATCATGTCTGTCGCGTCTCTTGACACTAGCCGCCTCTTTGCCAAAAATGTATTAGCAATCCAGGCAGGAGACTGCTAGGATATGCCCAACTTTATCCACAGCACTAAAATTTTTTACCGCGAGCTATGAGCGTTAAACCTCTATCCGATCGCGTCCTGGTCAAGCCCCTTACCGAAAGCGAGACGACCAAGGCCGGTATCCTCATTCCGGACACCGTGGAAAAGGAAAAGCCGGAGAAGGGCGAAGTCATTGCCGTCGGTCCGGGCAAGCTCCTCGACAACGGCCAGCGCGCCCCGTTCACCGTGAAGGTGGGCGACAAGGTGGTGTTCAAGAAGTACAGCCCGGACGAGATCAAGGAGAGCGGCCAGACGCTCTTGATCCTTGAGGAGTCGGACATTTTGGCGATTATTTCCTAATTGTTACTGAATTAGGGTCAGGTTTGGAGGTGTTGAGGTTTTGAGGTTTGGAGTATCGACTCTTAAATCTCCAAACCTCCAAGACTCCAAACCCCCACACCTCCTAAATATGGCCAAACAGCTTCTCTATACCGAACAGGCCCGCGAGAAGATCAAGCGCGGCGTCGACAAATTGGCGAACGCGGTCAAGGTGACGCTCGGCCCCAAGGGACGGAACGTCGTCTTGGACAAGGGTTTCGGTTCGCCGACCATCACCAAGGACGGCGTCACCGTCGCCAAGGAGATCGATCTGGAGGATAAGTTCGAGAACGTCGGCGCGGAACTCGTGAAGGAAGTCGCCTCGAAGACCAATGACGTCGCAGGCGACGGCACCACCACCGCCACCGTGCTCGCCCAGGCCGTCTACGCCGAGGGCGCCAAGATGGTCGCGGCCGGCGCCAACCCGATGACCCTCAAGAAGGGCATCGAGCGCGCGGTCGCCGCGGTCGTCGCCGAGCTCCAGGGCAAGATCGCCAAGAAGATCTCCGGCAACGAGATCGAGCAGGTCGCGTCCATCTCCGCCAACGACCCGGAGATCGGCAAGATCATCGCCGAGGCCATGAAGAAGGTCGGCGAAAACGGCGTCATCACGGTCGAGGAGTCGCAGACTTTCGGCGTGATGAGCGAAGTCGTGGACGGCATGCGCTTCGACAAGGGCTACGTCTCCGGCTACATGATGACGAACCCCGACCGCATGGAGGCC
>JAKAKZ010000019.1 GCA_021824285.1 bacterium
ACTCCAGCGCGTGCGCCTCGCCACCCAGCTCGGCACCGGACTTTCCGGCGTCATCTACGTGCTCGATGAGCCGTCCATCGGCCTGCACCCGCGCGACAACGACAAGCTGATCAACGCCCTGAAGCGCCTGCGCGACCTCGGCAACACGGTCATCGTCGTGGAGCACGACGACGCCACCATGATGGCTGCCGACTACCTGATCGACGTCGGTCCGGGCGCCGGCGAATACGGCGGCCGCATCGTCGCCGAAGGCACGCCGGCCGAAGTGAAGCGCGACAAGGATTCGCTCACCGGCAAGTATCTTTCCGGCAAGCTGACCATCGACCCGCCGAAGAAGTACCGCAAAGGGAACGGCCGCGCCATTAAAGTCGTGGGCGCGACGGAATTCAACCTGAAGAACCAGACCGTGAAGTTCCCGCTCGGCACGCTCACCTGCGTGACCGGCGTTTCCGGCTCCGGCAAATCCACGCTCGTCATCGACATCCTGTCGAAGTCGCTGGAGAAGAAGCTCTACCGCGCCAAAGCCGCGCCGGGCGCGCACAAGGACATCGTCGGCCTGAACGAGATCGACAAGGTCATCTCCATCGACCAGTCGCCGATCGGCCGCACCCCGCGCTCCAATCCGGCCACCTACACCGGCGTCTTCACGGTCATCCGCGACCTGTTCACCGAGCAGCCGGAGTCCAAGCTCAAGGGCTACGACGCCGGCAAGTTCAGCTTCAACGTGAAGGGCGGCGGCCGCTGTGAGGCCTGTGCCGGCGAAGGCATGGTCCGCATCGAGATGCAGTTCCTGCCGGACGTCTACATCGACTGCACCGAGTGCCGCGGCAAGCGCTACAACGCCGAAGCGCTCGAGGTCCACTACAAGGAAAAGACCATCGCCGACATCCTGGAGATGTCCGTCGAGGAGTCCGCGAACTTCTTCACTGACCATCCGCTCATCAGCGAGAAGCTGTCGGTCCTGAAGGACGTCGGTCTCGGCTACCTGAAGCTCGGCCAGCCGGCGACGACGCTCTCCGGCGGCGAAGCCCAGCGCGTGAAGCTCGCCACCGAGCTCTCGCGCCGCGCCACGGGCCGCACGCTCTACATCCTGGACGAGCCCACCACCGGCCTCCACGCCGACGACATCAAGCGGCTCCTGCAGGTGCTGAATCAGCTCGTGGACAAGGGCAATACGGTCCTCATCATCGAGCACAACCTGGACGTCATCAAGTGCGCCGACTGGATCATCGACCTCGGTCCCGAAGGCGGCGACGGCGGCGGCCGCGTGGTCGCCGAGGGCACGCCGCGCGAGGTCATCAAGGAGAAGTCCTCGCTTACCGGCCAGTACCTGAAGCCGCTGCTGAAGGAAGCGGTGAGGGCTTGATCCGTGGTTGAGAGTTTGGAGTGAGAGTTGAGCCGCCCGGCAACGCCGGGCGGTTTTGCATATGTAATCAACAGGAACAAAAAAAGCCCCGTTGCGCGGGGCTTTGGTGAAGCTGTCTCGTCAGGAGCGGTTGCCGATCTTCGGCGGAGCGGCGCGGCGCGGGACGGGATCGGACTCCGTGCCCGCCTGCGGATCCGGATCGATCCGCTGCAGTTCGGCCAGCAGCTCGCGGTCCGCGCGGTCGATCGGGTCTTCGGCGGTCTCCGCGACACTCGTCCTGATGGCTTGGCCGAGCTCGTTGAGTTCCGTCAGGGCCGTTTGCACCCGCGTGTCGTCTTGGGCGAGTCCCGTCTGCGCGTCGTACGTGGTCAGCCGGATGCGGCGGAGGGCGGACTTCATGTCGCGGATGAGACTCTCGGTCTTGCGCAGGCGGTCCTGTACGGAACCGATGGCCTCGACATCCGCGTCATCGTCGTTCTCGTTGACGGCGGAGCGCAGCTCTCCGATGAGCCGGCGGCGGCGCTTCAGCAGCCCGGGCAGTTCCTCGTCGACCAGTCGGTTGACGTGGACGATGATCGGCTCGAGCAGGGCGCTGTCGCCGACGGTCTCGAGCAGAGCATCGCGTTCCTTGCGGAACTGCTTGAGGATGGCGTCGGTCGCACGGCCGGGGCGACGGCCTTTTGCCGCCGGACCCTGCTCAATCCTTTTGACGAACGCCGTTGCGAGCCTTCCAAATAGCGGCCCGCCAAACATCAGCGCCGCGATCAGCCCCATCAGCGCGAAGAGCGCGACCATCCCGACTATGCCTCGAATGTCTGCCGGGGTAAAACCAAGTTGCGTCAGGAAGTCAATCAGACTTTGCATGTTTTCTCCGGTGTTTTTGAAGGTGCTGCGTTCCAGCCGGTTGTCCGGTTCGATCCAATCGAGCGGATGGCAGGACGGATCAATATAGCACAGATTCTGTCGCCGGTCAATATCGACTGAATCGGCAAAATCGTATAAATTAGACTTATATGTCACCGCGCCGCCGTGAAAATCAGCAGGAATTTCGCCACATTAACCGTCTGGTCGGGTCATCCGGCGAGGCAGATGCCGCTCGCGCCAGGGAGCTCGCTGACGACGGCACGGGCCAGCCTGTCTACGAAACCAAGAAGGAGAGCTTCGAGCTCAAGGAAATCGAGAAGACCGAGCGTGACCGAGAAATCATCGCGGCCGTGGAGAACTCGGTAGATGCGGTTTTGGCCAAGTATGGTCGTACGAAAGCCGTAGGAATTCCGTCCGATAACATCCATCTGGTCGAGTCGGCTGAAGTCGGCGGATATTATGACGCTCGCCGCCAGCAGCTGGCCGTGGTGAAGGAGCGCGGGAATAGCGCCTCGTTCGCCGCCACCATGTTCCATGAGATGGTGCACGCCAAATCTTTCACTGCCCTGAAGGTGAAAGTTGCCGATTCAGGCCGCGACATCACGCATTTCCGTACGGGCCTTGAGGTTCTGGCCGCGGACGGCAAGACGCGCTTCCGCGAGCTCAATGAGGCCGTGGTGCAGACCATGACGTTGGATTTTTTCGACCGCGAGATGCGCCAGAGTGAGTTCTACCTGGCCGACATAGCGGACGCGGAGCGGCGCGGTCTCGAGCCGGGCGAAAAGGAAGAGGCCTCGTATTATGTCGAGCGGTCGATTCTGGCCGATCTGCTCAACGGCCTCGCAGAGGTGGGGAGCGGACGTAGTCGCCAGGAAATCATGGATGTCTTCATCCGCGCCTCCGTAAACGGCGATGTCTACGCGTTACGCGAACTGGTCGAATCTGCCTACGGCAGCGGCAGCTTCCGCGTCCTGGGCGAGTCGCTCGGCGAGTTCTATCGGACGTATCTGCAAAAAAAAGACCCTGGCCTGATGGAAAGATTGGGACGTGCGGCCCGGAACATGGTCGGTTATTGTTCTGCCGGTTCCGATGAATTGGAGGAGGACAAATTGACTCCAGCCGGCAAAATTAAGAAGGCTCTTAAATCGCTGCTTAAATAAGGCCGGTCTGGTGTGCTGACGGTCGGTTCCGTCAGCTTTTTTAGCTTAATTAAGCCAAAATAATTTTAAATGGCGCAGGCTCGACCATTGACAAAAGCAGCTTTTTGTGCTAATCTGATTCGTTAACCTCATCAATTAGCCAATTTATGGGCAATCTTAAGAAAATCATTTCCATCATCGCTTCCGCGGCGGTCGTCGCCGGCAGCCTTGCCTTTCCGGCGCAGGCCGCGACGGTCGCCGGCACGGCTCTTGGCCAGTCCGTTACGGCTGGCGATTGGTCCGTGACCACAGTGGCCGTCAACAAGGACGGCTGGTCCGTGGAGTCCTACAAGGTCGATCGCGACCTCGTGGCCTGGACCGAGACCAATCCGTCGCTCAACCAGCGCCGCCTTAAGGCGTTCGACGGCGTGACCGTCTGGACGCTCGCCACCATCCCCCTCGAGGACTGGAACGATGCCGGCGCCGGCAACTTTGTCGACCCGGTGACTGGTTCCTATGATGTCGCCGACGGACTCGTGGTTTGGCTGCAGCGCGACGGTTCCAAGACGGATGACCGCGAGGTCTTCGCCTGGAACGGTTCCAAGACCTATCAGGTCTCGAACAACACCTACGATGACCGCCACCCGATCGTCTCGCGCGGTCGCGTGGCCTGGACCAGCTCGCCGGACGGCCGCATCTACAACCTGATGCTCAGCGACAATGGCGGTATCCGCCGCCTCGACTCCTGGCAGGTGATGAACTACGCCTTCTCCGGCGGTGCCCTCTACTGGCTCAACCAGCGTCCGAACGAGAACTGGTTTCGCGTCTTCCGCAACGTCGGCAACGTGACCGTCTCCATCGGCAAGGGCGATGATCGCCCGATTCGCGACTACTTCCTGGCTGACGGCCAGGGTGGCGTCGCCTGGGAGTACTCGACCAAGCAGTGGGCCTATGACAAGCGCGAGGTCTTCTACGCGGACAAGGGTCTGACTGAAGCGCGCCGCGTCTTCCAGCGCGATGTGCCGCCGAACGTCACGCGGCTTGAGGACGTGAAGTCCGGCCGTGTGCTGGTCAACAATACCGACCTGCTGACCACGCTCCTCGCCAAGACCTCGCTCGTCCGTACGAACGGCATCTCCGATACCTACATGGCCCGCGAGTACGTTCCTGTGACGGCCCGGTTCGTCGATGCCGGCGTGGTCCGCCACCTGAACGCGGACAGCGCAAGCGCCCTCGTCATCGTGAACGATGCCGGCGGCCAGGACTACATCAGCCTCGACCACGTCATCCTGGACCGCTTCGAGGCCGACGGCTCCTCGGTCATCGGTGCCCTGCTTAAGGGCGGTGTCGAGCTCCGCGCCGCGGGCAAGACCACGGAAATCCCGAGCTACCTCACGGCTGCCTCGGTCCAGATCAAGAACGATACGGCCGCTTGGGTCGAGGGCAATGACGGCACGACCATCCTTAAGGTGGCGGCTTTCCGGGTCCTCGTCCACATTACCGGCGACGGCGTCAAGGCGGTCTCCGGCCATCTGGTGAAGGCCGCAAATTCCGCGGAGGTCTTCCTGGCAGCGGCCGACGGTCGGCGCTATCTCGTGCCGAGCGAAGGTATCTTCCGCACCTGGTATGCCGATTTCGGTTCGGTCCGCACGATTCCGGCCGCCCAGCTCGCGGCCCTGCCGCTCTCCGGCAACTTGGTGTTCCGCCCCGGCACGCTCGTGAAGGCCGCCTCGTCGGCCCGCGTGCTGCTCGCCGGCGCGGACGGAGCCCTGCACCGCGTCACCGACCTCTCGGTGCTCAACTCGACTCTTGGCCAGAATTGGTCCGACCGCGTCGTCTTCGCCGATGATCAGATCGTCGGTTCCTACCAGAACGGCAAGGATATTACCGATCTCGCCGGCTATACGGCCGCACTCGGTAAGTAATCCAGAGCCTGAACAACGAAAACCGTCCCGCTGTGAAGTGGGGCGGTTTTGGTTCTGGCCGGTGGGGCGGGTGGTGGAATGGTCGAAAGGTGGGAGGGTCGGAGGGTTGAATGGTTGGAAAGGTGAAGAAGGGTTTTTATTTTTACACCCTTCAACCTACCGACCATTAAACCCTTTCAATCAAAACGCCCCGGTTGCCCGGGGCGCTTTACTATTATTTCTTGGAGGACTTTTCCTTCAGCTTCTTCTTGCTGTCGCGGACGAAGTAGAGCTTCGAGCGGCGGACGGCGAACTCCTTCACGACCTCGAACTTGGCGATGGTCGGCAAGCGCAGGGGGAAGATGCGCTCCACGCCCACGCCGCTCGCGACTTTGCGGACCGTGATGGTGGCGCTCTTGGCGTCCTTGCCCTTCTTGGCGATCACGAGGCCCTCGAAGATCTGGACGCGCTCGCGCTCGTCGCCCTTCGGGGTGATTTCCTTGATTTTCTGGTGCACGCGGACCACCATGCCCGGGACGATGGTGTTCGGATCGGTCACGGCTTCGGCCTTGACCTCTTCTGCCTTGGCTTCCTCGGCCTTGGCCCCCTCGGCGACACCCTCCTCCGTGCCGGTGACGTTTTTCGCGCTTTCTTCAGCCATATTTTGGGTATCTGGCGGTATAAGATATCGACGACTCGGCCTAAAGTGAGGCCGTCTGTCGGAACCACGATATCATAGACGCTCGTGTCATTTAAGTCAAGACCGTAGAGCCTCTTATAGCGGCGGATGTTGTCGCGGTCTCGTTTAAGGATGTTTTTGAGGGCCTGGCGGTAGGGGATATCCTCCCGTTTGACCACCCGTTGGGCGCGAACCTGCGGTGAGGCGGACATCCAGACGCGAACGGCCACGATGCCGCGTTTAAGCGTGCTCCAGCCAGTCAGTCGGCCGAGGAGCAGCAGGCATTTGGAGCGGCCGGCGACCCGCAGCATGGCGTCATCTAGCTCGTGGTCCATCTCCGGGTGCTTGGCGACGTAACGACCGAATTCGATGACATCCATGCCCGTCTTTTTCGCCATGGCGCGGAAGACCTCACCCGTATCCACGACTTTGCAGCCGAGTTTTTTGGCCAGCAGCGCGGCAGTCGATGATTTTCCGCAAC
This sequence comes from bacterium, assembly GCA_021824285.1. GTDB lineage: Bacteria > Patescibacteriota > Patescibacteriia > SG8-24 > SG8-24 > JAKAKZ01. The sequence continues at coordinate 6,434 of JAKAKZ010000019.1, forward strand.
CGGAATGGCCAGAAATCGTGATGAGCATGACGGTGGAAGTGTGGGGTGTGGAGCGGGGAGTGTGGAGCTTGGAGCTTGAACTAAGCTCCACCCTCCAAACTTCACGCTTCACACTTCATTTAGTGCGTAACTTGGCCAGCGTCGCCTCCAAATCCCGCGGCAGGGGAGCGATGAATTCCACCCGCTTGCCGGTCTTGGGATGCGTGAATGCCAGGCGTTTGGCATGCAGAAAGAGTCGCGTCGCCGGAACCGTCGCACCGCGTTTCAGGCGATAGAGCGGATCGCCGGCTACCGGCAGGCCGAGCGCGAAGAAATGGGCGCGAATCTGGTGCGTGCGCCCGGTTTCGGTGCGGACCGTGAGCAGGGTGGCCCCAGGCAGGTACTCCTCGGCCTTGTAGTGGGTGACGGCCGGGCGGTCTCCTTCTTCTTCCTCGGCTCGGGCCGCCATGCGGTCGCCCCTGACCGAACGCCCGATGGAGAGCGTGACCGTGCCGGCGTCCTGCGCCGGACGGCCGTTCACCAGCACCGCATATTCCTTTTCAATTGAATGTTCCTGAAACTGCTTTTTGAGGTCATCAAAAGACTTCTTGGTCCTGGCTACGACCATGAGTCCGGAGGCGTCCTTGTCCAGGCGGTGGACGATGCCCGGGCGGAGCGGGGAGTCGCCGATTTTGGCTATGGTCGGCCATTTTCCGACGAGGGCGTGAGCCAGGGTGTCTGTCTCGTTCTGGACCGTGGGATGTACGAGCAGGCCGCTTGGCTTGTCGATCACCGCCAGGTCGCCGTCCTCATAGACGACACCAAAAGCGATGTCCTTGCGGCCCTTGAGTTTCTTCGGCTCGCCAACCGGCTCTACGGCTTCGGCGGAAAACGAAATCACGTCCTCGGCCTTGAGGAACGTATGCGGCTTGGCCGGCTTACCGTTCAGCAGGATGCGGCCCTCCTTGATGGCGGCCTGCAGGCGGGAGCGTGAGATGTCCGGATGCTTGGCGGCCAGGAAGAGATCGAGGCGCTGGCCCGCTTCGGCTGTGGTGATGGTGATGTCGAGCATAGTTGCAGTATAACTTGGGCGACCGGTCGCGGGCAAAAGGCCGTGGAGCGGCAACCGCCCCGCTGCAGCGCAGCGGGGCGGAAAGAGTGTGCGGAAACTTCACCTTTTCTTCTTGCCGATCGGCCGGCGCGCGGCGGCGATCCGCGCCTTGGCCTCCTGGCGTTCGAGCTCGAGGTCCTCCTTGATGAGGTGCTCGACGCTCTTGCCGCAGCTGCGGCAGCGGCGTCCGTCACCGCTCGTGATGGCGCAGCGGGCGCAGGAGATCACGTTCGTGAGGTGGACCATGCAGCCACAGGCGCCGCGCCGCGGCTGCTCCAGCCGCTCGAAGGACTTGTCGCTGCACTCCACGCAGCAGAGTCCGGCGAGCGGCCGCGCGCCGCCGACGCGCTTGTAGTTGGGAACGTTCTTGTTGTCGTCGGCAGCTTCCTGGGACCTTTTTCGCCACAGGTTGACCACTTTGGCCTGCTTGCCCATCGGTGCCTCCCTGACTCAGACCTGGTTTTACCTCTTCTTCTCTCAACCTAGCAGGAAAATGGTGTGGTGTCAAGGAGGTACGGGTTTAAATGTGGAAGGGTTTAAGGGTCGAAGGGTTCCGAACGAAAACCCTCAAACTTTTCGACCTTTAGACCCTTAAACCCAACCAAAAGACCCTCCCAAGATGGTCTTTTGGTATGGTAGGCCCGGATGGAGTTTCCTCGCTCCGACTCGGCACCGGCGCGCTGCGCACCGATAAGGGATCGGCGCTGCGAGTCTCGCGCCTCATCCTTATCTCTCGCGCGCTTCAACTCCACCCTGGGTCCCGGACCATCACAAAAGACCCCAGGTGGGGTCTTTTGTGATGGTAGGCCCGGATGGAGTTGAACCATCGACCCCCGTCTTATAAGGGCGGTGCTCTAACCGTTGAGCTACGGGCCCGCGTGGAGGAAGCTTAAGGCTTTAGGACCGAAGCTTCAAGGGGCGGTTGGGTTTAGAAGTTTAGTGGTCTAGAGGTGAAAGTATAAATCGCATCTGTGGGCGCGATTTTTGATGTCTAAGCCTCACGACCCCTTCCCGCCTTTCGGGCGGGACCCCCCGTCTTCTTTAAAATAAAGTTAAGTGGCGGGGAAACCTCTACACCTCTAAACCCAACGATATTGACTATACCCCGCCGATGCCTCAATCTGACGTCAGCTCTTTATCAAGGAGAATCGATGCCCAAAATCAATCTGGTGATTTGGGACTGGAACGGCACGTTGCAGGACGATTTCGACCACATCTACGGGTGCGGCGTCCAGCGCATCTTCCGGGAGTTCAACCTCCCGTGTCCCACCGTGGACGAGTACCGGCGCGAGGTCACCAATGACTTCATGCGGAGTTTCTACTGGCCGCGCGGCATACCGTCCAACGTCACGGCCGACGATCTCAACAAGATCATGTTCGAGGGCTTCAAGGAGAAGGGGGCGCCGGCCCCGGCTTTCCCGGACGCGCTCGCCGCGGTCTACGAAACGAGACGTCGCGGCGCGGCCTGTGCGCTCATCTCGGCCTACGCCTCGGCGAAGCTGGCCGAGGCCGTCAAGCGCCACGATTTCACCGCGCTCTTCTACGAAGTCAAAGGCGACGTGAAGGAGAAGACCGTCGAGTTCTCGCGGCTCATCTTCGAGGCCGGTTCCGATCCCGCCGAGGTCGCGTGCGTCGGCGACACGGTCGAGGACGCGGAAGCGGCCGCGGCCGTCGGCGCCCTGCCCGTCATCTGCCCGCGCGGCTTCCACCCGCGCGAGCGCATCGAGGCCCTGCGGGAACGCATCCCGTCGCTCGTCATCGTCGACGATCTGGCGGCCGTTCCCCGGCTCATCGGCTGATTCCCCCTTGGGGGATTTTTGTTTTGGGACCGTATTTGGTGCGGTGCCGTTTGCGTGTTTCAAACAAAAAATGCCCAGTCGAACTGGGCACTTCGTGGTGGGCGGCATAGGAGAATCTCACTGCTCGCCACGTTCAAATCGTCTCCGGCGATTTGAACCGGCTGCGCTCACGGAGGGGCCGGGCCGGTCGCCCGCCCCCCTCCGTGCGACCACCCCGATTAATTGAAAACCTCCCGGTTTTCAAGCTTTCCCCGTTCGACTCCGCGTACCGCACACTCAAAACACCCAGGCAAGCTGGGTGTTTTGAGTGGTGGGCGGCATAGGAGTCGAACCTATGACCTTCACAATGTCAATGTGACGCTCTAACCAACTGAGCTAGCCGCCCGCATATTTGCGTATTTGAAGGTGGAAATATTATAGGCGGAAGACCGGAAATAATCAAGAGGGAAGCGTGTTCCGGATGAGCACCCTGATTTTCCGCCGAACAAAACCGCCCCGGCGGGGCGGCTCGCGGAATCATTTTCCGCCGAAAAACTTTTTGATCCGGTCACCCAGTCCGGGCTGTTTCTTCTTTTCATCCTCGATATTGATCGCCTTGCCGTCCACTATGCGGTAAATCGGCGGCATAGCGTCTTCGGGAGCCGGTTCGATGGACCGTTCCGGCCGTTTGGTCCGGATTTCGCGGTTTACGATCACGGACGGTTCGGAAATTTCTTTTTGGTAAGCGGCCTGCTGTTCGGCGGACTTCGTACGCTTCTGTTCTGCGATGATCTCGTCGCGGAATTTCCGTTCCGCCGTGAAGCGGTCGTATTTTTCCGCCAGGCGGCGGCGCAGCTTCTCCAGGTAGCGCTCGCGGGCCGAGGCGTTAATCGCATCGGGACCGCGCTTGATTTCCGCGATCTTGTCGTCCACCAGGTCGAGCATTTTTTCTACCTCTTCGGCATGCTGATTGCCGTGGAGCAGGTTGTGCTGGTTGAGTTCCGCTGACTGCCGGTCGCTTTTCTTGATCTTATCCATGAGTTCGTCGACGTCGGCTCCCAGCATTTTGTCCGTTGCCTCAACCATGATGTACTTGTCCTCGATGACCTCGGCCAGTTTGGCCGCGTCTTCCGGCGAACCAGGACCTTCCTGTTCGAACGGCAGTTCCTCCTTCTGTACTTCGCCTTTCTTGGCCGCGAACGCGTCCATTTCCATGCGGCGGAGCATCTTCTGCGGGTCCATGTCGGGATTCTTGGCCATAAGCGTTTCGTTGATGGCTAACAATGTTATTTTAGCAGAAAATTGAAAGAAAATCAATGCCAATTTAGTGACGGGCGACTGGTGACTGGTGCCCAGTGACTAGAGGCCCGTGTTTGGATGACGCGCCAGTCGCTGGCCACTAGACACCGGCCGCCAGCGGCCAATTGACCATACACATGTATTTAGCTAAGGTCCGGTCGGAAGTCGCTCTTTGGAGAAGCCAATGTCCCAAACGGAAAACCGTGAGTCGTTCTTCCGGCGTTTGCGTGCCACGCTCAACCCGCGCGATTACTACGACGTAGAACTGGCCTACATTCTGGCCAAGGGCGGGCACCATCACCAGAAGCGCAAGGAGCTCGGTCCCGATGGCCTGCCGAAACGCTACTTCGAGCACCTGCGCGGCACGGCCCTCATCCTGATCGACGAGGTGGGCATCATCGAGCGCACGTTCATCGTCGCCGCGCTGCTGCACGATGCGCTCGAGGACACTCACGACATCTCTCCCGAGCTGCTGAGGCATTGCTTCGGCAGCACGGTGGCGGACATCGTCCAGCAGCTGTCCAAGGTGCCGAAGGAAGGCTATCTCGAGCGCCTGCGGGCGGCCGGCTGGCCGGCGCTCATCATCAAGGCCTGCGATCGGCTGGAAAACCTGCGCACGCTGGACCGTCCGGGCGTGGACCGGCAGTTCCTGCTCAAGCAGGTCCGCGAGACGCACGAGAAGTACCTCTCGGTTTTCGACATCATGGTCGCCGAGGCGCCGTTTCAGTGGCTGGAGCAGACGCGCCGGATACGCGATCGCATCTGCCAGGAGCTCGAGCGGCTCGAGCGGCTGGTCGCGGCCGAGTCCGGCAGCGCGACTTAAAAACGCCCCACCGGGCGTTTTTTTTCTAGAAGTGCAGGAGTTTAGGGGTCTAGGAGTGAAAGTGACTGCGCCTGATAAGGGCGCGGCTTATATCTAAGCCTCACGACTCCTTCCCGCCTTTCGGGCGGGACCCCGCCTTCTTTAAAATAAAGTTAAGTGGCGGGGAAACCTCTACACCTCTAAACTCCTACACCTTCGCTTTCCGCTCTTTCTTCCTCCGTTCCCGCTCGCCGGTGATGCGTTCCGCCATGGCCAGCCAGTTGCGCAACGGTTCCGCGTTCAGGATGTCGGAAACTTCGCGTGGCGTATAGCCGCGGCGCTCCAGCAGGGCGACGGCCTCGACCGAACGGTCCAGCAGGCGGAAATAGTTGTCCTTGTGGTCCACGATGGCGTTGATCACCAGCTGCCGGATATCGCTTTCGAGCAGTTCGCGCCCGGTGGGCTGACCGAGTTCGGCCCTCCGGTCCTCGCTGACGCCGCCGAGGGTCAATCCCTCCTCGGCCGCGGTCTTGCTGAGCCGCTCGACGATATGGCGCACGGTCCAATTCTGCGGCGTGCAGTGGTGGAAATCGTAGAGCCCGCCCTGATTGCGGCTGCGCCGCAGGAACGGAACTTCCGTAGGAGGTTTACGGCCCAGACCGCCGTTTTTCTTGGCCGTACCCACGGCCTCCTCCAGCTGGCCGTCGATGTAGTAGGCCAGGATCTCGTCTTTGGCCTGATCTTCAATCGTGTGTTCAGCGTAGCGCGCGATGACGCTTTCCGCGGCGCGGATGAGCGTGTCGAGCCGCTGATTCAGTTCTTGGCTGAGGCTCTGCGCCGCCGCACGCCCCGGATCGTCGGCGGCCAGTTCGCGCAGCCGCAGTAGATGCCGCTCCATGTCGCCTTCGGCCGCGCTCAGTTTCACCGCCAGTTCGCGCAGCCGGACCGTGTCGCCGTAGGCCCATGGCTGACCCATCAGCCGATTGCGCACATGGCGTTCTTCGTGCCGGAAGACGCGCCAGCTCTCGGTGTCGCTCTGCTCCTCTCGTGAGGCATTTTCCGCAGTCAGCGCGCCCTCCAGCGCCTTAAGGGCGCCGGAAAGCAGTCGAGATTTGGTCGGCTCCAGCTGGCCGTCATCGGCAAGCGCCAGCGGTTCGGTCTCCAGGAACGCTTCTTTGTTCCTGGTCTCGAAGAGGGCTACGCCGCCGGTCGTGTCCGCCGCGGCGAGCTGCTCCGGTCTCGGTTCCGCGCCGATCGGCGCGTTTGGGTCCGCATACATGCCGGAATGGATCCACGCATAATCGGTCAGGTCGTAGCAGCGGACATGCAGGGAGAACGGCCCTTCGATGAAACTGATCTTGCCGTTCGGCTCGCGTCCGAACAGGACGCGGAAGAGGCGCTGGTCGTCTCCGGCCTCTTCGCGCAGGTAGTTGATGGCGCGGCGCGCCTCCACGACTTTTGTGACGGCCGCTTCGGCCTGGCTGCGAGCGTGTTCCGGCAGCCGCGCCTCCCGCGCAGCGCTCTGGACCAGCTCTTTGAGTTTCCGTTCATCCAGCCTCTGATCCTTTGCCGCACTGACCAGCTCATCCAGCGTGAGGTTGCGCTCCTCAAGCTCCTCCTCGAAACGCCGCTCCGTGGCGCGGCGGGTCAGGCCAGCCGGCGGGCGGAGCAGGTTGTCCGCCTCCGTCCGGGCCTCCTCCAGGTTTTGCCCGACGCGGTTCGTCACGCCCGTCAGCACGGCGTGCTCCAGGTCGCGGATGAGCCAGCCGATTTTGATGCGCTGTTCCACGATTTCCTCGATGGCGCTTTCGCGCGCCTCACGCCGTTCGGGGGCGGGCAAGGAGCGTCGGTCGCGCAGGTCTTGGACCAGGCGTTCCGGGTCAAGCGGTTTGGGCGGCCGTTCCGGGTTAGGGCGTAGTTTTTCCATATATATTAATTATACCATTTAGAGATGCAAAGACGCGGAGATACGAAGAGGCGGAGTGGTCTTGAGTTTGCCGGTACGGACGATGTCAAATACCATCGCTCTCCGCACCTCCGAATCTCCGCAACTCCGCCTCTTCATATCTCTACTTAAAAACCGCCCTTCGGCGGTTTTTATCCCTTATTTTCGGCGAGCGCTTTCTCCTGTTGTGCGGCCTTGCCGAGCGCGGCGGCCACGGCCTCCTTCACGCGGCGTTCGGCATCGATGATGCTCACGCCGGTCAGGCAGACGCGCGCCAGGCGGCGGTGGCCTTCGGGCCGAAGCGGCGCCACGAGCTGCAGGGCGTCGCCGTGCCGTTCGGAGGCGACGAGCGCGCAGACGCCGGCGGTCTGTCCCGGCGCGGTGGGGGATTCCTGCTCGTAGAGCACGGCCACGGCATCCGCTTCCGGCGCGGAGAGGATCAGCTCCTCGATGACGTCGGACAGGCGGTCTTCCTTGGCACCCGCATGCACGAAATCCTGGCGTACGAGCACGGTCCAGGCCAGCTTGGTTACGGGATCGTATTTGAGGCGGGCGAGCGCGCGGCCCCAAATCTTGAGCGTCGGGATGGTGCGCGTGCGGTAGAGCTGTTCCACGATCTGGTCGCGGCGCGCGCCGGCGGCCATGAGCTCGGCAGCCGTGGAAAGAGTGCGCGGCGTGACCGCGGCGCCGCGGAAGCTCTTGGTTTTGGCCATCATGCCGGTGAGCAGCAGCGTCGCCGTGTCCTCGTCGAGAAACGGCTCTTTGGCGTCCGCGAACTGGCGGTAAAGCACTTCGGCCGTGGAGGTGGCGGTCAGGTCCACCAGGTTGATGTTGCCGTAGTGCTCGTTGGCTGGATCGTGGTCGATGTTGACGGTCGGTTGGGCGAAGAACAGTTCGGTGTGGTCGCGGTAGAGTCCGCCGAGCGAGGCGTAGTCTGGCGTGTCGAGCGTGACCACGAGATCATACTTGAACGCGCCCGGCGCGGTGGTGACGTGCTCCGGCGCGTACATGCCGGATTTCGGGGCCACGTGGATGCGGAGTTTTTCGCCGTCATGGTCGTAGGCCAGCTCGTCCACGGCAATCTTGGAGATGTCCAGCTCGATGGTGAAGCGGCGCAGCTGGTGGAACCGCGGCTTGATTTCAGCGATGCCGGGAAGGAAGGCGAGGGCGGCCGGCGCATTGAAGTTTTCCGCCACGATGTCGGCCTTCTTGCCGCGTTTCTCCAGGATGCGTTTGAGGGCCAGCGCCGAGGTGACGGCGTCAGCGGTCCAGGCGGAACGGAAAGTCAGGAGCGCATGCCGGCTCCGCTCGATCGCTTCCAGGAATTGTCGGTCTTGGGTGAAGGCCATAGGCGGCATCAGAACAGCTGACCTTAGCCTTAATCGTGGAGGGTGTCAAATGGGCGATGAGGCTGGAAGTTGCGGAGATACGGAGTGGCGGAGTCGCGGAGATGCGGAGTTACGGAGCGCCGCCGTCTGATGATTTAAAATCTTCGCAATTTTGCTTCTCAAAATAAAAATCCGGCCAGTGCCGGAAGGCCCGGTGGCCGGGAGTTACTTATTCGGCTTCGCGTTCGGAAGCGGCGCGAGGCACATGGCGCAGACGCCCTGCTTCTCGGCACAGGCGTAGCAGAGCTTGTGCGCCCGGTAGGGCGTGCCGCCGCCGCAGTCCTGACAGGTGCCAGTCACGCAGGCCACTCGTTTGGCCTTGCAGCCGTCGCACTTCGGTTTCTGTCCGGTGTTGGCCGTTGGCATCGAATTACCATCAGTCCCGTCGCCGGGACTTCTTCGGCATCGGCTTCAGGCACATGGCGCAGACGCCCCGCTTCTCGGCGCAGCCCGGGCAGATCTTGTAGGCCCGGTACGGGCTCATGCCGCCGCAGTCCGAGCAGGAGCCGATGACGCAGGCGACGCCCAGCTTGGCGCAGCCGTCGCAAAGCGGTGTTCGTTTCGTTTCCGTCTTTTTGGGCAAACGCCCTCCAGGGTGAAAGGACGCGGTATATTGAACGGCAACGCATCCGTACAGTCAAGTCGGATGTCTGGCGCCAACCGCCTGTCGGCAGACCGTCATGCCTTGATAATCGGACGTTTCATATATAATATTGCCTCATTATGCCGCTCAAGAAGTCCAAGAAGCCGGTGGCCAAGAAGCCGGCTGACCGCCGCCCGAAACCGGCGAAAAAGTCGGTTGGGGCCAAAAAGACCTCTCGCCGCAGCGCGTCCGCCGCGGCCGCGCCGCTTTTGGCGCCCGCCGAACTGCCGCCGGCCTACGACCCGCAGGCCGTGGAGGACCGCATCTACGCCTCCTGGGAGGCGAGCGGACTGTTCAATCCCGACAACCTGCCCGGCGAGCGCAAGGAGCCGTTCACCGTCATGATGCCGCCGCCGAACGCCACCGGCACGCTGCACATCGGCCACGCCATGTTCCTGACGATTGAGGATATTCTCACGCGTTACCACCGCCAGCGCGGCAAGGCGGCGCTGTGGCTCCCAGGCACGGACCACGCGGCCATCGCCACGAACACCAAGGTGGAAAAGATCATTGCCCAAGAAGGGCTCACCAAATATGATCTCGGCCGCGAGAAATTCATCGGCCGCGTGAAGGAGTTCGTCGCCGGCTCGCAGGGCACCATCCGCAAGCAGGTCCGCAAGATGGGCGCGTCCTGCGACTGGTCGCGCGAGGCCTACACGCTCGACGAGCCGCGCTCCCGCGCCGTGCGCGAGATGTTCGTGCGCATGTACCAGGACGGTCTAATCTACCGCGGCAGCCGCATCGTCAACTGGTGCCCGCGCTGCGAGTCCACGCTTGCCGACGACGAGGTGGAGTACCGCGCGGAGAAGGGAAAACTGTATTTCCTTAAATACGGCCCGTTCGTCGTGGCCACCACCCGCCCCGAGACCAAGCTCGGCGATACCGCCGTGGCCGCGCACCCGGACGACGTGCGCTACAAGAAGTGGCACGGCCAGACCATCACCGCGGACTTCGGTTCCGGCCCGCTGCAGATAAAATTCATCACCGATTCCGGCGTGGACCCCAAGTTCGGCACCGGTCTCGTCGGCGTCACCCCGGCGCACTCCGCCGTGGACTACGCCATGGCCGAAAAGAACCTCCTGCCCGTGAAGAAAGTCATCGGCGAGGACGGCAAGATGACCAAACTGGCCGGAAAATACGCTGGCCTGCCGGTCGCGGAAGCCCGCCAGAAGCTGGTCGCTGACCTCGAAAAGGCCGGTCTCATGGACCATGTCGAGGACCACGATTTGAACATCACTATCTGCTACCGCTGCGGCACGACCGTCGAGCCACTCACCTCCAAGCAGTGGTTCATGGACGTGAACCGCGTCGTGCCGGCCCGCGGCCAGTCGCTTAAGCGCCTCGCCGTGGACGCCGTGCGTTCCGGCCGCGTGGAGATCGTCCCGGACCGCTTTGAGAAGGTCTACTACCACTGGATGGAGAACCTGCGCGACTGGTGCATCTCGCGCCAGATCTGGTTCGGGCACCGCATCCCGGTCTGGTACTGCTCGTCCTGCTACGTCGAAGATGGGGGAGAGGAGCGGGCCGGCGCCGCGGCCAAGGAGTCGCGCCGCCATGAGGGCGTAATCGTGTCCGTGGAGCCGCCGACCAAGTGCCCGACCTGCGGCCGCGCCGAGGATCTCGCCGGCATCACCCAGGACCCGGACACGCTCGACACCTGGTTCTCGTCCGGCAGCTGGACGTTCTCAACGCTGGGCTGGCCCGAGAAGACCGCTGACCTCAAGAAATTCCATCCGACCTCGGTGCTCGAGACCGGCTACGACATCCTTTTCTTCTGGGTGGCGCGCATGATCCTGATGTCCGCCTACGCCGTGGGCGACATCCCGTTCGAGAAGGTCTACCTGCACGGCCTGGTGCGCGACGAGCAGGGCCGCAAGATGTCCAAGTCGCTCGGCAACATCATCGACCCGCTCGATGTCGTGGCCAAGTTCGGTACGGATGCCGTGCGCCTGTCCCTCATCATCGGCAACTCGCCGGGCAACGACCTGAAGCTCTCCGAGGAGAAGATCGCCCACTTCCGCAATTTCGCCAACAAGCTTTGGAACATAGCGCGGTTCGTGCTGCGCTCTTCTGCCGGAGCGCGTCGCCCGACCTCGCAGCCCAAGGGCAAGACGCTCGCGGACCGCTGGCTGCTATCGCGGCTCAACGCGGTCGTGAAGTCCGTCACCGATGACCTCGAGGCCATGAACTTCTCTCGTCCAGGCGAGACGCTCCAGGAATTCACCTGGACCGAACTGGCTGACTGGTATCTGGAGATCGCCAAGATCGAGGGCCAGAAGGGCGAGATTCTCCTCTACGTACTCGAAACGGTGCTCAAGCTCTGGCATCCGTTCATGCCGTTCGTCACCGAGGAGATCTACCGTCTGGCTTTCTCGACCGGCCATAACGATTACCTGATGGTCGCGCCGTGGCCCAAGTCCGGCGCCAAACCGGACGCCGCCGCGCTCAAGGAGTTCGTTCTGGTGCAGGAGCTCGTGGTCGCCGTCCGCAACCTGCGCGCCACCTATAAGGTGGAGCCGGGCAAGCGCATTGATGTCACCCTGGCCTGCGGCGCGAAGAAGGCGTTGGTCATGGCCCAGTCCGCGGTCATCTCCGGTCTCGCCAAGCTCGACAAGATGGAGTTCGGCGCGGCCACGGGTTCCGCCAACGCCACCGCCGTCGTTCACGGCATCCAGATTTCCGTCCCGCTCGGCTCGCTCGTTGACCTCGGTGCGGAGAAGAAGCGTCTCGCCGAAGAGCTGGCCCAGGCGGAAAAATATCTGGCCTCGCTCGAAGGCAAACTCAAGAACCAGGACTTCGTCGCTCGCGCCCCGGCGCAAGTCGTCGCCGCCGAACGCGAAAAGCTGGCGCTCCAGCGGGACAAGATCGCCAAGCTGAAATCCCAGCTCAAGGAGCTCGGCGGCTAGCGCGAAAATACGGCGAACTGACGGACGGAAGGTCTCGGGACCTTCCGTTTGGTTTTGCGAAGTCGCGGTCAGGACATTGACCGCCGGCCTCGGACGTGGTTTCATGGTGGCGCTCTTTCCTATATAAGGAGAACCCATGAGCAATGGCGATTGCGGCAACTGCTCCGGCTGCGCTTGCGGCGGGGGCAAGGCACTCCTGCGCGCCGAACTGCGATCCTTCTACGAGACCGTGAGCGGCTTCTGGATCAAGGAGACGGCCCTGCCGGCGCTCCAGGACCGCTGGTCGCCGGAAGAGCCGGCGCTCGGCCAGAGCGGCGTCACCGCCCTGCTCGTCCAGGATCGGTTCGGCGGCGAACTCATCCGCACGGCCATCGTCGGACACGGCTCGCACTACCACAACCGCCTGGCCAACGGCCAGGAGGTGGACCTCGCGAGCGAGGAGTACCCGGACATGACTCCGGCCGCCGCACCCGAGGTCCGCACCCGCGAGCAGATGCTCGGGTCGCCGAAGGGGCTCCAGGCCCGCACCCGCGAGCGTTACGAACTGCTCAAGCGGGCGGTCGAGGCCGTTGTCGGTCTCATCCTGCCGTTCAACGGCGGTGAGGCCGCCGTACAGCCGAAGGAGCGGGTCAGCGAAGCGGTCGCGCGCATCAACGACGCGTTTTCGGAGCTGGCCGGGGTCAGCGCCGCCGAGGACCAGACCGCCCGTCCGGACCACTTGAGCATGATGGCGATGGGCGAGTGGGCTGACGGCGAAAGGCCCGCCGACTGGTTGGACAGCCAGCTCGCCGGACCGTGGAAGGAGCACTACGATCAGTGCACCAAGTGCCGGGAGAACGTCGAGTTTTACCGCGCGGCGCGCGCTCGTCGCCCGTAGCGGCGATAACGTCTTTCTTTAGCCTTAAACCGGCCCCGTGGCCGGTTTTTCTTATCCAAGGCAAAGCCTGCGCTGGGCCGCCCATCTTGACAATCCGCCTTAAATATGGTAAAAAACGGCCCAGTCGAAACCTCGGTTGGAGGGCGGCGATGCTCGATCTTTTCCATGACGGTTCGGTGAACCACGATGCCGAAATCGACGTTCTGATGATTCGGCTGGTCGAAAAAATGAGGCCGGTGGCCATCGGTCTGCTCGATCCCAAGCGGTTCGACGCCCAGGCACCTGCCGCGCCGTCGGCACCGCTGTCGGCCAAGCTCCTCGGCGCAGTCCGGGCCGCTCTCGGCCGCCAGGAGGAGCAACCGCCGGTACCGGCGGTCCAGCATCCGGCTGTCAGGCGGTACGCGGAAAAGCTGCTCGCAGACGACCTCCACAGGTTCTGCCGCGCCTGGCTGGAATCGCTCGTCCGTCTGGGCGCCGACAGTCGCCCGGCCGGTACGGTCCATGTCAGCGCGCTCGAGCAGATGCTGCCGCGCTACGACACGCGGGCCGGCATCTGGTTTCGGGAGCAGGTCGCCCCGATCTTCCTCTTCCGGAAGATCAGCGGCGGCGTCGGTCCGCTCATGCGGGCGGTAAAGGAGCGTCTGGCCGCGTCCGAGCGCCTGCCATACGAGATGATGGAGGCACTGAAGCACCGTCGCACCGTTCTCGGCCAGAGCGAGACTCGCCGGCCCTACGAACAGCGCCTGCCGCCGCAGATCCTCGAAGCGCTCATCCGCAACAACCGGAAAGATTGACCGCCCGCTTGGGCGGTTTTTTTGTCGGAGATGCGGAGACGCGGAGATGCGGAGGTGCGGAGATGCGGAGACGCGGAGGTGCGGAGGTGCGGAGACGCGGAGATGCGGAGCACTACCACATTTGACTTGTGCTAGCGCCAACCTAAAGCTCGGGGTCGCTCCGCCGCTCCGCGACTCTTACCAAAACCTTCCAATTCCGTCGCCTTTTAGCTAGGATAGCCCTATCTTTGCCCTAATGGGCCGTGTTTATGTCCGTCTCCACCGACCCCAAGAAAATCGAGCGCCTGCTGTCCCGCTGCGTCGTCGAGACCGTCGTGGCCGCCGACCTCAAGAAGAAGCTGCTCTCCGGCAAGAAGCTCCGCATCAAGCTCGGCGCCGATCCGACCTCGCCAGACCTGCATCTCGGCCATGCCGTGATGCTCCGCAAGCTGCGCGAGTTCCAGGAGCTCGGCCACCAGATTGTCTTCATCATCGGCGACTACACGGCCCGCGTCGGCGACCCGAGCGGCAAGTCCAAGACCCGCCCGATGCTCTCGGAGGAAGACGTGGAGAAGAACGCCCAGACCTACTTCGAGCAGGCCGCCAAGATTTTGGACGTGAAAAAAATGGAGATCCACCGGAACGGCGAGTGGTTCGCCAAGATGGGCTTTGCTGACGTGCTCAAGCTCGTCGCCCAGTTCACGGTGGCGCGCATGATCGAGCGCGACGACTTCCAGAAGCGCCTGAAAGAGGGGACCGACATACATCTGCACGAGCTGATGTATCCGGCCATGCAGGCCTACGACTCCGTGATGATCAGGGCCGACGTGGAGATCGGCGGCACGGACCAGCGGTTCAATATCCTGGCCGGCCGCGACCTCCAGCGCAAGATGGACCAGCCCGAGCAGGACTGCATGTTCCTCGGCCCCACGCTCGTCGGCCTCGACGGCACGAAGAAGATGTCCAAGTCCTACGGCAACTACATCGGCCTCTTGGATTCGCCCGAGGAGATGTTCGGCAAGACCATGTCCATTCCGGACGCGCTCATCTGGGACTGGTTCGCGCTCACGACCGACGTGGAGGCCGAGGAGATCGTCGAGCTGCGTGCGGCCTGCGAGAAAGGCAAGATGAACCCGCGCGACGCCAAGGCGCGCCTGGCCAAGGAAATCATCTCGCTTTACCATCCGGCCGACGCCGCGGACGGCGCCGAGGAGCATTTCCGCAAGGTCTTCCAGAAGAAAGAGGTGCCGGACGAGGTGCCGGAGGTCCGCCTGCCGGCCGGCGAGACCGCACTCATCGATGCGCTGGTCGTCGCTAAGCTCGTCGCCTCGAAGGGCGAGGCCCGCCGCGTCATCGCCGATGGCGGCGTCAAAGTCGCCGGCGAGGTCGTGAAGGACATCGCGGCCCGCATCGCCATCGGTAAGAAACCGCTGCTCATCCAGAAAGGCAAACGGCACTTCGTTAATCTGCTCGCAGAATAATAGTCGAAGGGTGTAAGGGTCGAAAAGCGGAAAGGTTCCGCGATGACCCTCCAACCCTCACACCCTCCAACCCTCCCGATGACTACTCTCGAACACATCAAGCAGGAAATCGCCGCGCATCTGGCCAAGGCCATTGGTGGCGATATTAAGATTACCGCCGCCGAGCTGGTCCGCCCGCCGAATCCGGAAATGGGGGACTTGGCGTTCGGCTGTTTTCCTGCGGCCAAAGCGCTCAAGAAATCGCCGGCCGAGATCGCCAAAGCCGCAGCCGCCGCCTTCCCCAAGACCGAATTCGTCCGCGAGGCCAAGGCCATGGGCCCGTACGTCAATCTGACGCTCGACCGCCCGACTTTCGCCGCGGCCGTCCTGCGCGAAGTCATTTCCATGGGCGCCAAGTACGGCCAGTCGCCGAAGAAGAAAGAGCGCGTGATGATCGAATACGCCCAGCCGAACACCCACAAGGAGGTGCATGTCGGCCATCTGCGCAATCTCTGCCTCGGTCTCGCGGTCGTGAACCTGACCCGCGCCGCGGGTTCCGAGGTCGTGCCCGTGAGCTACATGGGCGACATCGGCGCGCACGTCGCCAAGTGCCTGTGGTGCCTGAAGAAATTCCATGCCGGCGAGCCGATGCCTGAAAATAAAGGCAAGTATCTCGGCCAGATCTACGCCGAGGCCACGCGCCGCGTCGAGGAGGACGAGTCCCTCAAGGAGGAGGTCGCCGCGGTCCAGCGCAGGCTTGAGGCCCGCGAACCGGACTGGGACGAACTCTGGAAAGAGACGCGCCGGTGGTCTTTGGACGAGTTCGCCGCCATCTTCCGCGAGCTCGGCGTGGAGTTGGAGCGCGACTATTTCGAATCCGAAGTCGAGGAGCCGGGCAAGAAACTGGTTCGCGACCTCGTGGCCAAGGGTATCGCCGAAACCGGCGAGAAAGGCGCGCTCATCGTGAACCTGGAGAAACATGATCTCGGCATTTTTCTCGTGCTGAAGTCCGACGGCAGTTCGCTCTACTCCACCAAGGAATTGGCGCTCGCCGGCCTCAAGTTCAAGGAATACCCCGGCATCTCGAAGAGCATCCACGTGGTGGACAGCCGCCAATCGCTGTATTTCCAGCAGCTCTTCAAGACGCTCGAGCTCATGGGTTTCGACAAGAAGATGGTGCACCTGGCCTACGAGTTCGTGACGCTCAAGGAGGGCGCCATGTCTTCGCGCAAGGGGAATATCATCGCCTACGAGGATTTCCGCGACGAGGTGAAGGCGCGCGCCAAGAAGGAGACCAAGGAGCGGCGCACCGACTGGAGTGAGGAACGGCTGGATGAGACCGCCTGGACCATCGCCGAGGGCGCGATGAAGTTCGGCATGCTGCGGCAGGATCCGGATAAGCCGATCGTCTTCGACATCGACTCCGCCCTGGCCTTCGAGGGCTTCACCGGCCCGTATGTCCAGTACGCGCACGCCCGCCTGTCCTCCATCCTGCGCAAGGCCACGGAAGCGGGGGAGGGCGGCCAGCTCTTCGATGGCGCCGGCGACGAGCGCGAGTTCACGCTGCTGCGCGCGGCTGCGGACTTCCCGGAGATCGTGGCGTCCGCCGCCGAACACTGCAAGCCGTCGGTCCTGGCCCAGTACCTCTTCGAATTCGCCCAGCAATCCAACGATTTCTACCGCGACGTTCCTGTGCTCGCCGCGGAGCCCGACGACCGCGCCCGCCGCTTGGCCGTGGTCCGCGCCGCCCGCACGGTCCTCGCTTGTGGCCTGCAGCTCCTCGGTATCCGCGCGCCGGAGGAGATGTAGTCAGGTAATACGCCGGATTCAGCGCAACTTGGCTGATTTTGCCGCCCGATTGATTTTGGGCGGCATCATTGACTTTATCGATATTTTATTCCATAATGCGCTGACCGGATTGCCGGTCACATCCCTTTAGGAGGCGGCCATGGATCAGGCCAGCTCATTCAAAGAGAACGGTTTTTTCACTCAGCAGCTCTCCACTGCCGCGGCCGACCAGTCGGTCGCCGACGAGGTCACCGACTGCTACATGCGGGTATTCAACGCCACGGGCGAAGGCGAGTGGCAGGAGTCCTGGACCAAGGAAGCGACGCTCCAGAAGCTCTTCCTCGATCCGGCCGCCGACGCCCCCCGGTCCTTCTTGACCTCGTGGCGCGTGAACGGCGAGCTTGCCGGTTTCGGCATCGCCTTCGTCGATGACGTCGACAAGGCGGTCGCGCTCCGCGACCTGCCCCCCGGACTGCAGACGCAGGAGAGGCTGGATGCCATCAGGCGCAATCTGGTCTGGCTCGGCGGCAAAGGCAAGCTGTGCAACTACCGGGAACTTGGCATCCGGAGGGAATTCCGGTCCGGCCTCGCTCCGGTGCTTCAGCTCATCCATGACCCGCTCGAGAAGTCCGCGACGCTCGGCGCGCAGTTCTCCTGCTGCTGGACCAGCCGGCAGAGCCGGCTCTTTCCCATCATCTCGTCCATGGACGTCCGGATGATCTACGACTTCCAGGATCCGGCCGGTCACGTGCTGATGGGCGAGGATGTGGCGCACGCCTGCCGTCGCTTCTCCCTGCCGCCCAAGGAAGTGGCCGTCATGATGCGCGAGCGCGCCGCCTACCTTCAGTTGCGGTAGATACGCACATTCCCCCCAACGGGGGAATTTTGTTATAATTAAGTAGTATTTTACCGACGCTATGGGTCCAATGGGGGAGGAGATCAGCGAATTCGATGACCTGTGTCAGGGTTCGCGGAATCCGAATTCATATTTTGTCGCGCTCAACGTGACGGTCGCCAAGGCGCGGAAGAGTTTTTCCGTAAACGGGGCATCCCTGTTGGACGGCATCGTCGCTTTCGACGCGGCAGAAGTGGCCAGGATGAATCTCGGACAATTGAATCTGATTGAAGTTTCTTCGTTTTGCGGTCCAGACGCGCTGTTCTGGGGCTATGACGCCGCTCGTCCGGAATCGCTGGAGAGCACGCCTCTTTTTTCCATGAAACAGTGGAGCGGCGACGCCGTGCCGGTCTTTGACGGCGCGCCATTGATGGACGCGGCGACCGAGCTGTTCGGCACGCTAGAGCGGAAGGCGTTTCCTATCGCGCCGGGTTCCCATTGTCCAGCGGCATACAAGAGCATCGTCTTGGACCGGCCGGGGATGATTTATGCGGCCTGCGCTGTCGGCATCCGCCACCCGGACGATCGCTCGGCGACGATGCTGATGGAAGATGTCGGCCTGGTCAGTCAGGAGAACCGCGGCGACATGGCCGCGTGGCGCACGGCCATGACGCGGTCGTTGGCTGAAAGCGTTCTTGCCGTGGCTCGCAACCAGAAAATCAGGTGCCAAAAGATCTTTGTCGTCGTAGCTGAGGTGGAAGTCGGGCCGGATGAGGTCGGTTGCGCCCTGACCCTGCTCCCGTATTTCACTTTGGCGAAGAATGCCGTGCCCGCCGACGGCCTCGACGGGCTAAGGTCGATGTCTCTGGAGGAGTGGCGGAAAAGCGTGAAGACCTGACCCTTTTCTCGATGTCCCTCTACTATCAACTGATCTATTTCGTCACCACCTTCGTCCTGACGGCCCTGGCCGCCATGATCTATTTCCGTCGCCCGAAGGAGCCGATGGTGCAGGCCTTCACGGCGATGATCATGTCCATCGCCGGCTGGATCGTCACGCTCTATCTCTTTTACCGCTTCACTGATTCCACCACGGTCCTGCTGATCGGCCGGCTCAACTTCGTCCTTACGGAGTTCGCCGTTTTTTTCGCGTTCCTGTTTTCGTACCTTTTTCCGGAGATCGACCGGAAACTTAAGCGGAGCACGCTGATCGCCATCGCGGCCGTCCAATGCGTTTTCGCCGTTTTGACCATGGTCACCGACCTGGTCGACGAGAACGAATACGTGCGGGGCATCAGCCGAGAGACCTCTCTGGGCGTCCTTTATCCGGCATTCGTCGCGCTGTTCTTCTTTTTTGTGGCCGCGAGCATCTACCTGCTCTTCCGCAAATACCGCAGCTCAAAGGGCAATGCGCGGAGCCAGATCGCGATTTTCGCCTTCGGTTGGGGTTTTGCCGCCTGTTTCGGCGCGGTCACGAACATCCTGCTGCCGGTCATTGCTCATGACACGGATATCCAGAATCTCGGTCCTTTGGGCACGCTGGTACTGGTCTTTTCCACTGCCTATGCCGTGGCGCGCCACGAGATGCTCAAGATTGAGGCCATTCTCGCGGAGTTCTTTGTCGCCCTGAACCTGCTCCTGTTCGTCATCATCATCGCCCTCGCCACTTCGCCGCTGACGCAGGTCGCAGGAGCCTTTTCTCTCGTGTTGGCCATCCTTGTCGGCATCAGCCTGATGCGGAGCCTGCGGAAAGAGGCGATGCACTATTCGCAGCTCAAGGTCGTTTCGGAAAAGTTAGCCGAGGCCAATACCCACCTCAAGGAGATGGACGAGGTCAAGTCGGAGTTCATCTCCATCGCCTCGCACCAGCTGCGCACCCCGGTCTCGGTCATCAAGGGCTACCTCTCGCTCATGCAGGAGGGCGCCTACGGCCGCCTGCCCAAGACGGCCATGGACAAGGTCGACCAGCTCTACGCCACCAACGA
>JAKAKZ010000058.1 GCA_021824285.1 bacterium
CGCGCGAGAATTACCGCCGTGGAACGGCGCATTGACCGCGTGCGTTCACGCCTGGATTCCAAGGGAGACGTCCTGGACGATGAGACCGTCGCCGATGCGACGGACGGACTTTCCGAGGCCGAGGCCGCAATCGCTGCCGGTCGCGAGAAGCTGCGCAACGGCGATACGGCCGGAGCGTTTGCTTCAGTCCAGCAGGCCGACCGTTCGGCACAGGAGGCGGAACTCCACGTCCTGCAGACCAAATCTCGCAGTGAACGCCGTGGCGACCTGGGTCCAGGAGACGGCGAGCGGGGCTTTGGGGCGGGCCGCGGCGGACGCGACGGCGGTCGCTCCGACGGACGGAATGAAGACTGAATCGTCCAGAAAACAAACGGCGCCGTCATATCGGCGCCGTTTATGTTCAACGTTTGCTTACGCAATCGGCTTTCGCGTCCTGCAGCCGCTGCTGCTCATCCTGCTGCGCGGACCGAAGTTTTTCCCGCGCTTTTTTCTGGGCCTCCTGCCAATCCAGGGAGGCTGATTTCTTTGCGGCTTCGTAGGCATCCTCCGCGTCTTTTTTGGCCGTTTCGAAGACATCGCGTTCGGCTTTGATGTCCGGCCTGTCCTGCCCATGCCGGTCCGGGGCCGTGATAATCACGCGGCCGTCTTTGATGGTGGTTTCGCGGGTGTCCCAGGCCCGTTTGACGGCATCCTGGTAATTCCGGCGGGCGAGCGCGATTTCCTGCCTGAACTCGTCTTCCGCCGCGCGGCGATTCTCGGTCATCGTCGTCTGCGCCTCGTGCAGGCAGTTATAGATGGGATCATCGGTCGCTACAGCCGAGGTGATGGCCTCCACGGCGACGGGCACAAGATGGATGCCCGGAATAACTTGGGCCGTGACCGCCAGGGCAGCGGCGCTCAATATTTTGGCGATGGCGTCTAGCATAAAAACGGACTATGCCGCGGACAGCCTCAAATGTCCAGATTCTTCACGTTCTTCGCACCCTGGTCGAGGACGGCGGCGCAGCGAAGGTACGTCAGGGACAAAAGGGCGAAATTTCCTACAAGTGGCGATTCGTCTGCGAGCCCAGAGTACATCAGAACGTGCAAGGATTAGATATCCAGATTCTTCACGTTCTTCGCATGCGTCTGGATGAAGCGCTTGCGCGGCTCCACGTCCGAACCCATCAGGATGTCGAACACCTGATCGGCCTTCTGCGCGTCTTCGATTTTCACTTCCTTGAGCAGGCGCGTGGCCGGGTTCATGGTGGTTTCCCAGAGCTGTTCCGGATTCATTTCGCCGAGACCTTTGTAGCGCTGGATGGTTACGCCGCCAACGGAAGTCACGGTTCCATCCTCGACTTCCGCCGGGGAGGGGATCGCCTCGGCCGGCGCGGCATCGGTCTCCTTGGTCTTGGCCTTCGCGGCCTTGGCGCCTTTGGCATCGGCCTTCAGCTTCAGGTATTCCTGGACGTAGCGGTCCCGCTCCTCTTCCGAGAAGGCGTATTTGAAGTCCTTGCCCGAAGCGACGCGGTAGAGCGGCGGTTGGGCGATGAACAGGTGGCGGTTGGTGATGACCGTCGGGAAGTAGCGGTAGAAAAGCGTCAGCAGCAGGGTGCGGATGTGCGCGCCGTCCACGTCGGCATCGGTCATGATGATGACGCGGCCGTAGCGCAGGTCCTCGAGCCGGAACTGCTCGCCGATGTTCGTGCCGAGCGCGATGATCAGGTTCTTGATGGCGTCGCTCGACAGGATCTTGTCCAGGCGCGCGCGCTCCACGTTCAGGATCTTGCCGCGCAGCGGCAGGATGGCCTGGAACTCGCGGTCGCGTCCCTGCTTGGCCGAGCCGCCGGCAGAGTCGCCCTCGACGATGAAGAGCTCGGAGCGTGCCGCGTCGCGGGTGGAGCAGTCGGCCAATTTGCCCGGGAGCGTCAGTCCCTCGAGTGCGCCCTTGCGGAGCACGGTGTCGCGGGCCGCGCGGGCGGCCAGACGCGCGCGGGCGGCCAGCACGCACTTCTCGATGATGGCCTGCGCGTCCTTCGGGTGCTCCTCAAGATAGGTCTCGAGCGCTGCGGCGAAGACGGACTCCACGGCCGTGCGCGCTTCCGGATTGCCGAGCTTGGCCTTGGTCTGGCCCTCGAACTGCGGTTCCTTGATTTTGACGCTGATGACGGTCGTGATCCCTTCGCGGGAGTCCTCGCCGGTGATGTTGTCGTCCTTCTCCTTCAGGAAGCCCTTGTTGCGCGCGTAGGAGTTCAGCACGCGGGTCAGGGCGGTACGGAAACCGACCACATGCATGCCGCCGTCCGGGTTGTAGATGTTGTTGGCGAAGGCGAAGATGTTCTCCTTGAAGTCGTCGGTGTACTGGAAGGCCAGTTCGCAGGCCACGCCTTCGGCCTCGCCGTTCACGTAGAAGATGGAGGGATGTTTGGCTTCCTTTTGGTGATTGAGGTGGCGTACGTAGGATTTCACGCCGCCTTCGAAGTGGAAGCCGTAGGTCTGGGTTTTGCCGCGGACGCGCTTGTCCACGATGTTCATGCGCACGCCCTTCGTGAGGTAGGCCTGCTGGCGGAGATGGTCGAGGATGGCGCCCCAGTCGTACTCCAGTTCCGTGAAGATGGTGTTGTCGGGCTGGAAGGTGACGGAGGTGCCGGTGCCGCGTGCGTTGCCGATGGAGCGGACCTTGCGGACGGGGACGCCGCGTTTGTACTCCTGCTCCCAGAGCTTGCCGTCGCGTTTCACTTCAACGCGGACGTGGGTGGAGAGCGCGTTCACGACCGAAGCGCCGACGCCGTGCAGACCGCCGGAGACCTTGTAACCGCCCGCGCCAAACTTGCCGCCGGCGTGGAGTTTGGTGTAGACGAGCTCGAGCGCCGAGACGCCGTACTGCTTGTGGATGTCGACCGGGATGCCGCGGCCGTTGTCCTCGACCGACACCATGTGGTCGGGGAGCAGGGTGATCGTGACCTCGTCGCAGTAGCCGGCCATGGCCTCGTCGATGGCGTTGTCCACGACTTCCCAGATCATGTGGTGCAGGCCCTGCGTGCCGGTCGAGCCGATGTACATGCCTGGGCGGCGGCGCACCGCCTCCAGACCTTCGAGCACCTGAATCTGTTTGGCGCTGTATTCCGCGCCGACTTCGGCTTTTTTGCGCTTATCTTCGGCCATAATTTGGTTCAACGAAAATCCGCATAGTGCGGATAAGTGCGGGAAAATCTTAGCATGGCGGCAAAGTAGGGGCAATCGGGTTTTGAGAGATAAAGAGATTGAGAGAAAGAGCGATAAAGATTGGAGAGCGGCAGTGGGGCATGTTCTTCAGCAGCAAAAAAGACCCCGATGGGGTCTTGAGTCAGGGAGCCGTGGCGATGAGCACCACCGTGCTTTCGCCCATAAACAGGATCATGAGCAGGAATGGGGAAACGATCATGTCGAGCTCCGCGAAGAGGGCCGTGAGGACCGTCACCACTCCGAACGCGAGCGCGCCAAGCAGGGACAGGAAGCCAGCGTGGCCGTGGAAGTGGCCGGCGAACGCCGCGGCCAGCATGGCGAGGAAGCTGGCGATCAGGACGTAGGGTGCGCGCGTCGCCTGGAGCTTCTCGTAGTAGTCGTCATCCTGCACCGAGAGGCTGGCGGGCCGCGTCTTCGCGGCCCAGGCGGCGCCGATGGCCACGGCCATGGAGGTCGCGAGGCAGTCGAGGACCAGCGGCAGCCATGTCCGGTCCGGGGCCAGCGCGTGGCTGAACAGCGCCACGGCGCAGCCGACGGCAGCCGCGACCACGGCGAAAACGGCGACGAGAGTACCGGTGGTCTTCATGGAGACTCCTTTTGGCGTGCGTTCATCTTTTGGGAAAGTGCTGTCCAGACCTTGGACCCGAATCTGAAGAATGTCAATATCGGCGGGTTTGAGAGTTTTAGAGTCGAAGAGTTTGAGAGTTTTGAAGTTGGGTACGATTGATGGCCCCTCGACCTTTAGACTTTTCGGCTATTAAACTACGAGTGGTTAGAGGTCTCTGATTTTGGTAACATATATAGTATAGAAGGCTTGAAACAAGGAATCATTCTATGGATTTCACTCCCTCCCGCAACGAACAGCTGACCGAAAAGGACCTCCGTTGGGGTTATTGGTGGGTCACGCACAAACAGCAGGTCCGAAAGGCGGCGACCGCCGCGTTCGGCGTGGTGGCGTTCTCGCTTTTCTTTTACGGGGCCTACGGTTTTCTGGACTACTATTTCATAACCGGTCCGGCCGAACGGGCGAACCTGGCCCAGCTAGGCCGCAATTACATCCCTTACGCGGCCATCAATCGGGCGCAGGCGCCGCAGCCGCTGACGTTCGGCGATGCGGAGGTCGTGAAGGCGGGGGAGGGGAAGTACGATTTCGCAGTGCGCGTGGAGAATGCCGACACCCGTTACTGGGCCGAGTTCGATTACCGGTTCCGTCTTTCCGATGATCCGAATGCGCTCACCCGTACGGCGCACGCCTTTCTGATGCCCGGAGATTCCGTCTACATCACGACCTTGGCGGTGGCCGCGGACGCCATGCCCTCTCCCGCGCTTGAGGAGCCGCGCATCATCTGGCATCGCGTCAGCTCCTACCGTCTTGGTCCTGACCCGGACGGCTGGCGGGCGGAGCATCTCAAACTCGATATTGCCAACACGGATTTCCAGCCGGCGCCACCCTCGGACCCGTTGCGTATCAGCCGCGCCTCCTTCACGGTCACGAACCTGTCGGCCTATTCATTCCGCAATCCGCGCTTCGTGGTCGCGCTCTATGATGGGGTACAGCTCGTCGGGTTGAGCGATGTGGCGCTCACGGTGCTTATGGCCGGGGAGAAGAAATCCGTTGAGGCCACCTGGCTGCACGAGCTGCCGTCGGTTAGTCGTATCGAAGTCATCCCCTCGATCAACATCTTCGACCCCAAGGCCTACATCGCCCCGAGCCGTTGAACAACGCGATGGCACATCCCATTCCGGCATGAGCAATCCGATGATTCATGAGCTGATCAGCCCACGCGGGCTGATTATGCTTTCAGATATCAGCGATCAGATATCGGATATCGGATTTGTTCGTCGACCGGCAATATGAAGCACCTTCACGTTGCCGCAGTCCGACTCAATCAATCTACCCACCGCGGTCTCTACGCCGTCTCCCTACCGCTATCGGTATTTATCTGATAATAAGTAGTCGTCGTCTTCGATTTCCGATATCTGATTTCTGATCCCTAATATCGGATATCTGCACCCACCATGTTTTCTTACTTCCGCCGCTTTGATTGGTTCCTGTTCGGTTCCGCGGTCCTGCTGAACCTGGTCGGCTTGGCGGTGCTTTACAGCACGTCGCTGGCCTCGGCCCCCGGTTCGGCGGCTGATTTGGATATCTTTTGGAAGCAGTTGGCTTTCTCCGGTTTCGGAATCGTCGTCTGTCTGGCCCTGGCCGCGACCAACTATCGGGTGTTGGGCGTGTTGGCGCGGCCACTCTATCTGTT
>JAKAKZ010000059.1 GCA_021824285.1 bacterium
CGAGCAGCGTGAAGCCGTGGCACTGGTTCGTACGGTGCGCGAATGAAGGCATAACGCGCCCAGTATACCATGTCTCCAAGCCAGATGCAGGTGCGGCGCGGGAGCTTGAATCCGCAGGGCGATTGCATAATAATAAGCGTCATGTCGCTACTATTGACCCTGCAGAACGTCGCCAAGGCCTACATCGGCAGGCCGGTTTTAACGCAGGTGGACGCGGTAATCGCACCTGGCTGGCGCATCGGGGTCATCGGCCGCAACGGCTCTGGCAAATCCACGCTGGCGCGCATCATCACCGGCGCGGAAACCGCGGACAGCGGTGCCGTCCAGCGCGACCCGACGCTGCGGCTCGCGCATTTGGAGCAGTACGCCGCCTTCGCGCCGAACGAATCGCTGCTCGGCTACCTGGAACGCGCCACCGGCCGAAAGAACTGGGAGTGTGCCAAGATGGCCGCGCGTTTCGGTTTCGCCAACGCGGAATTCGGCCAGCCGGCAGAGACCCTCTCCGGCGGCCGCACCGTCCGGCTGCGCCTGGCCGCTGCCCTGCTTGGCGAACCGAATCTGCTGGTGCTTGACGAACCGACGAACTATCTCGACCTGCCGACCCAGATGCTCCTCGAGGCCTACCTGAAGACCTATCGCGGCGCGCTGCTTATCGTGTCGCACGACCGCGAATTCCTTAACCGCAACTGCGACCGCACTTGGGAAGTCGAGCGCGGCCGCGTCTACGTCTGGAACGGGACGGTCGATGAGTACCGTCACGAGAAGGAATCCCGGGCCACGACCGCGGAACGGCACAACATCAACGTGGAGACGAAGAAGCGGCAGTTGGAACGCTTCGTCGAGCGTTTCCGCGCCAAGGCCTCCAAGGCCACCCAGGCCAAATCCAAAATGAAGCAGTTGGCGCGGCTAGAGAAGGAATTCCGCGACCTGCCGCCGGCCCTGCCCAAGACGCGCATCCGCTTGCCGGATGTCACGGGCCGGCGCGGCGAGGCGCTGCATACCTACCGCCTGGACGTCGGCTACGGCGACCGCATCGTGGCGCGCGACGCCAACCTCTCCCTGCCGCGGGGCAGCCGAACCGCCATCCTCGGCGAGAACGGCGCGGGCAAGTCGACCCTGCTCAAGACCGTGGCCGGCGCGCTCGAGCCTTTGGGCGGTTCATACCGCTGGTACAGCGGTGCGCTGATCGGCTATCTCCCGCAGCTGCCGCAGGCGGAAACCTCGGAGGAGAGCGTACTGACTTTCCTTCGACGGCAGGCCAACCCGAAACTGAAGACCGACCAGGTAATGCGCGCGGCCGGCAATTTCCTCTTCCCCAAGGCCGATTGGGACAAGCCGCTTCGCGTCCTCTCCGGCGGCGAGCGCTCCCGCCTGCACCTCGCGGCGCTGACGCTCGGCGACTACGACATCCTGGTGCTCGACGAGCCGACCACGCATCTGGACGCGGAGACTTCCGATGCCCTGGCGGATGCGCTGGCCGAATACCGCGGCAGCGTGGTTTTCGTGAGCCACGACCGCGCTTTCACCGCCCGCGCCGCCACGGAACTGGTGCTCGTGGAGGACGGCCTGATCAAGAAATACCCCGGCACCTACGACGAATACGTGACGGGGTTGGCGGCCAAAGCGGCCGAGGCCAATCCCCTGCCGGCGCACCCGGAAACGGCGACGGACGGCATGGTAAAAAACGATACTCGCGCCCTGCGGCGGAAACTCACCAAGATCGACGAGAAACTGGCGGCGCTGCGGCGCGAACACGGCGAAATCATCCGCCACTTCACTGATCATCCGACCGACCCCGATCCGGAACCGCGCAAACGGCTGGCTGCCGTGGATGCGCTAATCGCCGCTACCGAAGAGGAATGGCTGGCGCTCGCAGAAGAGCTGCAAGGCGGAAACGCATAAAAAACCGGCCTCGAAAGGCCGGTTTTGCCTACCACGCCAGATCAGCGCGGAAGGGATCCGGGCGGACGCCTGCCTCGCGCAGCTTCTCCACCACCTCGGAGATGGAAAGCCGGCGCAGATCCTCCGCCGTCACGGACGGTCGGGCCGCGAGCCGGGCGAAGTCCTCGTCGTTCAGGAGCGCGAACAGGAAGGCCGGATGGAAATCCGGCTCCAGCCGCGCCAGCGCCTCGTAGACCCGCTCGAGCGGCGTGTCGTCCGTCTCCTTCTCGTGCACGCGCGCGTAGACGTCGTACATCAGCGTCTTGATCCGCTCGAAGCGCTGGGCGGTCTCGGAACGGCTGAAGGACACGGACCCGACTTCGGCGGACTCGACGCACAGCGCGCTGACGCAAGCGGTCACGCGATCGCGGCCGTTTGCGCCGAGCGCAGCCATCTCGCGGGCGAGCTCGGGGAAATCCTCGAGCCGCAGCGGGCTGCCGGTAAACTCGCGACGGTGGAACAGATCGTTGAAGTCCGCGATGGCGTAGGCGATCTTGTCCGCGAACATCACGACGTTGTCCTCGGCCAGCGGCACGGTCTTGAGTTCCTTCTTGCCGCGCGAGTGGTGCCGGACCGCGGAGAGCGTGGCACGGCAGAGGTTCAGCCCGGCGCCGCTGCGCTCCACCTGCTGGGCCAGCACGACGCTCATCACCTCATGGCGGAACGGCTTGCCGGTGATGCGCGCCAGGAAAGCCTCGCCGCGGTGGCCGAAAGGCGTATGGCCGGTATCGTGCCAAAGGCCGGCGGCCCGGCAGAGATCGGCATGGAGGCCGAGGATCTCGGCGATCCCGGCGGCCAGCGCCGACACCTCGAGCGAGTGCACTAGGCGATCGCGCACATGCGCGTTCTGCGGCAGGTAGAGCACCTGGGTCTTGTCCTTGAGCCGGCGGAGCGCCTTGCTCTGCTGGATCTTGAAAAGATCCAGCGCGTAAGGACTGACCAGGCCGTAAAGCCAACCGTCCTCGTCGAGGTTTCCAGGCAGGCGGCGGATCGATTGCTCGTCGCGCGCGGCCTGCGCCCGCAGGCAACCGCGCACGGAGCCGTAGAGCCGGGGGTCGATGATGGTATCCATCGTTTTCTCCTGTGTAATGACCTAGCCGGATTGAAGCCCTATTTGGCGCAAATGTCAACCGGGTGTTGACGGTTCAAAGTTGAGAGTTGAAAGTTTTGGCAATAACCTTTCAACCTTGAACTCTCAACTTTCAACCGCCGATAACCAAAACTCCCCCGGCGTGAGCCGAGGGAGTTCTTGGTTCTTCAGTTAGAACGACCGAGAGCCGAAGCTAGAGCGGCGGTTGCGGTTGCAATCGCGGCAGTAGACCGGGCGATCAGCCTTGGGCTCGAAGGGGAGCTCCGTGATCGGAGCGCCGCAGTCACCGCACTTGAGGTTCATGGCGGAGACATCAACGAGCTGACGCGGGGCGCTAGCGCCGACCGGACCGCGGGTATCGCGGCGGTTGCGGTTGCAATCGCGGCAGTAGACCGGGCGATCAGCCTTGGGCTCGAAGGGGAGCTCAAGAACGTCCTTTCCGCAGCCGGCGCACTTAAGCCCCATCGCGGACACATCGTACATCTGGCGGGAGAAACCGCCGTTGCCGTTATCGAAGGCCATACGTATGTTGTTGCTTGTCGGCCTGCCAAAGGCAGGCTCTGATTAGAAACGACCTTTATCGGTGTTTCCGTCGTACTTCGGGCCTTCGTCGGGCGGATACTGTCGCCTTTTCTACTGGCCTTGGTTCGATCGAATACCGTGCGACCACTATAGCCGAGATTGGCCAAAATGTCAAGCCATCCGCTTCCCGTAGGCTCCTTTAAACCATATAATTAAGCCCACAAATGCTTGCCGACGGTCCTCCGACCGCCGCCCAAATACCGATGAGACCGACAGTTACCGCCTTTCGACGTGCCGCAAATGCAGTTACCGCCTGGCCCCACCTCTGGCCGCTGGCTGTATCTTTGCTGCTGGACGCCGTTTTCACTTGGCCGCTGCTCCTGCATATGGGCGGCTCCTTCATGTCGTTGGAATATTGGTACGGCGGCGACCCGAACATCCTGATCTGGTTCGCTGATCGTCTGGCGCACCTAGGCGATTCGAACGCCCTACCGCTAGGCCTGATGCTGTATTGGCCACACGGCCTGAATTCGTTCGCCGGCTACGATGGCCTGCTTGTGGCTATCCTGGCACTTCCGGTGGCCATCTTGGGCCGGCCGGTGCTCGGCTATAACCTCGCCGTGCTCCTCGGTCTTTGGCTGAACGCCGCAGCCACCTACTGGCTGGTTTGGCGGCAGACGTCCTCCCGATTCGCCGCGACCTTCGGCGGTCTCATCTTCGGTTTTTCGACCTACGCCATCATCCGCTCCTTCTACCACGCCAACCTCTCCATGGTTTTCGGCCTACCGCTCATCCTGCTCGCAGCCCAAGCCTGGGTACGGCGCCCGACCGCCGGCCGCGGTCTGGCCCTCGGCGGGGCGCTGCTCTTGGCCGGTCTTTGCTCGCTTCACTATCTGATCATCGGCGGGCTTATGCTGGCCATCTTCGCGGCAACCGAATGGCGGACGGTGATTACCTCGCCTCGCGCCGCGGCGTGGGCCACCGCCTGCTGTCTGGTTGCGGCACTCTGCGTCTCGCTGCCGCTCTACCTGAACCGTCCGCCGGAGAGACCGACCAGTCCGGCGGTCCAGCAGCAGGCGTTCAGTCTCTACTGGCCCAATCTGCTCTTGCCGCATCCGCTGACTGATGTCTTCGCGCCACTGACTTTCGAAGCCTACGCCGGTTTTCCGTCAGCAGAGGGTCGAGGCATACCTAACGAGATTGCGTCCACCGGCTATCTGGGATTGCCGCTTATCGCCTTGGCGCTGCTGGGAATACTGACCCTTCGGCGACAGGGCCACGGACGGGAGGCCCTGACCTGGCTGGCCGTCGCCATGGTGCCTCTGACATTGGCGTTCGGTCCTGCCGCCACGTTATTCGGCAGCCGATTGCCGTTACCCTACGCGCTGCTAGAATGGCTGCCGCCTTTCGCCCAGCTGCGCGAACCAGTGCGCCTCTTCCTGCCGGCGCTGCTCGGCGGCACCATGCTGGCCGGTCCCGCTCTAGTCGAAATCAGAAACCAGTTGGCCCGAAAAAAATACGCGCTGGCTGCCTTCGCGATCCTGCTGGCCGCTTTGCTGTTCGCAGAGCGCCTCGCTGTGCCGGTCCCCCTGGTGACGAAACGCGTCTCCCCGTTTTACGCAGCGCTCGCGGCCCAACCGGATCGCTTCGCCCTGGCCGAGCTGCCCATCGGCTACCTGGAGTCGGCAGGCTCTCCGGCGACGGCGGACGCGCGTTTGGCCATGTTTTCGGAATACGATTATTTCCAGATGACGCACGGCAAGCCGATCGTGGACGGCGAATATTTCTACACGGCCTTTGCGCCTGGGACCTTC
>JAKAKZ010000020.1 GCA_021824285.1 bacterium
CGTTCAACGGCAGTTCGGTTCTGGGTCCCGAGTCTCGCCCCGCGTTGAGCGGGGCTCGCTCGGGACGACGCGCATCAAGGAATTGCGCGTCGATTCTTGGCGGGCGCACCACGAAAGGGCCGCAGTCCAGCTGCGGTTTTTTCGTACCCCGACGGAAATGAGGTGGCACAAATACGGCATTTCCGAGGTTTAGGACCGTAATAAAAAAACCCGCCATGCGGCGGGGTTATCGCGTGCGTTGAATCAGGTTACTTCACGTCCATTTCCGTGGCCATCCTGGACAGGATCGGCAGGAACTGCCCATCTGCGGTCGCCGGCCAGTAGCCGGTTACGATGACCGCTCGGCCGACGCCGTGAGGCACATGGCGGTAAACGCGCGTGCGCCGCATGCCGTGTTCCGTCACGGTGAAGGCCCACGTGACAAAGCCCAACGGCCCACCGTGCATGCTCACCTGCATGTCGGAAACGAGTTCGTACGCGGCCTTTGCCTTGTCCCACTCCTTTTCCGCCAGTTCTTGCGGGTCGGCGCCGTCGATGAAGAACACCGATAAGGTTACCGCCTCTCCGGCGCTCATCGTCACGGAGTCGGCACCGGCCTCGTGCATGAAGAACATGTCCTTGTGCACGGGGAGCGTCAGCGTTTTGCCGTGGCCGATCTCGAATTCCTCATGGCGGTATGGGCTGTCCGTCTTGCTGCAGGACGTGAGCGCCAGCGCTGACAGCAGGAATGCGGCTACCAGTTTATTCATTTTTTACCCTTTCAATGTGCTGGTGGAAAATAGCACGTTAGGTACTGTCCGTCAATCCGGCAGGGCGGCTGGTCGGATTCGGTTTTTGGACCGAGTCTTGTCCTGATTTCACTTAAGTATAATGTCATAGTGCGGCCCCCGCCTGCGGGGAATCGAACAACCTCGTTTTTGAAGCGGCGGCCGACAGCGCCGCAGTCTTGACCTACCCCGCCGGTTGGTGTATGCTGCCGCCGTTCCTTGTGACAGCTGGATCATTCCAGCAGGAGAAAGACGATGAGCGACAGCGCTGCGGTCGAGATGGGGGTGCAGTTCCGCGTCTCCGTGAAAGCGAGCGAGCAGCATCGGCTGATCTGGGGCACTCCAGGCCTCCGCAACTTTCGGCCGGCCTTCCCAGAGAAGCCGGACAAGAAATCGGCCTCGTTGTTCTTGCTTTCGGTCCGCTGCGACAGCCGGCAGGAGGCGACGGAGTACTTCCAGCGCCTGCCGCAGGTCGAATCCGTCGATTCGGTGCTCCAGCGCACCGTCGTCCGCAACTGATCCGCCGCCTAGGCGGATTTTCGTTTTGCGTCGCGAAAACTAAAAAACCCGACTTGAGTCGGGTCAGCGTCGCGTCGGAGCGGCAGTTTTGACGGACATCTCGCGCAGCAGGTAATCGAACTCCGGGCGCAGGCGGCTCTCGTCCGAGAGCGGCCAGTAGGCGGCCACAGCCAGGCAACGCGCCATTGACTCGTCCGAGAAGGTCCGGAAGGCGAAGACGAGGCGCGATCCGCGGGCCACGGTGGAGAAGAGGAAGGCCCGGCCGTCAGGGAATCTCATCTCGCTGATCGGGGTGATGTTCGGATCGTCCCCCCTCATGAAATTCCAGTGGCGGCGCGCCGTTCGCTCCGCCGTATCGCGCTCGAAGACCGCAACCGTCACCTTGACGGACTCGCCGGAAGACAGCCAGAAGATGTCGTCGCCAGGTTGGTGAGTGAGTTGCAGGCCTTGCGGCACGTAGAGCGTGATGGACCGCCCGCGACCGACGTCGAGGTCCGACTTCTGGCCGGTGTGGCGGTCGCAGGAAGTCAGGAAAACAAGCAGGCACAGCAGCGAAAGTACGCGCATGGTCGGCTCCGATGGCAAAGAACGTGTTGAACCTAGCAGTCTCGCGCCTGCCGGTCAACAAAAACCCGCCGAGAGGCGGGTTGAGTCATTCGTTCTGAAGATGTTCGATGCTGCGCAGCAGGTCGAGAGCCTGGTTCGTGTATCGGCCGTCGTCATCGATGAACCACTGGCCCGTCACCGTGGCGGTCTGCGGCCTTTCGCCGGTCAGCCGACGGAAGGCGTGGAGGACGCAGTGGAACGGCTTGCCGTCTTGGTTCAGGTCGTAAAGACGGAACAAGTACACGCCGTCGGTGCCGGACTCCTCGATCGCGCCGAGCGAGACCGAGAGATTGCGGTTCTGGCGGGCCAGCCCGAGCCGCTTTGAGGCGGCGATCTCCTGCGGCAAACCGGTTTCCAGGCCGACGATCAGGGCGACATCGGTGTTCCGCTCGACGATGAAAGCGCGCGCCCAGAACGGGCGCTGTTCGGCGACGAACCAGCCGGCATTCGGCAGCCGGAAACCGATGTCCCCGCGCTGGACCGTCAGAGGCCGGTCTGACTGCGCCGACGAATCGGCGTTTAAGACCGGGGACGTGGCGCAACCGCCAAGCATGACGGCAAACAGCAGGGCGAAAATCTTCATCTCTGCCTTTCGTTGGTAAGGGACGGCTCCGCACCGGGCGGATAGCCGTTCTTTAGCACATCCTCGCGTTCCTGTCCATGATAGAGAACCATCCATCGGGGCCCGAGCCCCGTGGATTAAAGAAAGAAAAAACCCGCCTGACGGCGGGTTTTGGTCAGCGCTTACTGGCGCCGACTGTGCTGATGAGCTCGAGCGCGACGGCCGCGTAGTGCGCATCGCTCCTGCCGTCCCAGGCCCCGGTCACCTTGATGGTGCGTTCCGGCTGGTCGGGCAGCTGGCGCAGGACCGTGAAATGATGGAGCACGGGTTGGCCATCCTTTCCCAAATCCGTGACGCGCCAGTAGAGCACGTCGCCGCCCTGGAGGGATTCGACACGGGAGACCACGGTATCCTCATCGCGCCGCTCGTCGGTGAAACTACGCTCCGCGGCGAGCGCCTGCTTGAGGTCGCCCGGCAGGAGCCGAAGGCCGATGCCGACGTGGTTCCGCACGTCGGTCAGCAGGGCGACGTAGCCGGGCGGAGTGTCATTGGACAAGATCCACTCGTCGCCTTCGGGCATGACGAAATGGATGTCGCCGAGCAGGAGCAGGCGGACCATGCGCCGAGATGATGGTTCGACCAGCTTGGTATGCGGGAGGCGGTGCGGGGTGCAGGCGGCGGCAAGGACGGCCAAGCAGGACAGCGCGATCATTTTACGCATGGTTCATTTCCCTTTTTGAAAGGACCGCCGGCCCCAGCGCCGACAGGAAAATGTAGCACAAATTCGTTTTTTTGTCGATGGTCCGGGCAGTCGGCTCAATTGTAGACTTGATATTATTTGCACTTATTCTACATAAAAAAGCCGCCTATTGGCGGCTTAATGGATGTCCTGCGGGTCGCGCAGGTGGATGGTGACCCGGTAGCGGCAGGACCAGTCGTCCTTGTGGGTGAGCTTCCGCTCGAACCACATCGCCTGCCCGGGATCGACGTCGTCGCGGAGCTCCACGTCCGTGCCGTAGCCGAAGCTCCGGGTGACGAGCAGCGGCTTGAGCGGCGGGTTGGTCCGGTGGACGACGCTGTAGTAGTTGTCTCCGTGCATGACGACGCGCACGACGTTGTCGATGCGGACGTCGGGGTCGCAGTCCCGTTCCCGCTGGTTTTGGCAGGCGAAGAGAGAGAGCGCGGCGACGCAGAGAATCGATCGGTGAAGGAACTTGTCCATCCGTGGGGCCTCCAGAGAAGGGGGACGTCCGGCCTAACGTAGCAGTTTTTCGGCCAAAAGTCAACCGTCAGTCCGCTGGTTTCGGCGCATGAAAAAAGCCCCGCAAGCGCGGGGCGTAAGTCACTTGTCCGCGGCGACCTTCAGGCCGAGGACGATCTGGGCAAAGTCGTCGAGCAGGTCGGTCTTCTCCTGCGGATCCCAGTTGGTCTGCAGAATGACCGTGAAGCCGGGGTTGCCCGGCACTTCGCGGAAAGCCACGCGGGCGCGCCGCAGCACCTTGCCGTCCTTCGCGATTTCCTGGTCGAACCAGGCCATCTTCCCGTCCTTGGAGGTCTGCAGGGCCTGAGTGCGCGCCAGGGGATTGCGGCTCGACATGGCATGGAAGCGCCGCGCATGGAACGCGACCGGACCCGTGAACATGTCGATGCAGATGAGCGTCTTGTGCTTTTCGCTCATGATCAGGTAGCCGCAGTCGGACTGCTTGCGCAGCTCTTCCGATGCAGCCTGCCAGTTCTCGTTCGGCAGGACGATCTCGATGCGCTTGGGCTTGGGCACATCGGCGGCCGGAGCGGCGGCCGGAGCGGCGGCCGGAGCGGCGGCCGGAGCGGCGGCCGGAGCGGCGGAGTTGTCGGCAGTCACCGTCTGGTCCGCGGTCGGCTCGACGGTGCTGATCCGGTAGCTCTTCTTGGCCCGGGCCAGCGGGGTGTCATCGGCCGCGTTCTGCGGCACGGTGGCGCAGGACAGGAAGACGGCGCACATCAGCAGCAGGGGCGTTCTCATCTGTATTCTCCTGGTAAAGGGCACACGGGCCTCTTGGCTCCCGTGCCGTTGTCTTTAGCACGGCGGCGCGGAACGGTCAAAACAAAAAGCCCCATAAGGAGGGGCCTTGAGGAACGCTACTCGACGGTGAGGCCGAGCACGATCTGCTCGAATTCGGCCCCCATCTGTTTTCTTTCGGCCTTGCTCCAGGAGCCGACGGCGATTACCACCGTTCCTGGGCGACCCATGAGGGTACTGACCGCGACGCGGCCGCAGTCGTTTTTCCCGTCCTTGGATCGCTCGGTCGAGCAGAACTCGAACCAGGCCAGCTTCCCGTCCTTGGAGATGCGCATCGGCTCCTGCTTCAGGTGCCGCTGCTTGGCGCCGAAGTCGAAGTACGACTTGGCCGTCTCGCGGACCGTGCCTTCGGCATTCATCAGGCAGATGGTGGCCCCGGTCTTGGCATGGGTCAGCCAGAAGCCGCAACCAGCGGGACGCAGGTCCGAGGGCTGCCAGCTCTCGTTGGGCGCGTTGATTGTGATTTCGTGCCGGCTCGGCGCGCCGGCGTCCGGCGGGGACGCAGTCCGATCGGCGGGGGCGGCGGGCGGCTGTCCCTGGGCCGGGAGTGGGGTAATGGGGCCGGCCAGTACGGCGAAAAGCGGCAGGATTCCGATGAAACGCATCTCTAACCTCCCGTATATATAAAGAACGCAAAACGCTGTCAGCGGCGTTGCATTCTCTTTAGCACGGCGGCCGAGTAGAGGGAAGTGCGGCTCGTCCCGTAGCGCGGTCGGGAACGAAAAAAGCCCCGGAGCGGGGCTGACAAGCGGCTACTCGGCCTTGAGGGCGTACACGGACCGGAGGAAGTCGGTGCTCATCTCGCGGTTGTGGCGCATGGGCCAGACGCCGACGACGATGATGCGGTCATGCGGCCGTTTGGGCGGACTGTAGACCGCGATGGCGCCCCGCACGGTGATTTTGGCCTTCTTGCCGCCGGCGGTCCGGCTGAAGAAGAACCATGATCTCGTTCCGTCTTTGGACTTGTCCGTCGGACCGACGGTTTCGCCGTCGAGCCTCGACTGCTCGCGGTATCCAGCCAGGAGCGCGGCCGCCGTCTTGCGGCTTGAGACGAAGCCGATGGTGCCCCCGGTCTGGTCATGGACGATCAGGAAATCGTATTCCCTGGTCTCCGTGGGCTGCCAGTGGTCGTCCGGCACGGTCACCTTCAGTGTCGGCTCTTCCGACACCTCACAGCGGTACTTCGGGTCGGGCGGCGGCGCGGGCGGTCCCTCACAGACTTCCTTGCGATCGATGAGTGACGGCGTGTCGGCCCTGGACTGCCCGGTCGACTCGGTAGCGCGGCGGTTTTTGTTGGCCCCGCTGCACGCCGCGAGAGCGATACAGGACAGCAAGATGACAGGACGCATGTGAGCTCCTAGGCGATGGGAAAGGACATTCGGACGCAGGCTTTTTAGCCCAGTTCCGCGGAAAAGTCAATGGTCGTTTGGAGAGAGAAAGAGAGATAGAGAAAAAGAGAGAAAGACTGATTCAAATCGGCGTCCGACAGGCCGCCGATTTGCGCTCCCTCTCTCTCATTTCACCACGCGCGCCTTACCCTCCGCCTGCGCGTCGTTCTCGAGCGCCGTGGTCATCGGCGGTATGGATAGCAGCAACTTGGCCCCAGCGATCTTGTCGGTGGCTTCGAGGATGGTGGCGTCGATGAAAGTCGGGACCTTACCGGCCTGGTCTTCAGTCGGCGTGATGGCGGCGTCGAAATTCAGGCCGATGCTCTTGATGGTCGTCGGCAGCCAGTTCAGGTTCCAGATCAGCTTCTCGCTGGCGGCATCGAACCGGAGGTCACCGGCATCCACGTTGGATTTTCCGGTCCAGATGACATTGGCCGGCAGTTTGGCGGATAGTTTCAGGTCGGAGAGCTCGTGGAGCGAGTTGGTAAGCGTGCAGAATACGCGGTAGACGGTCGATTCGCCGACTTTGGGCGGCAGCGGTCCGGAACCGACCGGCACGCCGTCGTCGTTGAAGTAGCGGGCTTCGCAGGCGAGTGCGGCATCGGAAAGGACCTTGGCCACCACCGGCTGGGACTTGGCAGTGCGGTCTACCTTATTGCCGTCGATGGCGCCGACCGCGGCTTCCACCCAGGCCGTGATCCTGTATTCCTGGCCGACCGTATTCTCGAACGGTTTCTGCACCAGCGGAATCTCGAAATTGATGGTGCCCTCCGCTCCCGGCGCCAAGCGCTCGAGCGCAGTGACCTGCTTCTTGTTCCAGGTGATGGCATCGGCCTTGCGCGTGCCCTCCTCGGTATCCTTGAGGTCGTTCCAGCGCAGGAGCTGGCCGTCAGCGGTAGCCGCGGGCGTGGCCTCGAGGTGCACCGTGAAGGCGTTGTCCGTGAGTACCGACGAGCCGGTGTTGCGCCAGGTGACGGAGTAGCGGAGGACGTCGCCGAAATTGACGGTCTGCGAATCGGCTGAACCGTTCAGGATGAGCTGCGTCACCAGGTTGCCCTCGATGATCTCCGTGTCGTAGGCGACGTCGTTCTGCTTGAGCACTCGACCGTCGGGATCGTTGGCGCTGATACCGGCGCCGATGCTCACTTTGCCCCGCGCGTCCGAGGCGAAAGTCCCGGTGACCGCGATGGTCCCGTCGGTGCTCGCGGCCACGGTCGGTAGCGTCCACTGGGACTGCGTCTGGTCGTCGGCGGCAGGTTGGGCGCTTTCCGGCAGGAAGTTCGGCGGGTACTGGGCCTTGATTGTGACCCCGCGGAAATCGCGGTCCGAACCGTTGCGGTAATGGAAGAGGACAGTCACCTTGTCGCCGGGCATGACTTTGGTCGGCCCCTGGGCCTCGAGTTCCAGCAGCGAACCGGCGGCGGTCACGGTCTTCGTGGCCACGCGTTGGAATTCGGAATTGAAGTCCGCCGGATGGTAGGACAGGATGGCCTGCAGGTCCATGGCCGTGCCCTTGTCGGCCAGGAAGACGCCATCGAGGCGCACGGACCCTTCTTTGCCGGATCCGATGGAACCCAAATCCCAACGGTCGTCCTGCATGGCGGGATCGGTCTGGCGCAGCTCGAATTCACGCGGTAGGCGCAGCTTGAGCGAGGCGGTGCCGAGCGGGACCTTCTCGTCGTTGCGCCAGCGGATGATGTAACTGACCTGTTCGCCGCTGCGGATTTCGGCCGGACCTTCCGCCGTAACGGTCACGCCCTCACCGCTGAATTTGCGGTCCGTGGGCGAGAAGAAGAAGAAACCGGCCCAGGAAACGGCCGCGAGCACGGCGAAGAATGCCAGCAGGCCGAACAGGACGCGGCGGAAGACCGGCTGGCGCGTACGTTCCAGACGGGACATGTCGCCCTCGGCCCCGTCGGCGTACATGGCCTCAAGCTGCTGCAGCCGTTCGGCGGCCTCTCCCTGGGGCGCAGCCTCGGTCGTCGGCGGTTTCTCCGGACGTTTCGCCGGGGGCATCTTTTTGGTCGGTTTAGGCATTGGGAGTGTGAAGCGGGGAGAGTGAAGCGTGGAGTATGAGCATGAAATTATCTTCACACTCCACACTTCACTCTCTAGACTTCAAATCAGGGCAGTTCCATCGTATCGTCGAATGAGGCGTCACGGTCGAGCTGCTCGGTCACGAACCAGCGGCCACGGTCGTCCTGCGCGCGGGCCGTCCCGGGCAAGAGCGAGTAGCCGCGCGGCATGTCCAGGCTGGAGGTGAAGGCCGTGCGGTCCGCTCCGGCCTGCTTATGCACTGTGAGGGCGTAGCGGATGGCGCGGTTCTCGTGCATGACCTTGTTGACCAGGCCCTCAAGTCCGTCAGTGACCGGTTCGGAGACGGCGACCGTGCCGGGCGGCAGCCGGTAGACGAACGTGGCGACCGAGGTGCGTCCCGGATCGGTCTGCAGCCAGTTGCCGAAGACGGTCAGGCCGAGATCCTCGGACGTCGTGGTGCCGGAAGCGCGATCTACGGTGAGGCTGTCTTCCGGCGCGACAAGATCCGGATCGGAGACGTAGCCCGCCTCCGGAATTTTGAAGAGCTTCGGGTCGGGTTGCTCGAAACCGGAGGCATCGATCAGGACCGAGCCTTTGGGCACGTAGACGCGCAGGTAATCCACGTTGCGGACGCCGGTGAAGAGCGCGCCCGGCACGCCGTTATGGCGGCGCGTCACGGTGAGCGTCACGATGGCCGAGCCGTCGGCAAGCACCTTCGCCTCATGGTTGATCTCATCGGTGATGACACGGTCGGTTTTCTGGCCGGCGATGTTGGTGTGGACCACGGCCAGGAAATCGCCGCCGGCCGGCGGGACGATGGAACCGTCCCAGCCGAGCTGGCGCATGGCCGTTTCGGCCGACGTATCGCGGAACCAGACCTGCGCCTGACGGTCCGTGAGCGCTCCGTCGAGCATCTGCGCGATCTTCAGCCAGTCGCCGCGCTCCGCGGTCATGATTTTGCCCAGGATCTTCGGCGCCAGGTCGGCGATGAACTGCTTTGGCGTGTTGGATTCCTTGTCGTATTCGACCTCCACGGCCTTCTGCGTCTCGAAGAAGAAATTGCGGCTGTCGATGGTCTTGCCGTACTCCGGCATCTCCACTGGCCCGATGATGTCGAGCAGCTTCTCGACGACCGGCGTGTTAAGCGCGATGACGCCGTCGACCGTCGGGCCGCCGGCCTTGCCGTAGAACTTGGTGATGGTCTGGGCCGCGGTCGGGAAATCCGGCGACCAGTTGGTGTCCTGGAACTGCCAGTGCGGGTTGATGAGATGCAACGGCTGCGGCGAGGCGATCTTGAGCGTCAGCTGACCTTTGAGGTCGTAGGTGCCGCCGCCGGGGATCTCCACGTTCACCACCTTGCCTCGATCCACATCCACGAGCGCGAACGAGCCCATGAAGCCGCCGGTGGCGCGCAGTTCCGCGTCATTCTGGAAGATGACCAGATAGCGTTGCCGCATGTCCGCGCCGAGGATGGCGGGCAGGACCGCGGAGAGCGTGTCGGCTTTCGCCAGGTAGGCGGCGAGCGAGGGGACGCGGTCCTGCGCCTCGGTGAGCAGCGGACGGTAGCCGGCTGGCACTGTCTCCGGCCGTACGGCCATCAACGATTTTTCGGCGCTCGTCAGATGCGGCAGGGCGCGCGTCAGGCTCGAGCGCAGCCGCGTCAGCGCGTCGATGGGATCGGCCGAATCGCCGGCGGCTTTCATGCCGGAGACGAGCTCCGCCCCGCCGGCCGCGAATTCCTGTCCTGCCGAGAGGGCAGGGGAGGCGGCGGCGATCGGGGTGTCGAGGAACGGCAGGCGGGAAGCGGCCGCAGTCAGGAGGCGACCAGAGAAGCCGAGACGCGCCCGGGCATCTGCGAAGAGCGACTGCGCGCTCAAGAGCGCGTCGTTGGCCGTCTGGAAATCCACGGACCGGAACGCCTGACCGGCGGCCTGGAGCAGGTACATGGCTTCCGTGCTGCGGTTGACGACGTCGATCTTGCTGTCGCGCACGGCGGAGATGGCGCTGTAGGCGCCGAAGGGCAGGGTGAAGGCGAGGGCAGCGGCCGCGAAGCCGAGGACATTAAAGCGCAGGCCGAAGAAAGTGGGGTCGGGGCGGTACGGTTCTGGTTCGGACGGCTCGTCGAGCATCTCCAGGCCGTCATCGTAGTCTTCTTCTGCCTCCGTTTCGGCGGCGAAGGAGACCAGCGGAATGAGCGGCACTGCCTCCGTGCGCGGGGCGCGGCGGAAGAGACGGAGCGTCAGCCGGACCGGCGCGGTGCAGAGGTGCCAGAGCGTGACCGCGATGAGATGCAAGAGCGTCAGAGCGGTCAGGTCGGCGAGCGGGTGTTCGCGGAAAAAGCGCCGTACGGTGATGGCGAGCGCGTGGCCCATGTTGCGGGCGTTGGTCGGCGGGAAGTCGCGCCAGCCCTTCGGGTGGAGGGTGAGCGTGCGGCGGTGGACTTCCTTGAGGTGGATGCGCTGGTTGAGCATCCGCTGCCAGGCCAGCTGGCGCACTGGTCTGGTGCGCGGTCCGGGCGGCGGGGTGAGCGGTTTGAGATCAAGAAGATGCCGCGAAATATGACGCGGCCGAGGCATCGTCTTGATGGCTGTTCCGCCGTGTTCGGATTGTGGCGCGTAGTGGGACATTGGCTATGGAAGACTTCAGTGTCGAGTCATTGGCTATCAGCTATCCGCCAGTCGTCTCTCTCTCTCTCTCTCTCTCTCTCTCTCTCTCTCTCTCTCTCTCTCTCTCTCTCTCTCTCTCACCGCGCTCGCTTATACGCTTCAAGCGTCTGCTCCGCAGTTTTCTGCCAGCTGTATTTGGCGGCCTGTCGGCGGCCTTTTTCGGCTAGTTCGCGGCGCAGGTTAGGGTTGTCGGCGATCTGTGCGAGAGTTTCGGCTATGGATGAGCGCGAGCGGGCGTTGAAGTAGAGAGCGGCCTCGCCCAGTATTTCCGGCAGGCAGGTGGCGTCCGAAGAGGCGACCGGCGTGCCATGGGCCATGGCTTCGAGTGGCGGCAGGCCGAATCCTTCGGAGAGCGAAGGGAAGACGTAGGCCTGGGCACCGGCGAAGATGCCGGCGAGTTCCGCGTCGCTCACCGCTCCGCGGAAGTCTACGTTTTCGGCGAGTCCGGCGGCGCGGGTCTCGGTTTCGAGCCGCTGCATGAAATAGTCCTTGGCTCCGACGAGCACCAGACGGTGCTTGGCGTGCGCGCGGCGGCGGAAATCCTGGAAAGCGGCAAGGAGCGTCTCGAGGTTCTTGTGGGGGTAGCTGCTGCCGACATACAGGAAATACGGCGGCGGCAAAGTCCCTCCGTTTATGGCGGCTGTCGCGAGCCGTTCGCTGACGGCTTCATGCGTAACCGCGATGTTTTTGTTTTTGGTCCAGGGGAAAGCCCGCCGGATGTCGTCGCGGACCCAGGCCGAGGGCGCGAGTACGGCTCGCGCGCGGCGCAGGGCGGAAGCGATGACGAAGCGGTAGGCCAGGAATTTTAGGCGGAAAACAGCCGATCCGAGACGGGTGGCGCGCGCGGTCGGGAAGTTCAGCAGGATCAGGTCATGGACCGTCACCACGAATGGGCGGCGGTAGAGAAGCGGGACGTTGAAGTGCGGGAAGTGG
Organism: bacterium; assembly: GCA_021824285.1. Lineage (GTDB taxonomy): Bacteria > Patescibacteriota > Patescibacteriia > SG8-24 > SG8-24 > JAKAKZ01. The sequence continues at coordinate 11,538 of JAKAKZ010000020.1, forward strand.
ACGAGATCCAACCGGTGACGGCGCAAGACTGCGGGGAAGCGCAACTGTTCCTGCCAGCCGTACCAGGGAAAGTCCGCCACGACTTTGGTGAAGCGGGGATTGGCCGGCACGTATTCATCGAAATTGGCGGCGCGTAAAAAGACCACGTAGTCGTTCTCGCGGTCGAGGCGTTCGAGCCAGGTGATGAGCTCGCTAACGTACCGGCCGAGCCCCCTCCCTGCGGACCCGTAGAACCGGGCATCGATGCCGATGCGCATATCGGGAGTTTGGAGTGTGAAGTCTGGAGTTTGGACGTTGGGAGATGGGGGAGTGGGCATGTGCCTAACTGCCTCCGAATCTCCGCGCCTCCGCACCCCTCCGTAATACAGAGTAAGAGGGCAAGTGAATATTACCAGATAATGTAAGGGCTTCGGGAGGGAGTTTTCCCCAGTGGGAGCGGGTAGTTTGAAGTCTGGAGTGGGAAGTTGGGGGTTGAAAGTTGGAAGTTATATTTAAAGCCAGACAAATCAGGGGTCAGACACCAAAAGATTATGCTTAGATTAGCGGCAAAATCTCATTAGGGGTCAGACCTCATGTGGTGACTCCCGACTTTTAACTCCGAACTTTCAACTTTTCGCCTCCTTTGTGCTAGCCTAAAATTGAACGATAACTCCACGCTTCAAACTTCCAACTTCACCCTTTCGATATGTGCGGCATAGTTGGTTACATCGGCAAAAGGCCGGCCACGGACATCCTTCTCGATGGTCTGCGGCGGCTGGAATACCGCGGGTACGACTCAGCCGGTATGGCCGTGGTTCATGACGGTGATATCCGGACCGCGAAATCGGTGGGACGCGTCGCTAATCTGGCGCAGGCCGTGGGCCAGTCTCGGCCGTCCGGCACCGTCGGCATCGCGCACACGCGTTGGGCCACCCATGGCGTGCCCTCGGACGAGAACGCCCATCCGCATGTCGACTGCCAGGGCGGCATCGCCGTCGTGCACAACGGCATCATTGAAAACTGGGAGACTCTGCGGCGCGGCCTGGAGTCCCGCGGACATGTTTTCCGTTCGCAGACGGATACTGAAGTTTTGGCTCATCTTATTGAAGAATACGCCTCACGCCTGACCCTAAAAGACGCCCTGGCCGCCGCGCTTAAGGACGTCATCGGCACCTTCGGGCTGGCGCTGGTATCGGCCGCAGAACCGCGGCGGATCTATGTCGCGCGCCGAGGTAGCCCCATCGTGTTGGGCCTCGGTCCGAAAGGGGATGAGTTCTATGTCGCCTCCGACCCCTCCGCGCTCGTGGCTTACACCCGCGACGTGGTCTATCTCGACGACGACGAGCTGGCCGTGCTCTCGGACGTCGGTGTCGAGACGACGACTCTCGACCTGGTGCACCGCGAGAAGCCCATCACGAAAATCGACTGGACCATGGAGGAGATCGAGCGCGGCCGGTTCCCGCACTTCATGGCCAAGGAGATCTTCGAGCAGCCGGCGGTGGCGGCCAACGTGGTCCGCGGACGGCTGGACGCGGCTGGCGGCCGTGCGGTTCTCGGCGGACTCGCCAGCGTCGATGAACGATTGAGAAAAATTGAGAGGATTACCATCATTGGCTGCGGTTCCGCCGCGCATGCGGGTCTCGTCGGCGAGTACATGATCGAGGAGTACGCCGAAGTGCCGGTGGAGGTCCAGCTCGCGTCCGAATACCGCTACCGGCGCACGGTGCTCGATCCGGAGAAGGAGGCCGTGGTGGCCGTGTCGCAGAGCGGTGAGACCGCGGACACGCTGGGCGCCCTGCGCGAGGCCAAGGCGAGGGGTGCGCTGACGCTCGGCATCGTCAACGCCGTCGGTTCGACGGTGGCGCGCGAGACCGATGCCGGGGTTTTCATCCATGCCGGACCGGAAATAGCGGTGGCTTCTACTAAGGCGTTTTTGGGCCAAGTTATCGCCTTTTCCCTGCTCTCCCTGCATCTCGGCCGGCAGCGCCGGATGTCCGCGCAGGTAGGGGAGCGGCTGGTCGCGGAACTGCACGCCCTGCCGCAAAAGATTGAAAAAATATTGCAACAAGACGCGAAGATCCGGGCGTTGGCCCGCAAATACTCCGGCTACGGCGGCATGCTCTACCTGGGCCGCCGCTACAACGCGCCGGTGGCCGCCGAGGGCGCGCTTAAGTTGAAAGAAATTGCATATGTGCACGCGGAAGGCTATGCCGCCGGCGAGATGAAGCACGGCCCAATCGCGCTCCTGGACCGTTCGTTCCCGGTGGTGGCGCTCGCCACGAAGGACGGGGTCTACGCCAAGATGCGGTCGAACCTCGAGGAGGTCCGCGCGCGGCAGGCGCCGATCCTGGCCGTGGTCTCCGAAGGCGACGAGGAAGTCCTGCGGCTCGCGGACGATGTCATCGCCGTGCCGCGCACCATCGAGATGCTCTCGCCGATCCTGAACGTCATACCGCTGCAGCTTTTCGCCTACCATATGGCGGTCGCGCGGGGATTGGACCCGGACAAACCGCGCAATTTGGCGAAGTCGGTGACGGTGGAGTAGAGGAGTAGAGCGAAAGAGAAAAAGAGAGAAAGTTGGAGAGTGGATGAGCGGAAGAGTGATGGAACAAATCGTGCCTTATCAGCGCGATTTTTATCATTCGGTAGCAGCTACCTAGGTAACGAAGCAATTCCGTGCTTATCTGGACGGGATTGCTTCGTCGCTTCGCTGCGGCTCCGCTCCTCGCAATGACAAATAGATCCCAACGTCTCAACTTCTCCACGTCTCCAACCGCCAATATAATTAAGTAATACTTATCAACAGCGAGGCGGCAAAATGATGAGCTTAAGCGTGGTATAATTAATGTAGAAAAAACGAGGCGACACGCCAAAGCCGCCGTATGGGACTCTTGCGAGAATTGAAACTTAAAATCAGCGCCAATAAGCATCACCTGCTGGATCTGCTGATTCTGGCGGTTTTTTGGCTTCCGGCGGCGCGTTTGTCCGTTGGCAGGGCGGACACGTGAATTTTTTTGAGTTGGCGCGGGAGGCACAGGCGGCTACCTGTCCGGTTGCGGACGGCGGCACGGGCGACGATGACGGCATCGTCAACGGCACCATCACCATCTCAACGACGCAAACCTGGACCGCGTCCGACGGAACGGCCTTCAGCTGTACCGGCAAGAATATCCGCGTTACCGCTACCGGCACGCTCAACATGGTCGGTAGCACGACCCTCGGTTACATTCCGCAGCTCAGCACCGATAACCTGCAGATCGACAACGGGGGCACCATTTCGGCCAACAGCCGCGGCTGCGCCATCGCTTCCGGCACGACGGGTTATGGGCCGAATGCCACCACCAACATCTGCACGGCGAACGGATCGGGTGCGGCGCCCGGAACCGGCAACGGGAATTCCGGCACCGGCGGCGGCGGCCACGGCGCCGCCGGCGGACTCGGCAGCTATACGGCACTCGGTTCCGGTGCCATCTTCGACTCGCCGACTTCGCCGGTCCTGTTCGGCGCGGCTGGCGGCCCGATTTCCTGCGGAGCCGGAGGAACCGGAGGCGGCGTCATCAAGCTGACCGTAACCGGCACGACAACGTTAAACGGCACGATCACCGCGAACGGCGGCAACGGGACGACCTGCAGTTCAATCGCTTCCGGAGGCGGCTCCGGCGGTTCGGTCAACATCACGACCGGTACAATTGCCGGCAGCACCGGAACGATTTCCGCCGTCGGCGGCAACGGCGGTAAGAACGGTTCTCTCGCCACCGGAGGAGGCGGTTCGGGAGGGCGCATTTCCGTTTCATACCTTACGGACAGCTACGGATTGTCATCTTCCGTCTTTGACGTTTCCGGCGGCACGGCCGGGGCGGCGCCTCCAGCCGGTGCTACGGACGGACCGAAGGGTTCCGTGTACACGGTCAATACCAACGGCACGACCCAGAGCAGCGACGATGCCGTGAAGATCTATCACGGCTTTACCTTCCAGAATACGGGCATCATCGTCGCTTCCTGGACGGAGGATTCCTCGGCGACTTCGCAGAATTGCGATTCCACCGTCTCCTCCACCTCCAATCCGTCGCTTAGGACTTCTGGCGCCATGACCCTGGCTGGGACCATTTCCTGCACTACTGCGGTGACCTCGTGGTCTTTTAACGCCGGAACCGTCTTCAGTACGGCCACAAACACCAGCATAACGCTGAACGGCGCCACGACAGTGGGCGGCACCACCGGCTTCTCCGTCGGCCAGGGGACCTCTCTTACCCAGCAGAAGGTGAACGCCGACATGGAGTTCAACATGCCGTCCGGTTCGTACACCTGGACGGACGTTCAGATCAGCAACGGGGCGGAGGGCGAGTTCATCATCGACGACCCGATCAGCTTGACCCTGTCGCGCTCGGCTGCGACCTCGGACATCAGCGCCAACGTCCGCTTCACCAACTTCGCCGACTTCACGCTCGGCGCCAACTCCACCATCAACGCTAATGCAAAGGGCTGCGCCAGCGTGGCCTCGACCTCCGGCTACGGCCCCAACTCCTATAACGCCTGCACGATCAACACCGCCGGCTACGGCCCGGGCACCGGCTCCGTGTCCGGCGCCGGCGGCGGCGGCTACGGCGGGGCGGGCGGGGCCGGGAGCGTCCTCGGAGCCGGCGCGGTCTACGGCCCCTCCTCCCCGCCGCTGCTCTTCGGGTCCTCCGGCGGCGGGGCGCCCGCCCAGGCCGGCGGCTACGGCGGCGGCCTGGTGCGCATCCAGGCCACCGGCACGGTGACCTACAACGGCGCCATCACCGCGAACGGCGGCGACGGCACCGCGGCGACGTACGCCGCGGGCGGCGGCTCCGGCGGCGCCGTCTACCTCACCGCCGCGACCTTCGCCGGCACCGGCGCGGCCATCCAGGCCAAGGGTGGCGCCGGCGGCAACGCCGGCAGCTACGATGGCGGCGGCGGAGGCGGCGGGCGCATCGCGATCGTCTACAACACGGACTCCTACGGCCTCGGGGTGTCGAGCTTCGTCGTGACCGGCGGGGCGGGGCAGTTGAGCCCCGGCTCGGCGGCCGGCACCCAGGGCTCGGTCTGGCTCGACGACGACAACGGCACGGCCGCCAACACCGCGGACGACGCCGTGAAGATCTACTACGGCTACACCTTCGCGGACGAGGACGTCTCCGTGGCCTCCTGGCTGGTCTCCACCACGGATACGGCCATGAACTGCCTGCCGACGCTCGCCTCGACCGCCACGCCGTCGATCACGACCTCCGGCAACCTGGCCATGGCCGGTACGCTGTCGTGCACGGTCTCGCTCGCCGGCTTCAGCCTGACGGCCGGCGGGAGCCTTTCCATCGCCACGAACGATTCCATCACCACGAACGCTGCCACCTACCTCTCCGGCGGGACCGGCTTCTCCGTCGGCCAGGGGAGCTCTTTTACCCAGCAGAAAACCAACGCGGACCTGGAGTTCAACATGCCGGCCGGCTCGTACACCTGGACGGACGTGCAGGTGACGAACGGGGCGGAGGGCGAGTTCATCATCGACGACCCGGTCTCGCTCACCTTGGCGCGCTCCGCGGCGACCTCGGACATCAGCGCCAACGTCCGCTTCACCAACTTCGCCGACTTCACGCTCGGCGCGAACTCCACGATTACCGCCAACGGCAAGGGCTGTCAGGGCACGACGACCTCCAACGGCTACGGCCCCAACTCCTATAACGTCTGTACGGTTTCGACGGCCGGGTACGGCCCGGGCTCCGGCTCGGCCGTCGGCGCCGGCGGCGCGGGCTACGGCGGCGCGGGCGGCGCGGGCAGCAACATGGCGGCCGGCGTCGGCTACGGCTCGTCCACGGCTCCGAACCTGTTCGGCTCTGCGGGCGGCGGCGCGGCTGGTGCCCAGACCGGAGGCGCGGGCGGCGGCCTGGTGCGCATCCAGGCCACCGGCACGGTGACCTACAACGGCGCCATCACCGCGAACGGCGTCGACGGCACTGGCGCGACCTACGCTTCGGGTGGCGGCTCCGGCGGTGCCATCTACATCAGCGCGCCGACGATCGCCGGAACCGGTTCGCCGATGCGCGTCAAGGGCGGGGCGGGAGGCAACGGCTCGCCGTCGTACGACGGCGGCGGAGGAGGAGGCGGCCGTATCGCCCTGATTTACAACACGAACACGTTCTGGGCCGCCTCGACGGATTTCGACGTCTCCCCCGGAGCTGGCGCGGCGAGCCCCGGCTCGGCGGCCGGCACCCAGGGCACGGTCTACCTCGACGACAACAACGGCACGGCCGCGAACTCCGCGGACGACGCCGTCCAGATTTACTACGGCTACACCTTCGCGGACGAGGACATCTCCGTGGCCTCCTGGAACGAGGACGCTGGGGCCACCAATCAGACCTGTCTTTCTACGCTCGCTTCGACGGCCACACCGTCCATCACCACGTCTGGCAACCTGACCATGGCGGGAACGCTGTCGTGCACCATCGCGCTAAGTTCCTGGTCGTTTGTCGCCGGCGGCTCATTGGCGATCGCCACGAACGATACCGTCACCGTGAACGGCACTACTTATCTTTCAGGAGCGACCGGCTTTTCCGTGGGTCAGGGCACCTCCCTTACCCAGCAGAAGGCCAACGCGGACCTGGAGTTCAACATGCCGGCCGGCTCGTACACCTGGACGGACGTGACCGTCAGCAACGGCGCCGGTGGTGAGTTCATCATCGACGACCCCATTTCGTTGACGCTCAACCGCAGTACCGGCACCTCGGATATCTTGGCGAGCGTGCGTTGGACCAACCTCGTTAATCTTACCCTCGGCGCGAACGCCACTATCGACGCCAGCGCGAAGGGCTGTCAGGGCACGACGAACTCCAACGGCTACGGCCCGAACGCCTACAACGTCTGTACGGTTTCGACGGCCGGTTATGGCCCTGGCTCAGGCTCGGCCGTCGGCGCCGGCGGCGCGGGCTACGGCGGCGCGGGCGGGGCCGGCAGCAACATGGCGGCCGGCGTCGCCTACGGCTCGGCCACCGCCCCGAACCTGTTCGGCTCCTCCGGCGGCGGCGCAGGTAGCGCCCAGCTCGGCGGCGGGGGCGGCGGCCTGGTGCGCATCCAGCTCACCGGCACTCTTACCCATAACGGCGCAATCAACGCGAACGGCGGCGACGGCACCGGTGCGACCTACGCGTCGGGCGGCGGCTCCGGCGGAGCGATATTCGTCACGGCGCCGACCTACTCCTGTTCGACGGGCACTTTTCAGGCGAAGGGCGGCAATGGCGGCAGCGCGGGCAGTTACGACGGCGGCGGCGGAGGCGGCGGGCGCGTCAGCGTCCAATACACCACCGATTCGTCTGGCGGCTGCCCGCTCTCTGGCCTCACGGCCGCCGGTGTTGCGCCCAGCGGCACGGCCGGCGCGGCCCCGCCCGGCGCCACGAACGGCAGCACCGGCACGCTGAACGTTTCCACGGCCACCATCGATTCATATTATTCCACCTGCCCGGTCACGGACGGCGGCGCGGGCGACGACGACGCCACCGTAAACGGCATCCTTACCATCAGCAGCAACCATACCTGGACGGCCACGGACGATCGCATGTGGGACTGCAGCAGCAAGGGTCTTTACGTCACGAACAGCGCGACCCTTACCCTGCAGGGAAGCACTTCTTCAGGCTATATTCCGAAGCTTAAAATCGCTAACGCGACCATTGATGCCGGTGCCGCTATCTCGGCTGACGCCAAGGGCTGCACTGACCAGAGCACCAATAACGGCTACGGCCCGGACGCCAACAACGTCTGCACCATCACGACTGCCGGCTACGGTCAGGGCTCGAACGGTTCCATCAGCGGCGTGGGCGCCGGCTACGGCGGCCAGGGCGGTATCAGCAGCTATTATAGCGGCGGCCACGCCACGTACGGCTCGGCCACGGCTCCGACGCTCTTCGGCTCGTCCGGCGGCCATGCCGGCAGTCAGGCGGGCGGAACAGGCGGCGGCGTCATTCGGCTTGATGTCACCGGGACCCTCACTCTCGACGGCAATATCACCGCCAACGGCAACGCCGGCACCGGCCAGTTAAGCGCCGCCTCCGGCGGCGGCTCGGGCGGCTCCGTCTATATCACCACGTCGACCATCACCAAGACCGGCGCCGGCGGCGCAATCCGGGCCAAGGGCGGCGCGGGCGGTACCTACACCTCCGGCACGGCGATGTATGGCGGCGGCGGAGGCGGCGGCCGCGTCGTCCTTTCCTATAACACTGACAGTTACGGACTATCCGTCTCGTCCTTCGACGTCTCGGGCGGCGCCTCGGGCGGCACCGGAGCCACGGCCGGCGCCAAGGGCACGGTCTATGCCGTCGACGACAACGGTACCTCGGCCAACACCGCCGACGACGCCGTCACGCTCTTCCACGGCTTCACCTACGCCAACGGCACCTACTCCGTGGCCTCCTGGACGGCCGACCCCTCGGCCACGAACCAGTACTGCGACACCTCGATGGCCACGGCCGCCACCTCGTACGTCCAGGCCTCTGGCGCCATCTCGCTCTCCGGCAACCTCAACTGCGCCACGTCCATAACGACCTTCGGCCTGGTCGCCGGCACCTCGCTGACGCTCGGCACGACCACGGCCGACACGTTCACCGCCAACAGCGCGGCGTATTTTTCGGCCGGCTCCTCCTTCTCCATCGGCGCCGGCTACTCGCTGGCCAACTCCAAGATCAACTCCGACGTCGAGTTCAACATCCCGGCCGGCAACAGCCAGACCTGGACCAACGACACCATCACCGCGGCCGCCGAGGGCGAGCTCATCATCGACGACGCCGTGGCCATCACGCTGGCCAGCACGACCGTCGACGCGAGCGTCCGCTGGACCGGACTGACCAGCCTCACCGTCGGCTCCGGCTCGATCATCGACGCCGGCGGGCGCGGCTGCACGGACCAGGCCGCCAGCAACGGCTACGGCCCGGACTCCAACAACGTCTGCGCCATCACCACCGCCGGCTACGGCGTGGGCGCGGGCGGCGCACAGGGAGCCTCCGGCGCCGGCTACGGCGGGCAGGGAGGGCAGGGGACCACCTACAGTATCGGCCGCGCCACCTACGGCTCGGCCACCGCCCCGACCTTCTTCGGCTCTTCGGGCGGCCACTCCGGCGCCGGCGCAGGTGGCGCGGGCGGCGGCCTAATCCGAATCGCCGTATCCGGCACGTTCATCAACAGCGGTTCCGTCACCGCGAACGGCGGAGCGGGCATCGGCGGATCAGGTTCCGCCTCGGCCGGCGGTTCCGGTGGCGCCATTTGGATATCGGCAGCGACCGTCGACGGCACGGCAGGATCCTACCAGGCCAAGGGCGGCGCGGGCGCGGCCTACACCTCCAGCACGGTCAACTACTCGGGCGGCGGCGGAGGCGGACGCATCGCACTGACCTACAACGTCAAGACCAACGCCGCCTTCGCCTCGACCGATTTCGACGTCTTGGGCGGCGCCTCGGGCGGCACCGGAGCCACGGCCGGCGCCAACGGCACGGTCTATGCCGTCGACGACAACGGTACCTCGGCCAACACCGCGGACGACGCCGTCACGATCTTCCACGGCTTCACCTACGCCAACGGCACCTACTCCGTGGCCTCCTGGACGGCCGACCCCTCGGCCACGAACCAGTACTGCGACACCTCGATGGCCACGGCCGCCACCTCGTACGTCCAGGCCTCTGGCGCCATCTCGCTCTCCGGCAACCTCAACTGCGCCACGTCCATAACGACCTTCGGCCTGGTCGCCGGCACCTCGCTGACGCTCGGCACGACCACGGCCGACACGTTCACCGCCAACAGCGCGGCGTATTTTTCGGCCGGCTCCTCCTTCTCCATCGGCGCCGGCTACTCGCTGGCCAACTCCAAGATCAACTCCGACGTCGAGTTCAACATCCCGGCCGGCAACAGCCAGACCTGGACCAACGACACCATCACCGCGGCCGCCGAGGGCGAGCTCATCATCGACGACGCCGTGGCCATCACGCTGGCCAGCACGACCGTCGACGCGAGCGTCCGCTGGACCGGACTGACCAATCTCACCGTCGGCTCCGGCTCGATCATCGACGCCGGCGGGCGCGGCTGCACGGACCAGGGCGCCAGCAACGGCTACGGTCCGGACACCAATAACATCTGTGTTCAGACTACGTCCGGCTACGGCCAGGGCGCTGGCGGCAGTCAGGGCGGCTCGGGCGCCGGCTACGGCGGGCAGGGAGGGCAGGGGACCACCTATACAGGCGGCCGCGCCACCTACGGCTCGGCCACCGCCCCGACCTATATCGGCTCCTCCGGAGGGCATGGGGACGGCGTGGCCTCAGGATCGGGCGGCGGGGCGGTCCGTCTCGTCGTCGCCGGGACGCTCACGCTCGGCGGCAGCATATCGGCTAACGGCGGAAACGGCGCCGGAGGACCGAACGGCGCGTCCGCCGGCGGCTCGGGCGGCTCCGTCTACATCACGGCCGGCACCGTCGACAAGACCGGCTCCGGGACGGTCCAGGCCAAGGGCGGCGCCGGCGGCGCCTACACCTCCGGCACCGTGAACTACGGCGGCGGCGGAGGCGGCGGACGCATCGCCATCATATACAACACGAAGACCAATTCGGCCTTCGCCTCGACCGATTTCGACGTCTTGGGCGGCGCCTCGGGCGGCACCGGAGCCACGGCCGGCGCCAACGGCACGGTCTATGCCGTCGACGACAACGGCACGGCCGCGTACACCTCCGACGATAACGTGACCGTCTTCTACGGCTTCACCTACACCGATACTACCTATTCGGTGACCAATTGGACTACCGACGTGAGCGCCACGAACCAATACTGCGACACCTCCATGGGTTCGACCGCGGTGCCGGCCGTGCGGGCGTCGAATAACCTGACCTTCGGCGGCTTCCTGAATTGCACCACTTCTATCGCCACCTTTTCCGCGTCGGCCAGCAATACTCTGACGCTCGGCGTCTCTTCCGGCGATGCCATCAGCATAAACGGAGCCGGCTACTTCTCGGCTGACACTAATTTCGTGGTCAGTACCAGCGACTCGGTCAGCACGACTAAACTGAATTCCGACCTCGAGTTCAACATCCCGGCATCGAACGATCAGACTTGGACGAACGTGACCGTTGCGACTGCCGCGGAGGGAGAGCTCATCATCGACGATTCGCTCTCCATAACTTTGGCCGGCAATACCGCGATTAACGCGAATGTCAGGTGGACCAATCTGTATAACTTGAACATCAATGCCGGCACGACGGTGAACGCGAACGCCAAGGGCTGCACCGACCAGGGCAGCAGCAACGGCTACGGCCCGGACTCCAGCAACACCTGCGCTTCCACTGTCGCCGGCTATGGCCAAGGGTCATCCAGCAGCTTAGGCGCCTCCGGCGCCGGCTACGGCGGCCTGGGCGGAGTCGGTTCGTATTACACCGGCGGCCGCGCCACCTACGGGTCATCGATTGCCCCGACACTGTTCGGCTCCTCGGGCGGTCATGGTGCCTCCGCTACGGCCGGTGCTGGAGGCGGCCTTGTGCGCATTTTCCTGGCCGGCACCTTCACGAACAACGGCACGATCACGGCGAACGGCGGCGCGGGCGTCGGCGCGGCCAGCGCGGCTTCCGCCGGCGGTTCCGGCGGTGCCATCTACATCACCGTTCCGACGATCGCCGGCACCACCGGAACTTTGAGCGTGAACGGCGGCGCCGGGGCGGCCTACACCTCCGGCACAGCCCAGTACTCCGGCGGCGGCGGTGGCGGACGTGTCGCCTTGATCTACGACACCGACGCGCGCGGCCTGTCCGTATCGAACATCAGCGCGTTGGGCGGGGCAACAGGAGGCGGTTCAGCCACAGCCGGTACGAACGGCGCGGTCTTCCTGCAGGACACCCAGAACACCTCGTCGCAGCTGGATGACGACATCCGCATCCTGTACGGCTTTACGTTTGCGGACACCGATTGGAACGTCAACACTTGGACCGTGGACGACGGCACCTCCGCCGCCAATACCGCAACCGGCCAGTCCTGCGACTTGAACCTCGCTTCCTCTGCCACGCCGTCCGTGACCGCGAACACCATCATTTTCCGCGGTAGCATGATCTGTGCGACGACCATTGCCTCGCTAAATTTGGCCGCATCCGGCAACCTGACTTTCGATACCACGGCCAACGCCAACTCTTTTTGGGGCGTAAACGGAGGGACGACAGTGTCGGCCGGCAACACGCTGACGCTGGACAACACATCGCGTTATGACGCCAGCGGCGACATGGTCCTTACCGCCTCCACGAACTTCAGCGTCGGCAGTTCCGTGACGCTGAACCAGTACACCACCAATAAGGACGTCACCTGGAACATTCCGGCTGGCAACGACCAGAATTGGTCAGGTTTGACGGTCAATGCGGCCGGGGAAGGGGAGTTCATCATCGCCAACGCCTTGTCCATCACGTTGTCGAGCGGCACGGCGATCAACGCCTCCACCCGCTGGACCAACCTGACGAACCTCTCCGTGAGCAACGGCACCTCCATCAACGCCAACGCCAAGGGCTGCCAGAGCCAGAGCAACCAGTACAACGGCTTCGGCCCGAACACCTCCACCAACGTCTGCGCCGGTGGCACCTCCGGCTTCGGCTACGGCACGAGCTCCGCCA
>JAKAKZ010000060.1 GCA_021824285.1 bacterium
AGCGCGGCGCGGTGGCCCTTGGTGACGGCCGACAGCAGGACGGCGCCCATGGAGGCGCACTGCCCGACGCAGACCGTGTGGACCGGCGCGCGGACGAGCTGCATGGTGTCGTAGATCGCCATGCCGGCGGTGATGACCCCGCCCGGGCTGTTGATGTACATGGTGATCGGCTTCTCGGAGTCCTGGCTGTCCAGGAAGAGGAGCTGGGCCACGATCGCGTTGGCGATCTGGTCCTCGATCGGGTGGCCGAGCAGGATGATGCGGTCCACGAGGAGCCGCGAGTAGAGGTCGTAGGTGCGCTCGCCGCGGCTGGTGTGGTCGATCACGTACGGGATGTTGGCATGCGGTCTGTCGTCCATGGTCTCTCCGACGGAAAAGGGCTGGCTTCGTCTTACGCCGTATAGCCGCTCCTGTCAATCGTGCCGCCAGCGATATGGAAAAGCCCCGCAGCGCGGGGCTTACTTTTTCTCGGGCTCCGGAGACGGGTTGCCGTCCGGGGCCGGGCCAGCCGGCTTCTTCGCCTTCTTCCGGCGCCGCCGCTTGGCAGAGGGCGGATTGCAGAAGACGGCCGGACCGTTCACCACCTCGTCCGCCAGCCCGTACTTCACGGCGTCTTCGGCCGAGAAGAACTTGTCGCGGGCCGTGTCGGCCGCGATGGTCTCTTCGGGCTTGCCGGTGTGCTTGGCGAGGATCCCGGTCAGCCGCTTCTGCATCGCGTCGAGGTGCTCCTTCTGGATGCGGATGTCGGCGTAGCTGCCGCCCACCCAGGCGCTGAGCTCGTGGATCATCACCTCCGCGTTCGGCAGGATCAGGCGGTTGCCCTTGCTGCCGGCGGCGAGGAGGAGCGCGCCGGCCGAGTAGGCGACCCCGAAGCAGATGGTCTGGATGCCAGCCGGCACGCTCTGCAGGGCATCGTAGATGGCCAGGCAGTTGGTGACCGAGCCGCCGTAGCTGTTGATGACCAGCTGGATCGGCGCGTACGGCTCGTCGGCGATGAGCGCCAGGATGCGCGTGACGATGGCGCGCGACGAGTCCTCGTCCACGTCGTCCCACAGCATGATGGTCCGGTGCTCGAGCAGGACATCGGAGATGTCCCGGCGCATGATCGCGTGCTGCTCACGGCCGCCGAGCGGCATGGCCGACGGCAAGCTGCCCCAGATGCGCTTTTTCATGGCTGTACCCCTATCTTTAAAGGACCGACTCACTAGGTTCTTCTTAGGTCATTTGCCGCGGCGTGTCAATGTGCCAAGGGGCGTCTTATCCTATTGACCGCGCCGCCTGAAAATGTTAAGTTGTGGCGTCATTGGACAGCCTTGCGGCTCCTGGCCGTTCGGCTGTATTTTAAGCGGAAAAAACGTCTTCAGCGGCCGCTTTGTCCGCTTCGACTGTCCCGCGGCATCGAAAATATGCAGGAAATGCGCAACATCGCCATCATCGCCCACGTCGACCACGGCAAGACCACGCTCGTGGACGCGCTTTTGAAGCAGTCGAACGCGCTGCTGAAGAAGGGCGCGGAAGGCGAGCTCATCATGGACTCGAACGAGCTCGAGCGCGAGCGCGGCATCACCATCTTCTCCAAGAACGCCGCTGTCGAATACAAGGGCGTGAAGATCAACATCATCGACACCCCCGGCCACGCCGACTTCGGCGGGGAAGTGGAGCGCATCATGCGCATGGTGGACGGCGCGGTCCTGCTCGTGGACGCCAAGGAAGGCCCGATGCCGCAGACCAAGTTCGTGCTGCGGAACGCCATCAAGGCCGGCCACAAGATCATCGTGGTGATCAACAAGATCGACAAGCCGGAAGCCCGCGCCGAGTGGGTGCTCAACAAGACCTTCGACCTTTTCGTGGAACTCGGCGCTTCCGACGAGCAGGCCAACTTCCCGGTGCTCTACGCCGCCGGCGCCCAGGGCAAGGCCGGCCATGAGGACAACCTCGCGGCCATGACCGACATCCGCCCGGTGTTCGACACCATCCTCGAGGTCATCAAGCCGGCCCAGGCCGACCTGACCAAGCCGCCGCAGATGCTGACGGTCAACCTGGCTTACGACAACTTTAAGGGCAAGATCGCCGTGGGTCGCCTCTATTCCGGTTCCCTGAAGAAGGGCATGGAGGTCATGCACATCAACCGCGACGGCGTGCAGAAGCGCGCCAAGCTGACCAACGTCATGACCTTCTCCGGCCTCCAGCGTCTGGACGTGGACGAGGTCTTTGCGGGCGATGTCGTCGCCGTGGCCGGCATCTCCGACGTCTCCATCGGCGAGACCATCTGCGACATCAATAATCCGCAGGCCCTGCCGACGATCGCCATCGAGGAGCCGACCGTCAAGATGACCTTCGGCATCAACACCTCGCCGTTCGCCGGCAACGAGGGCCAGTACACCACCTCGCGCCAGATCAAGGAGCGCCTGGAGCGCGAGCTCGAGACCGACGTGGCCCTGCGCCGCTTCGACACCGACACCGCCGACCGCTGGATCATCGCCGGCCGCGGCGAGCTGCACCTCGCCATCTTGATTGAAAAAATGCGCCGCGAAGGCTATGAGCTCGAGGTCTCCAAGCCCCAGGTCATCTTCAAGGAGGAAAACGGCCAGAAGCTGGAGCCGGTCGAGCAGGTGACCATCGAGGTCCCGGAGGAGTTCGCCGGCACGGTCATCGAGAAGATGGGCCAGCGCCGCGGTGAGATGAAGGACATGCGCGTGGACAACAAGACGACTTACTTGGAATTCAACATCCCGACCCGCGGCCTCATCGGCTACCGCTCGCAGCTGCTCACGGACACCAAGGGTCTGGGCATCATGAACTCGATCTTCCTCGGCTACGAGCCGTATAAGGGCGATTTCGACGCCAATGCCCACGGTTCGCTCATCGCCTTCGAGCCAGGCACCACGCTCAACTACGGCCTCGTGGCTGCCCAGGAGCGCGGCCAGCTGTTCGTGGGCCCGGGCGTTGAGGTCTACGCCGGCATGGTCGTGGGCCAGAACGCCAAAGTTGAGGACATCGAAGTCAACGTCTGCAAGGAGAAGAAGCTCTCCAACATGCGTTCCAAGGGCGACGGCGGCAGCGCCAAGATGGACGTGCCGCGCACTATGGGCCTCGAGGATTCCCTGGAGTTCATCGGCGACGACGAGCTTGTCGAGGTGACGCCGAAGAACATCCGCATCCGCAAGATGGTCCTGAACCACGTCGAGCGCAAGCGCACGGAGCGTGACGCGCGGAAGGAGTAGGGAAGTGACAAAAACCGCCCCTCTGGGGCGGTTTTTGTCAGTGGTTAGTGGTTAGTGGCTAGTGACAGTGGCTAGTGACTGGTGGCGCCAGCGGGTGATTTGTGATATTGCCCTCGCTTTAGAAATTTCGCATGATCCGGTCGCGTAGATTCACTAGTCACCAACCACCAAACACTAGCCACTTTCAAATCGTGATATAATAAATGTATACCAACCAAACCCATATGCACTCCTCCGACATCTCCCACATCACCTGCGAGCACCTCTCGACGCTCGAGAAGAAGGGCGCCAAGCAGCATGTTGTCGTGGACCTGCGCGACGTCGGCGAGTTCGAGGCCGGTCACATCAAGGATTCGGTCAACGTCCCGCGTCATGAGCTCGAGACCAACCTGCACACGGTGGTGCCGGATAAGGATAAGAAGGTCGTGGTGATCGTCGGTCCCACGCACACGGAGGAAATCGAGAAGATCCATCATGAGCTCAAGAAGCTGGGCTATCTGGACGTGGAATTCTTGGCCGGCGGTTTCGACTCTTGGTGCGAAATCGCGCCGATCGAGCTGGAGCCGGATATCACCGAACAGACCCCGGAAGAGCAGGGCTTTACCGGTCGCAGTCTGGAAGACGAGGAAGCCGACCCTACTGACGCCCAAAGCGACCCGATGATGTAAACGGCGGACTTCCGGTGAAATAGGCTTGAATTTTGGTTCGGCTGAGCCGGTTTAGAATATTGCCAAACACTCTTGACAAAATCCATAAAATGTGATAATGTTCGTCTAGGTCGCGCACGAGCCTAAACAGCTGAATCAGACAGCTGTTTTTCATTATAATATAGCCAAAAAATGACATTTTTTTCTTACTCTTGGAGCATGTGCTTTAAGGCCGGAATTTTCAACCAAAAAAGAATATTGTCAAAGACTATTGACAAAATATAAAGAATCTGGTAATTTTATCCCGAGTCTTTGACGGGTCTAACGACTGTTTTCCGACAGCCGTTTTTTGTTTTCATTAAGCGTAAAAACGCGTTTTTTCCGATTGTTCTGGTAGACAAAAGATGCTATAATAAGCTCATATGGCGGAACAGCAGCCGCAGGAACTGGAGGGGTTGCACTACCTAAAGGAACTACCCCAGGCCCGACCGCATATCCACGAGACCCGTCGTTTTCCGACAGGTTTCCTTTGGGGAGCATCGACTTCGGCCTTTCAGGTCGAAGGCGGTTGCGATAAGTGCGATTGGGCGGACTGGGAGAAGATGCCCGGGCATATCGTCGACGGCACGGTCACGGGCCAATGCACTGATCACTACAATCGTTACGAGGAGGATTTCGAACTTGCCAAATCTCTCCACCATAACGCCCAGCGTCTGGGCATCGAATGGAGCCGCATCGAGCCGCAGGACGGCGTCTGGGATCTGGATGAGGTGATCCATTACCGGCGCGTGCTGCAGTCGCTCCGGCGACGCGGCATGAAGACCATGGTCACGATCTGGCACTTCACCCTGCCGAAGTGGTTCGCGGCGCAGGGCGGCTGGGAGGCCGGCGATGCGGTCGAGAAGTACCGCCGTTATGTCGCCTTCATCGCCCGCGAGCTCGGCGATCTGGTGGATTTTTGGAATACGATGAACGAGCCGAACATCTATCTGGTGCAGGCCTACGGCGCCGGCGGTTGGCCGCCTGGCGTGCGCGGCTTGGCGCGGCTGATCCACGTCTTCGGCAAGCTCTGCCGGGCGCACATGGCGGCCTACCGGACGCTGCATGCGGAACTCGATGGGCGCGGCCGCGCCGTGGAGGTCGGCGCGGTGATGAACATCATCACCTATGAGCCGTACCGCCGCTATTCCATCACGGACAACGTCTTCATCTATATCGCGGACCGGCTCTTCAACCGCCAGTTCTACATCTGGACGCCGAAGACGCACGATTTCATCGGCATCAACTATTACTTCCACTACCGCGTGCGCTACGTGCCGAACCGCGCGGCGCAGTTCTTCTACGAGGTGCACACCGAGAACCGCGAGGTGAGCGATCTGGGCTGGGAGAGTAACTC
>JAKAKZ010000061.1 GCA_021824285.1 bacterium
CTGCCACTAGGATCACTAAGAAACCCTTCGGCCTGAAAGTCAGCCCGCAGAATTCGCCGGTCAGTCCCGAACGTTTTTCCGGCTACCACACGGGTACGGATTTTGAGACGTTCCCGGACGAGCAGGACAAGGATGTCGCCGTTTCCGCTGTCTGTTCCGGGCCGCTGCTCGAAAAACGGCGCGCCAGCGGCTATGGCGGCATCGCGGTCCAACGCTGCAACTTGGACGGCCGCGATGTGACCGTGGTCTACGGCCATCTGGTCCTCGCTCGCATCAGTCCGGCGGTCGGAGTAGAAATCGCGGCCGGCACGCCATTCGCCGTTCTCGGCAAAGGCTACAGTTACGACACGGACGGCGAGCGCAAGCACCTTCATCTCGGGATCCATCTGGGCGCGCAAATAAATATCAAGGGTTACGTCGCGACCAGGGCCGAATTGGACCATTGGTTCGATGCGGCGGCGCTTGGTGGCTGGACGGACGTCAGCCGACCTGGCCAGAAATGAAAACCGGCCCAAGATGTCGGGCCGGCAAGGTCTGGTCAGAATGTCCCTGTCGAGATGACGACGTGGCTTTTGTGCTTCAGCAGGACGGCTTTGCAGCGCCCGCAGACGTTGAACGGCGCTCGTCGGTCATCTTCGAACCAGCCGAGCGACGCCTTACGTGACGCGACGTCCACCAGGTAGTAGGTGGAGAGCCAGGTGGAACAGCGGGCGCAGGATCGGCTCGGGAGGATTTGACCCACCACGTCCGAGAGGTGCAGGAGCGCGTCCAGTTGGCCGCGCACGCGGTCCGTCACGTCGTGCCGCTTCAGGTGCAGCGACTGCATGGCGCGCATGAGGTCGAGGCGGAACTGCTCCAGTGGCCGGCCGGTATGGTCGCCCAGGCCGGCGATGAAGCTTTTGGCCGCGCAGACCATGACGCCTTCCATGAGCCCCGCATCGCGTTCCGGCGAGCCGGCTCCAATCATCTTTTCCATCAGCCGGAAGAATTCCTTACGGCCCAGCTGGTCTTTCTCCGCGCGTCGGCGCGCCATGTCGCATCTCCATGAAGGAACAGTTTCTGCGGATAGGATACCTAAAATACGGCTCTGGTCAAGAGTCGCAGATGGAGAGGAGGCGGCTAAAGTTTCAGAACGAGGCCGTCATAAGCGATGCCCACTGGGAACGGGCAGCCGCATTGTTTGGCGTAGCGGCGGACGGCGCGCATGGCAATCGCATGCGGCGGATAGGTGTGACCGGTCTGGGTCAGCAGCAGGCGGCGCGGCCGCAGTTTCATCGCCATGTCAATCGTCTGCTCGACGGAGAAGTGCGTGGGATTGCGGCAGCCGAGATAGGCCGCGGCATCGAACGCCAGAATATCAAGTCCGGTCAGCCTGCGGCGCGAGCGCGGCGGTATGGCGCGGCAGTCGCTGACATAACCGAATCTTCCGTTGACGGCGAAGCCGCGGGTCGGGAAGCGCCCGTCCGTGGTGTGGAGCACAGGCACGCAGGTCACGGTCAGCGGACCGGCACGGACGGTCGTGGTGCGGTCCGGTTCGTGGATAGCCAATTCTGGCGGCAGCCAAGCCACGCCTCCGGCGGCATCGCTGTGCCGGTGCGTCAGGAAAACCGCGGACAGTCCCCGAATTTCCTCCGACGAAAGTTGTGCGCGCAGATCCGGACCGGCATCGATTAGAATCGAGGTGCCGTTCTCCTGTATCAGCACGCTGGAGCGGAGCCGTCGGCTCCGTCCGCCGGCGAGGGCATCGCGGCAGAGCGGGTCGTCGTGGCCGGCGCGCGGAATCGCTTCGGCAGGTCCGGTCCCGAGGAATCTGATGCGCATATGGCAAAATGCGGGTCACCGCCCATCAGAGCAAATCCGCAAACAGTCAATGTTCCCGCGCCTTACCGTCATGCAGGCAGATCGGGTGGCTAATGGACCGCTTAGTGCCCCTCGTGGACACCATGGACGTGCAGGCTCACAGGGCAGACCTTGCAGGAACATTCGTGGCAACCGGCATGGTCATGGACATGTCCGCACATGGGACATTTGACCTTGTCGCCGCAGTCCGGCGAACCTGGCGCGTGTTTCGGGTCGGAAGCTTCGTTTGCCATAAGCTTATTTAATTAATTATCAAGTTGGTTGACGGCCATGGCGAAATGGTAGCACTTCTGCCGGGGCGCAGCCACCGCCGCGCTCCTGTAGGCGCGCAAAAACCCCAGTGGCAGCTGGGGTTCTCCGCGTTTGGCCCTAGTCTTGCGGTCCCCGCCACCGAGGGGGTATGCGTTGCGACGGGTCGGCGCCTCGTGGGTCGGCAGAGACGGCGGCCCGGCACATTCGGCCCCGCGGTGGCAGGAACCGCAGCTGGTTGCTGAACCGTATTATTCCTGAACCGCGCGGCTTGCCTGGTCGCACGGAGCGCATTCGTGGCATGGCTGTCGCTGCATCGGGCGCATCGAGCGGCCACGGTCGGTATCGGCTTCCATTTCCTGCTACGCCGCGCTCCGTCTTTTTCTTTCAGGCCGATTTGGAGGTCCGTTGACCCGCGGACTGCGGCATGATAAAACGTCACCGCGCCAATGGTGGCGTCCAATATTACCTCAAAGGATAGGGCATGGCCCAAGGCCAAGCTGCCGCTCTTTCGAACCACTTTTCCGACCTCTTGGACCGCTTTACCGTCGAGGTGCGCCGCACCGATTGGGGCCAGCGGCTGCCCGTCGCCGATGCGGCCGACCGGCGGGACGTCGCCGATTGGCTGGCTGACGTCTGGCCGAGATTCCAGACCGCATTCCAGGATGACGAGGCGATGGAGGTCGCCATGTCCGGTGCGGCGGTCAGCGCTCCCGAACCGCTGGAGCCGCGGCTCTTGGGCACTGACGCCGGCGTGGCCAGCACCGTGATTCTCGTCTGGCTGATGTTCCTGGCCATGCGTTTCGCCCACAACGGCGGCCGGCTGCCGCCGCTCGACGGTGACATGTGGTGCCGGGACGACAAGGCCATGGCCGATGATCAGTTCTTCTCCAATCCGGCGCTGCCGGAGCGGGATGATGTCCTGCGCATCTGCACCGGCGTCCGGGCCGCCTTGCCGGCCGGCTGGGCTTTGCCGCCTAGCGCCCTGGCCGTCCTGCAGACGGCCAAGTGAATTCCCAGCCCCACGGGGCTGGTTTTGTTATTGGTGGAGAGAGGTGGAGATTGGGAGGTGGAGACGTATAAAATACTTCATCATTTATTTTCTCAATCTCTTTCTCTCTTTTTCTCCCCCTCTAAATAAGCTATGCTAAGCCATATGAAAATCCTCGTTACCGGCTCGTCCGGCACCATCGGCACGCGGCTCTGCGAAAAACTCATGGCGGCCGGCCATGAGGTCTTCGGCGCGGACTGGAAACCGAACAAATGGTCGGTCGAAGTCGCTTCGCGCACCGTGCAGGTCGATCTTCGTGATGCGCGGGCCACGTTGGACCGCCTGCCGCGCGGCATGGATTTGGTCATCCACCTGGCCGCGAACGCCCGTGTCTATGACCTGGTGGTCAACCCCGCGGAAGCATTCGACAACATGGCCACGGTCTTCAACGCGCTCGAGTACGCCCGGCAGACCGGCGTAAAAAAATTCATGTTCGCCTCTTCGCGCGAGGTCTATGGCAACATCGAGGGTCTGAAGCATGCGGAGGACGAGGCGCGTATCGACGAATGCGAGAGCCCGTACGCAGCAAGCAAGATCGCCGGCGAGGCGCTCTGCAAGTCCTACGACCGGTGCTATGGCGTGCGCTCGGTGGTCTTCCGGTTCTCCAACGTCTATGGCATGTACGACGACTCCAACCGTTTCGTCCCGATCATCATCCGGCAGGCCCGCGCCAACGGGCCGATTACGCTTTACGACCAGGACAAGACGCTGGATTTCACCTATATCGACGATTGCGTGGCCGGCATCATGCTGGCCGCGGAGAAATTCGACGCATGCGCGGGCGAGACAATCAATTTGGCCTACGGCCAAGGCGCCACGCTACGCCAGGTGTGCGACGAGATCCTGCGGCTGACGGGCTCCAAGTCCGAGCTGTCACTTCAGCCCACGCGCAAGGGTGAGGTGCGCACCTACGTCGCTGATCTCACCAAGGCCGAGCGGCTTTTGGGCTATCGGCCGCAAGTGGACATCAAGGAGGGGGTGCGGCGCTCTGTTGAATGGTACGGTGCGAGGTAAACTGAAAGTTGATAGTTGAAAGTAACTGAAGCCGGACAGTCATATTTCGCTGGTCCGGTTATTCACGTTCAAATCGGTAGGTCGAACTTTCAACTCTCAACTTTTGAACTTTAAACCACCCAATTGACATTTCCTCCATTTTCGCCTTACGATGCGCCTGTTCCGTCAGGCATTTTGCCGCGGACTTCAAGGAGCGCCCTTTGAAGACCATACACGAGTTGCTGACTCCGGCGCTGTGCGTGGACGCGCGCGTTCTGGAGAAGAACTTGGCGGTCATGGCCACGGCCCTGCCCGGTCCGCGCCTGCGGCCGCACGTGAAGGCCCACAAGTGCACGGAACTGGCCAAACGGCAGGCCGCGCACGGCCATCGGACCTTTACCTGCGCCACCGTGCCGGAGGCCGTGGCGTTGGCCGCGTCCGGGCTTGGCGAAGACATCCTGCTGGCCAACGAAATCGTCGACCGATACAAGCTCTACCGGTTGGCCGAGCTGGTGCGGCTTCAGCCCAGCACGCGGATAACGCTCGCCGTCGACTCCCGGGAGACCGTGGAGGCAGCGGCGCGAGCGGGCCTGCGGGACGTGCTGATCGACGTGAACGTCGGTCTGCCGCGCTGCGGCGTGGCGCCGCACAAGGCTGGCAAACTGGCTGATTACGCGCGGCGGGCGAATCTCAACGTGCGCGGCGTCATGGGCTATGAAGGCCATGTCGTCGGCATGGAAAACCGCATCGTCCGGTCGGTCGGTTGCTCCATCAGCATGGCGCTGCTGCGCTACGCGCATGGCGCGGTCGGCGGCGATATCGTCTCCGCTGGCGGCACCGGCACCTACGGGTGCAACGCGGTCGCCACCGAAATCCAGGCCGGCTCCTACGCTCTCATGGACGGCGCCTACGCCAAGCTCGGTCTGCCGTTCGGGCAGGCGCTCACGGTACTTGCGACCGTCATCAGCATCTCTGCCGGTTACGTCACGGTCGATGCCGGAGTGAAGTGCTTCGGCATGGACCACGGCAAGCCGGCCGGCACCGCCGGGCTGAAGGTCGCC
>JAKAKZ010000021.1 GCA_021824285.1 bacterium
ACATCAATGCCCTGCCCATCTCTCTCTCTCTCTCTCTCTCTCTCTCTCTCTCTCTCCGCCAACCAAAATATGCGCCACGTCATCATCATCGGAGCCGGCCCGGCCGGCTATACCGCCGCCATCTATCTCGCCCGCGCCGGTTTGAGCCCGCTCATGTTCGAGGGCGACCAGCCAGGCGGCCAGCTGACCACCACGACCGACGTGGAGAACTTTCCCGGCTTTCCCGAGGGCGTAACCGGCCCCGATCTCATGGAGGCGATGCGTAAGCAGGCTCTCCGGTTCGGCACGGAGATCGTCAGCGCGCGGGTCGATTCCGTGGATTTCCTGGAGCGGCCCTTCACCGTGAAGTCCGGCGACCGCACGGAAAAATGCTCCACCGTCATCATCGCCACCGGAGCCACGGCCAAACGTCTCGGCCTTGAGTCCGAGCGCCGGCTTTACGGCCGCGGCGTGTCCGCCTGCGCCACCTGCGATGGGTTCTTTTTCCGCGGCAAGGACGTCGCGGTCGTCGGCGGCGGCGACACCGCGATGGAGGAGGCGGTGTTTCTGACGCGTTTCGCCAACTCCGTGACGGTCATCCATCGGCGCGACGCGCTACGGGCCTCGAAGGCCATGGAAGCGAAGGCCAAAGCCAATCCCAAGATCAGGTTCCGCTGGAACGCGACGGTCGATGAGGTGCTGGGCGTCGAGACCGGCAAGGTCACCGGCATCCGGCTCAAGGACACCAAGACCGGTGAACTCTCGGAGATGAAACTCGACGGCGTCTTCGCGGCCATCGGCCATGAGCCGAACACCGCCCTTTTCCGCGGCCAGCTGACGCTCGACCATCAGGGCTATGTCGTCACGCATCAGCACACGGAGACGAGCGTGACTGGCGTGTTCGCCTGCGGCGACGTGCAGGACGCCCGCTATCGGCAGGCCGTCACGGCCGCCGGTACCGGCTGCATGGCCGCCTTGGACGCGCAAAGATATTTGGCGGAGCAAGGCAGCTGAAGCAAAGCGTGGAGTGGGGAGCGTGAAGTGTGAAGTTTTGACCCGCCCTCCACCCTCCACACTTCAAACTCCACACCCCCCCACCCCACCCCACCCTCCACACTTCAAACTCCACACTCCACACTTCCGATGACCGCTGCCGTACCCAAGCCGACTTTCCACGAAGAGCGCGCGTTGCTGATGCGCGGATTTTCCCTTATCGCCGGCGTGGACGAGGCCGGCACGGGTGCTTGGGCCGGGCCGGTTTTCGCGGCGGCCGTCGTCTTCCCGCTGGATTCGCGCCTTAGCTTAGTGCGCGATTCCAAGACCCTGTCGCCGTCCCAGCGCGCGCGGCTCGTCGGGGAGATCAAGGCCGCGGCCGTCAATTGGGCTGTCGGCAGCGCGAGCGTCGGCGAAATCGGCTCGTTGAACGTCCGCGGCGCCGCTCTCTTGGCCATGCGTCGGGCCATTGAGGCCCTGCCAGCCCGTCCCGATCACCTGCTGATCGACGCCTTCAGGATTCAGGACCTCGACATCCCGCAGAAATCCATAATCCACGGCGATCTGCGCGTGAAGTCCATCGCCGCCGCTTCCGTCATCGCCAAGACGGAACGCGACGCCCACATGGCCGAGTTGGCCAGGCAGTATCCTGGCTACGGGTTTGAGGCCCACAAAGGATACGGTACGGCGGCACACCAGGCGGCCCTGGCGAAGCTCGGGCCATGCGCGGCGCATCGCATGGAGTATGCGCCGCTCAAGGCGCTGACGCTCGGGCAGGTCGGATGATCGAGGGGCGTGAAGGCGTAGCGGTTTTGGAATGATGGGAGAATCAAAAATCGCGCCGTTCGGCGCGATTTTAAGTTCACTTTAAACCCTTAAACTCTCCGACACTCAAACCTTTTTCGCACTATCAAGATGCTCCGGCGCAGTCTGCGCTTTGGCCGGGAAGAAGGCGAAGAAGGTCGTGCCCCGCCCCTCTTCGGATTCGAACCAGATCTTGCCGCGGACCAGGTTCATGACGGAGCGCACGATGTAGAGGCCCAGGCCCGTGCCTTCCGTGCCCATGATGCGGACGTTGTCGGCACGGAAGAATTTGCTGAAGATCTTCGCCTTGGCCGATTCCGGGATGCCGTAACCGGTGTCCCTGACCGACAGCAGGATGCCGTCCTTCTCATCCTGCGTCGTGCGTTCCAGCGTCACGCCGACCTGGCCGCCTTCCGGCGTGTATTTGATGGCATTAGAGAGCAGGTTCTGGACCACGCTGCGCAGCAGTTTCGGGGAGATGCGGAGCGTCAGCGTCTGGCTGCCGTACTGCTCTTCGACCCGCACGCCCTTCGTGGCCGCGATGGGGCGCACCGCGTCGACTTCGCCGCCGATGAAGGCCTTCATGTCCACCGGCTCGACGAGCGCCTCGAAGACACCCATGTCGATGCGCGAGACGTTCAGCAGGTCCTCGACCAGCTCGATCATGCGTTCGTTCAGGTGATAGAGCTTGTCGAGGTACTCCTTCTGCTTGTCGGTCACAGGGCCGAAGTCGCCCTCCAGGATCAGGGACAGGAATCCCTTGACCGCCGAGACCGGCGTGAGCAGCTGATGCGAGGCGACGGAGATGAATTCGCGCTTGGCGCGGTCCAGCTCCTCTTCCTTGCTGATGTCGCGGTAGATGAGCACTGCGCCGGTGGCCCCGTCATCGCCATGCAGCGGGCTGGCCAGCACGGAAGCCGGGAAAACCGTGCCGTCTTTGCGCAGATGGCCGAATTTGGCCGAGACCTTGTGGCCGGAGAGCGCCTGCCAGATCGGCAGCTGCTCGCGGCTGATGGGTCGGCCCTTGTCATCGGTGGCCACGAACACGTCATCGAAGTTCTTGCCGAGCGCGTCGCTCCGTTTCCAACCGAAGATGGTCTCGGCCGCGCCGTTCATGTTGATGATGCGGGCATGGCGGTCAATCACCACGAGCCCGTCCGCCACGCTTTCGAAGATGGTCTTTTCGCGGCGGCTGGCGCTGGCCACGGAGTTGAGCGAGGCCATGATCAGGAGGCCCAGCAGCACGTTCATCAGGAAGACCACGCCGTAGAACCAGAGCAGGAAGGCGGATTCGCTGCTGCGCAGGGCGAAGGCCGCGTCGAGCGGCTGATCCACCACGACCGACCAGCCGTAGCGCAGGACGGGCTCATAGGCCGCGACCGCCTGCTCCGAGGTCATCGGATCGAAGACGATCTCCACGCCGCGGAAATACTTGAGCGATTTCTCCACCGGAGCGAAGGCCGAGAGGTCCGCCATGACGTACTCGCCCTGGCGGGAGCGGCTTTCGATGATGGAGCGGCCGTGCCGGTCGGCGAACAGCACCGTGGCCTGCGGACCGGCATCGATGGCCCGCGCCCAGGAGATCAGCGTCGCGAACGGCAGGTGGCCGACCACCATGGCCTCGAGATCGCCGGAAGACCCATAGACCGGCACGACGACGAGCGTTTCGGCGCGCGCTTCGGCCCCGACCTCCATGATGATGTTCGAGACGTACGGACCGCTGGCGCTCTTGGCCGCCGTAAACCAGTCATCCTGACCGTGGTCCCGGTTCTTGGCCGCGTCCGTGGATACTGCGGACGTTGCGCGCTCCAGCCCGTTGGCGTCGGTCAGGCTGATCTGGTCCAGGGTCTGGTTTTTCTGGGGCAGCAGCGGCACGATGGCATCCAAGGCTTCCTGCCATTTTCCCGCCTCAATCTCATCGTGAAACTTCCCATCGCTGGTCAGCAGCGACAGGCTCTCCGTAGCCGTGTCGAATTTTGCGCGGAGCGCGGTAGCGGCCAAGTTGGCAACGGCCTGGCGGCGCAGGAAGGAGGATTGGGCCAGCTCGCGATCGATGCGGGTATAGCTGAAAGCCGCCAGCGCCACGATCGGCAGAGTAATCGCCAGGAAGAGCAGGGCGCGTAAGCGTCGGGTGGCGGGGGTGCGTTGCAGGAAGGACTTGGCCAGCAGATCGGCGATGCTTCGCGCTGATAAGAAGCCCATATATTTGGAGATTGCTGGAATAAATAAGCCTACATTAATTATATCATAATAGGAGAGCGCATTTTGACGTCTTACGGCGCGCGGCAAAAGCTGTTAAAGTGTTAACCGTTCCCTTGCGGACTTCCGCATATGTTCACCAGGAGCAGAACCAGCGCTTTTTCGGCAGCCGTTTTGACGGTGGCCCTTTTGGCGTTCGGCGGATTCGGCTGCTCGTCCGGCCAACCGGCCGAGACGGCTCCGGCACCGGCCGCCCAGCCGCTCGTGCGCCCTCCGGAAGGTCCGCCGCCGGGCACAGCTACGGAGGACGCGGTTGCGGCCCAGCCCGTCCCACCGGTCAGCGGTTGTCTGAACGAGTATTTTCCCATTCGCGTGGGCCAAAGCGTTACCTATATCCTCAATGGCGGTCCCCAAACCGTGAAGATGGCGGTACGTTCGTCGTCCGACGGGCATATCGCACTGGAATTCACGGATGCTAAGGGCAAGCCGGTCCTGAGCTGGAAGGTGGTCTGCGGCCCCGACGGGTCAATCGTGCCGGAAAGCTACTTCGACCCAGATGGCCTGGCCGGACCGATCATCAGCGAGGAAATCCAGACCGTGCGCGGTTTCTATCTGCCGCCGGCCATGTCCGTCGGCAGCTCCTGGAGCGTTTCATATGATCTGATTTCGCGGTCTGCGGGAACCGGAGCGAAGTCCACTGCCCCAGACCAGATTTCGCATATCCAATACCGTAATCGGGCCCAGGGTCAGGAGCAGATTTCCGTGCCGGCCGGAGGGTATACCGCCCTGCACATCACCTCTCAGATTACGGCGGTCGATGAAGCCCCAGGCACCTCACAGCTTCTGCCGGTAACCTCCAAGACCAGGAACGAGTGGTGGGTTAAGGGCATCGGGCTCGTCCGACTGGAAGAGGAAGGCAGCGGCTTCAGTTTGACGGCGACCGCCGTCGGCAAGTGAGTCAAAAATAACGTAAAATCGCGCCCGCCAGGCGCGATTTTTGTTTAGCCCAGTGCTGTCTTTCGGAACAGCGACTCCAGCAGCGCCGCCGACTTCTCCCAGCTGAAACGTCGAGCGCGCTCCGAGCCGCGTTCAATCAGCGTCTGGCGCAACCGCGCGTCCTGCTGTAGCGCCGACATCGCATCAATGATGTCGCCGTCGCGGTACGGATCGACCAGCAGTCCGGCATCGCCGACGACCTCGGAAAGGGAGGAAATATGGCTTGCGATTACGGGCGTGCCGCAGGCCATGGCTTCAAGCGGCGGCATACCGAAACCTTCATAGAACGACGGATAGACGAGTGCGACAGCGCCCGAATAGAGGGCCGGCAGGTCAGCGGAAGGGACTCGGTCCAGGAACCGGATGCGCTCAGTGGCGGACGAGGCGGCGGCCGCAGCGCGGACCGTGGCGGCACGGTAGCCCGAACCGCCGACGACCGCCAGAACCGCCTCGCTTGGACCGAGCGCCGCGAAGGAGCGGATGGCCGCCATCAGATTCTTGCGCGGTTCGATAGTGCCGACGCAGAGGAAGTATCTTGGCGGCAGTCCGTAGCGCAAGCGGACAGAGGAGATTGCGGCTTCCGGCGCCGGAGCGAATTCCGGTCCGGCGGCCGGCGGCACGACGGCGATCTTTTGCGGTGCGATGCCGTAGCTTTCGGCAATATCCTCTTTGGTGTGCTCCGAAACCGCGACTACCGCCGCGGCCCGCCGCAGCAGCCGCCCCGGACGGATGGCCGCATGCCAGAGCCGCTGTTTCGGCGAGAAGAACTGCGGAAACCTGGTGAAGGACAGGTCGTGAACCGTGACTATATAAGGCCTATCTGTAGCCAAAAAATTGAGATTCGGCAGATAAATCAGATCAGCGCCGCCACAGAGCCCCTCGATTTTTGGCCAGCCGGCGATACTCATGGTCGCGTTGAGCAGGCGGTTCGGCCAGCGAGTCAGCCGCGGTGCTGGACCGTCAGAAAGGTCGGAGGGCGCCGGAGCTTTCAGCGAATTAGCCCACCGCACATATTCCAAATCCCGCGTCCCGGGACGTCGGGCCAGGGCGGTGAGCAATCCGGCGGTATAGTTGCCGACGCCGCTGCGGCGCTCATCGAGCAGCGGTCGGAAGTCGAGACAGATGCGCATTGGCTGAGTGTGAAGTGCGGAGGGTGGAGTTGGGAGTGGAAAGTTGGGGATTTTGGATGCCGCACTTCACACTCCACGCTTCACCCTCCATGCTCAGAGCGATATGCCGTTCACCACGGCCCGCACGACCTCTTCCTTGGCCGCATCCGGCGAGTGACGCGGGTATTCGCGCCAGGACGTCTCCACGAACTCCTTCATTTTGGCGACGAAGATCTCTTTGGAGAACTTTTCGGCGTGGCGACGGATGACCGTGTGGTCGAAGTCGGCCGGACGCAAGCGGCGCACGGCCCTGGCCAGCGCATCCGCGCTTTGCTCGTCGAAAAACTCTCCAGTCTCGCCGTCCACCACGGTTTCCGTGGCGCCGCCGCGGCGGTAGGCGATGACGGGCCGACCGGCCGCCATGGCCTCCACCGCGGTGATGCCGAAGTCCTCCTCCTGCGGATGGATATAGGCGATGGCGTTGCGGTAGAGTTCCGACTTCTCTTTTTCGCTGACCTTACCGACAAAGATGATGTTCGGTTTGGCGCTGGCCTTGAGCTTCTCCAGCTCCGGTCCTTCGCCGAAGACGCGCAGCGGCAAGCCGAGTTTGTTGAAGGCCTCGACCACGAGATCGATGCGCTTGTAGGGCACGAGACGTCCGCCGGCCAGGTAATATTCGCCCGGCAGGCCGGTGGGGGAAAGGCGGCGCGTCTCCACCGGCGGGTGGATGACGACGCTGTCGCGCCGGTAGTATTTGCGGATGCGCTCGGCTACGGTTTCGGAGTTCGCCACGAAGCGGTCCACCCGGTCCGCGGCCAGCCGGTCCCAGACTCGCAGACGGGACAGGAACGACAGGACGAAGCGGCGCATGAGCGGACCGAGGCGCAGGCTGGCCACGTATTCCTGCGTATCCGTCCAGAGATAGCGCGTGGGCGTGTGGCAGTAGCAGATGTGGAGTGTGTCTGGCCGCGTGATGACGCCTTTGGCGAAGGCAGAGGTGCTGGAGATTACGACGTCGAAGCCCGAGAGGTCGTAGTATTCGGTGGCCGCGGGCATGAGCGGCAGGGTCCATTTGTAATGGCGCAGCGCGAACGGCATTTTCTGCAGGATTGACGGGCGGATGTCCATGCCGTCAAACGCCGGACCGACGCGTTTCGGGTCATGGTACAGCGTAAAAATCGGCGCGTCTGGCCAAATCTCGTGCAGGACGAGCAGGACCCTCTCCGCGCCGCCGTCTTGGATCAGGTAGTCATGGACTAGAGCCACTTTCATGGTGATATCCGGTTGACGAGTCGGAAGGTCGAAGGGTTTGAGGGCGTCGAGGCTCTTATTCCTTTCAACCTATCGACCTTTGACCCTCTAATACGCTCCTTTTCGGCCAAAAACAACCAACGGAGTTTTGGCTAAGATTAGCAGATCTAGCCACGGAGACCAATTCTCGATGTAGAAGGTGTCCAGCTTAACTTCGTCTTCGAAGGTGAGGTCCGCCCGGCCCGAAACCTGGGCCATGCCGGTAATGCCCGGTTTGATGGTCAGCACGCGGCGGTGGTGGTCCTGGTATTTGGCCACTTCCTCGGGCAGGTGCGGCCGCGGACCGACGAGGCTCATCTGGCCGCCGAGCACCAGGAACAGCTCCGGCAGCTCATCGATGGAGAAGCGGCGGATGAATTTTCCGACACGCGTCACGCGCGGGTCGTCTTTGATCTTCACGAGCGGCCCGCCCTTGCGCGCGTCTCGGTCGGCCAGTTCGTTGTAGCGCATGCCGTGCGTGCCGGGACGCATGGACCGGAACTTGAAGTAGGGGAACGGCCTGCCGCCCTCACCGATGCGCGTCACGGTCGTGCCGTCATCCAGTTTGCGGAAGAGGATGGGGAAGCCGGAGTCGAGCACGATGGCGACGGCCGCGAGGAGCATCACGGGTGAGAGAAGGATGATGAGGATGAGCGCGGCGAGGACGTCGAAGATGCGCTTGAAGATGCGACCCCAGCCGTCGAGCCGAGTGCCCTTGATCTCCACCATCGGCAGTTCCGCGATAGTGCCGATCTCCACGTTGCGGGAGGCCAAGGAGAGGGGATCGGCCACGTATTTGAAGCCGAGGTGGCGCGACTGGGCGAAAGCAAGCAGGTCCGCCATGGATTCGCGGTCCAGGTCCGCCACCATTATTTCGTCCAGGTTATCGTCCTTTTTCAACTGCTCCAGCTCTGCGGCCGTAGCGGCGTCGAAGCCGCTGAAACGCCCGGCGATCGCGTAACCCAAGCCCGGCGTGCGCTCAAACTGCAGGGCCAGAAAGTCCGCGACTTTCGTGTCGCGTCCGATAAGCGCCACGCGGTGCGCGCCGATGCCAGCCGCGAGCAGGCGGCGTTGGAACAGGCGCACGGCGATGCGTCCGAGACTGACGTAGGCAATGGAGATGAGCCAAGCCGCCAGGATGATGAAGCGCGAAGCGAAGAGCTCATGGCGGAAGAAGATGGCGGCGATGACCGCCATGATGCCGGTGGAGGAGGCCAGGAAGATGCGCGAGAGCTCGATGCGCAGACGGCGCGGACCGGAGGCATTATAGAGTCCGGCCAGCGCGAAAATCACGATGAACAGGCCGCTCATGCCGGCGGAGAAGAGCAGATAGTCGTTCCAGGGGATGAGCAGGATCGCCGGTCGCAGTTCGGCGAAGACGCCGAAGCGCAGGGAATGGGCCGTGAGAGAGGCCAGGAAGACCAGGAGCAGGTCTAGCGGGACGAGAATGGCCGTGAAAGTCAGTTCGGATTTCTTCATAGGGGTTAACCTTATTTTACGGCCTTAAACGGATAAGGGAAAGCTAGGTGTTGGGCGGTTCTTCAGGTGACTTATCAACAAGGGGACAGTCCCTTTTTGACCAAAAAGGGACTGTCCCCTAGGGTGGTTTATTGACTTTTTGCCTTAATTATGCTATATTTTGGCTCGGCAGGTCGGGTGACCGCTTCGCACTACGTGCGGGGAGGAAAGTCCGAACACCCGCTGCGGCAACGCGGCGCCAAGGATAATCGCTAACGGCGACCGGGAGCGAGATGAGGCTCATTTCGACAGTTCCAATTGGCGAAAGGAGCCAAGTCCCAAGCCCAGGGAAAGTGCAACAGAAAATACACCGCCTCAGCCTTCGGGCGAGGTCCCCGCGCAAGTGGGGCGAGGTAAGGTTGAAATCGTGGGGTAAGAGCCCACGCGGGACTCCGGAGCAGTGATCCGCAAGGATATCGGCGACGGACTCCGGCGGCTTAGGCCGACGGGGGCCTGGTGACAGGCGCCGTGGAAAACTCCTATCCGGTGCAAGAGCGAATTTGGTAGCTCGCACCTTGTATCAGAATCGGTACAGGGGAGGCGGTCGGCAACGCCCGCCCTAGAGAGATGGTCACCGGTCTCGGCGCAAGCCGGGATGCACAAAATTCGGCTTATAGGCCTGCCAGAAAACGCCCCTCGCGGGGCGTTTTCGTTTGGCGCGGGCGCCGGTCCGGGCGTTCTGTTCCGGGCTTTGCGCGCTCGCCGTTCCGGCGCACGCTCCAGTGCGCCTAACGGAATCGCTCGTTCCAGTCCGGCGCATATCATCCCATCCGGTGGCTGCTCCTAAAATTCAAAATCGACGCAGCGCTGCCCTCAAGAAAAAACCGCCGGCGTCAGCCGGCGGTTTTCAGTCCTCCATTATTTCAGTCCCACCAATTTCCGCACCTCTTTCATCGTCTTCTGGGCTTCGGCGCGGGCGGTTTTGGCGCCTTTGGCGAGAATGGCCTCGACTTTCTTTGGGTTCTTGGACAGCTCGGCGCGGCGGCCGCGGAAGATGGCGAAATGCTCGGCCACGCGGGTCGCGGCCAGGCGCTTCAGTTCGCCGTATTTGAGCGGCTGGGCGGCGATCAGACGGTCCATTTCGTCTTCGGAACCGAATTGGCGCACGAGCTGGAGCAGGTTCCAGACGCCGGCCATGCCCTTGAGCTTCTCGTCCGGTTCCTTATCCTGCAGTCCGGCGATGGCCTCCTCGACCGCGCGTTCGTCCATGGAGAGTATGCCGGTGGCCTCCGTGGGCACGCGCTTGGTTTTCTCGTACATCTCCTCGAAGGAGTCGGTCAGGTAGAGACAGGACTTGTCGCCGTGGCTCTTGGACATTTTTTTGGTCGGCTCGGCGAGCGAGCGGACTTTGGGGATTTCGGTGAGCAGGGGCTTGGTGGACGGAAAGTTTCCTTTGAATCGGTTATTGAAGAATCCGGCGACGTCGCGCGTGAGCTCCACGTGCTGGACCTGGTCCGTGCCCACGGGCACCAGATCGCCGCGGTAGATGAGGATGTCCGCGGCCTGGAGCACCGGGTAGTCGAACAGGCCGACGTTTATGTTCTCCTTGTGGTCGCGCGACTTGTCCTTGAATTGCGTCATGCGCTCCAGGAACGACATCGGCGTCACCGTATTGAACATCCAGGCGAGCTCCGCGTGCTCGATCACATCGGACTGCACGAAAAGCGTGCATTTCTTTGGATCGAGGCCGAGAGCCAGGAGGTCGGTGGTCAAATTGATAATCTGCTGACGCTTCTCGGCCGGGTCGTACTCCACGGTCATCGAATGCCAGTCCGCGATGAAGAAAAAGCAGCGGTAGTTCGGGTTGTTCTGGAGCTCCAGCCAGTTCTTGATGGCGCCCAGATAGTTGCCGATATGCAGCTTGCCCGTCGGCTGGATGCCGGAGACGACGATTTTCCGGCTGTCTTTCGCGGCTTTCTTGTCGGTCATATGGGGTGAGTATAGGGGAAGTGGGTCTTAATTTGAAGAGGCGGCTGAGACGTGGAGTGATAGAGAGAGAAAGAGAAAAAGAGAGAAAGAGGTGAAGGCGGCGTGAAGTGGAAAAGCGGAAGTGTCGGAGGGTTTAAGGGTCTTCGCGATTCGACCTTTAAACTTCTAAACTTTTCGACCCCTAAACTCTCCGATGGACATTTTCCGTTCCAGCCATTAAGGTGCCGTCAGCGTTCCTTTTCAGCGGGAGAGCAAATGAGCATATTGCGCGTAATGGTGGTGTTTGGCCTGCTGCTGGCCTCTGGGGTCATGCAGCCGCCGGTCAGCAGGGCAGAGGAGCCGCCGGCGACCGGGAAGCCGTTCACAATCACGGTCTCGAAGCCCGACGGGTGGACGTTCATCGTCGACCAGCAGATGCTCCTGCATGGCATGGGCTTCCGTAGCCTGACCAGCACCAGTCACCCGTCCCTCAAGGTCATCGTCGCGGCCTATCCGGCTGACGGCGTGACCGTCAACCAGCGGGCCATGGACATCAAGCAGCTGTGCGCCGCGGACGGCCTGCAGCCTGTCGAATTCGAAGAGGCCGCCGACGGCCGGACCATCGCGACCGGATTCGCTTCCGGCAAGCTGAAGGATGGACTGCGGCATTCCGCGCGTTACGGCGTCCGCAGCCCGAAGGGCAGACCGGACTTGCTTCTCATCATCACCGCCACTTGGACGGGCAACCTGCCGCCACCCATTCTCGAGCAGCTCGATCTGCTCATCCTGACTGCCACCGTGAAGTGACCTCACCGGCCCGACTGGGCCGGTTTTTGTATTTATTTAAGGGTCTGACCCAACAATTTTCTGTAGATAATCGTGAATTTAGCAGGTCGGGGTCTGACCCCGTTTATTGACGGACGGGCAGTAATCGGTTAGGGTGTCGCGGACGTTCCTTTCCCAGAGGAGATCATCGTGAGAACAGCAAAATGGCTGTCAGGGCTGTGGCTGGCGTCGTTGCTCCTGCTTTTGTCGGCCGGCTGTGTCACGGTCAAGCCGGCCAATATCAGCTCCGCAATGCCGGAGGGCTGGCTGCTCGACAATTCCTCCGCTGCCAGCACCGGGACGATGCATCTCGCGCTTATGCTCAAAGGCTCGAGCCTCAGGCTGACAGCCAACGCCGAGCCGGCCGATGGCCAGACGGCCGGTGCACGGCTTGTCGGGCTCATCTTCGACTACGAGCGGCAGGGGCTGAACGTCTCCAGAGACGGCCTGGTGGCGCCGGACGGTTCGCTGCTCCTGACTGCCGCGGCCTGCGGCCAGAACGACCCGCCATCGGGTCTGCGTCTCGGCGTGCGCTACGTCGATTCGCCGCCCGGCGTGCCAAATCCTCCGGAGATCTACTGCCTCAAGCGCTACGGCGACGACATCCGCACGACCTGGTTCACCGTGAAGAGCGCCAAGTCGCGCCCCGATCTCCTGATCGTCGTGATCGCGACCTGGAACGGCTACCTGCCCGGCACTTTCCGGGAGGAACTCGAGCGCATCGCGCTGTCCGTCGATGCGCAGTGACCTTGCCGGCCCCCCAAAGGGCCGGTTTTTTGCTGGTGCGCCCTCCTTTTTTTGTCATTGCGAGGAGCCCCGGAGGGCGACGAAGCAATCCCGTCCAGTTAAGCGTGGGATTGCTTCGTCAGTCGCGCGGCTCCTTCCTCGCAATGACAGGTGGGGGGCGACAGGCGGTTAGTCGGAGAGCACATATAATTTTCATCGAGCGCAAAACCGCTCGGCCGAAGCCGAGCGGTTTTTAGCATCCAATTTTTTACGTACCGACTTTCCGACTTTTCCATCCTTCGACCCTTAGACCTCAATAATCACCGGCAGGATCATCGGGCGGCGCTGGGTCGCGTTATACAGGAACTGGCCCATGTCGTTGCGCAGCTTGTTCTTGAGGTGGTCCTCGAAGGCCGGCGAGCGGTTGTCCGTGTCCTTGAGGATGTTCTTCGCTTTGGCGCGGGCGAGCTCGATGAGCTCCTTGTTTTCGCGCATGTAGACGAAGCCGCGGGAGATGATGTCCGGCGAGCCGACCAGCGCGCCGGTCTTCTTGTCGATGGTGGCGATGATGACGAAGATGCCGTCTTCCGCGAGCGCCACGCGGTCGCGTAGCACGACGTGGGAGACGTCGCCGACGCCGAGGCCGTCGACCATCACGTAGTCGGTGACGACGCGCTCGTTCGTCAGCCGGCCTTCGCCGCCGCTGAACTCCATGATCTGGCCGTTCTCGGCCACGAAGATGTTCTGGTCAGGCATGCCGATGTCGCGGCCGATCTGGGCGTGGGCCTCCAGCAGGAAGCGGTTGCCGTGGATCGGAATCAGGTATTTCGGCTTCACGAGCCGCAGCATGAGCTTGAGGTCCTCCTGTTTGGCGTGGCCGCCGGCGTGGACGTCGAGGTTGGCGTAGTGGTAGACCTTCGCGCCCTGGCGGATCAGGGTGTCCTTGAGGCGCTGGACCGTGCGCTCGTTGCCCGGGATGACCGAGGACGAGAACAGCACGCCGTCGCCCGGCTTGATCTGCAGGAAGCGGTGCTCGCTGTTGGCGATGCGCATGAGCACGGCGTTCTTTTCGCCCTGCGAGCCGGTGCAGATGACGACCAGCTTGTCGTCCGGCACCCGGTGCGAGTCGGCTTCCTCGATGATGGTGCCCGGCTTGATCTTCATGTAGCCGAGCGAGTGGGCCAGCTCGATGTTGGCGTTCATGCTGCGGCCCTCCACCAGGATCTTCTTGCCGTGCTTCTCGCAGTAGGTGATGATCTGCTGGACGCGGGTAAGCATCGAGGAGAAGGTGCCGATGATGAGGCGGCCCTTGGCGTTCGCGATGATGCGCTCGATCTCGTTGCCGACCTGGCGCTCCGAGATCTGGTGGCCCGGGCTTTCGGCGTTGGTCGAGTCCGAGAACATGGCCAGCACGTTCTTCGAGCCGAAGATGGCGATGCGGGTCAGGTCCGCCGGCTCCTCGTTGGCCGGGCTGAAGTCAAACTTGAAGTCGCCGGTGTAGATTAGGGTGCCGTGCGGCGAATGCAGGGCCACGCCGAAGGCGTCGGAGATGTTGTGGTTGACATGGAACGGCTCGAACACGAACCAGCGGCCGAGGGCCACCTTGGTGTCGCCCGTGACCATCTGGATGCGCAGGTTCTTGGCGTCGCTGAACTCCTCTTGGCGTTTGCGGACGATGCCGGCCGTGAGCGGGGCGGTGTAGATCGGCGGGTTGCCGAGTTTGTTGATGACGAGCGGCAGGCCGCCAATGTGGTCCATGTGGCCGTGCGTCAGGATGATGCCGCGGATGTTCTTCTCCTTGCCTGCGAGGCTTGCCATGTTCGGGATGATGTAGTCGATGCCCGGCATGCCCTCTTCCGGGAACATCAGGCCGATGTCGATGATGACGATGTCATCGCCGCACTCGAACACGGTGCAGTTGCGGCCGATCTCTTCGAGACCGCCGAGGGCGTAGACTTTGACCGGCGGGGCGTTGCGCGTGAAGGTGATGCGCGCGGCATCGGGGCTAGGCGGCGTGATGCCGGAAGCCGGAATCAGGAGCGGTTTCGGCTGGACCGGTTTCGGGTTGTTGGCGGCGCGGGCCGCAGAAGGGCGCTGGCCGCTGCGGAAACCGCGGTGGCCGGCGTGGCCGCGGCCAGCCGGATGGGCCCGGCGGGCACCGGAATGCGGCGCGGCCTTGCCGTGGGAATGCTGTTTTTCCGTCATAACTTTCTTTCTTTTTTGCGCCGCTCTCCGCGTAGGCGCGGAGCGGCGCGACAGGGGAGACGCAGAGGCGCCCCCCGGATGGTTTAGAGCAGGTAATCGTAATGCGGCTTGCGCCGCACCGCTCTTCAATGACGCGACATCTTCCGTCGATTCGGCCGATGCGCGTAAACGACGGAATCCGGCTGAAAAGCCGGCAGTATCGTCCGTCGGGAGAGAGGCTTACCTAGGGAGCCGTGGCCGTCATGCACCGTTCTGGTGCGTGACCGCGACGCTTCTCTAGGCGAGGCTTGATATGGCTATCATGCCACAAATCCGCTGGGTTGTCAATTGGAGCCGGTTTATGGGCGGGATGCGCTCAAAAGAAAAACCGCATCATTGCTGATGCGGTTGAGGTCAGAACGCGATGATTACCATGAACTTGCGGCACTGGCCGCGGTAGTGCTGGTTCTTCTCGCGCTCCTTGTCGAGGCCGTAGAGGTAAGCGCGGCGCTTCTTCTCGTCGCGGATTCGTTTGGCGCGATTCAGGTTCCGGACCATCCGGTCGGCGTCGTCGCGGATTTCCTCCGGCAGGGTGTCGAGCATCTGCTTGAGGTTGCCGGCGATGACGCGATTGATCAGGTAGCCGTAGGAGAGCTTGTCCTGGACCATCAGGCCGATGTACGACTCGAACTTGAACTTCACGCGTAGGCCGCTCCGGAAACGGACGACGTAGCCTTCCTGGTTCGAGACCTCGCGGTCTTTCATCAGGCGGCGGAGGTCCGCGATGGAGTCGCCGGTCCAGCGTTCCGCGACCGGCAAGCCGAGCGAACGGCCGAGGCCGACCAGCTCGTCGTGCGTGAAGTCGCGGAGCGTCTTCCGGTTCGTCGCGCCGATGAGCGTGAAGCCGCGGCGCCGACCGTAGTCCACGTGTACGTGGGTCTGCGGATGGATCATCTCCACGAGCAGGACGGTGTCCCGGCCAGGCCGGTCCGCGTTCCAGCCGTGCTTGGCGGAGAACTTCGCGAGCATCTTGTTGCCCAGCTTGGCCGACGGTCCGTTGAAGCTCTGCCTGGTGGCGAGCCGCAGCTGGCCGTTCGGCGCCGTGAAGATGATGCCGAGATGGCCATCATACTTCACCGTGGCGTCGAAAGGCTCGTCCGGCAGGTCGGTGGTGTCCGGATGTTCCCCGAAGTTGAAGAACTTGGGGAAGGCGAGGGCCACGAGCCTGCCAGTCCGGTCGAAGACGGTCCCGCGGCAGAGCCGGAGGACCGGGGTCCAGCCTTTGGGGAAGGCGTGGAGCGTGTTGTGGGCGACCGGCGAGTAGTTCAGGCTGACGAGTCCGTCCTGCGGGTCGAAGGAGGGGGCCAAAAGCGCGGTGATGCGCGGCATTCCGGCCGTCCGGCGGTAGGCGAAGAGCTCCCTCATCGCCCTCGCATTGGCCCGTTTCTTGCCCCAGGCGCGGTAGCCCGCGCGGTCAACGACGCCGGCGGCCGTGAGTTGGCGAACGAATTGGCCCAAACGGGCGACGATCTCTTTGGTCTTCAATTTCTACCTCGTTTGTCAGCGGTGGAAGGTGCGATTGTTCACCTGTTCGGGTGACGCGTGAATTTAGCTTATTTTGGCAGAGGTGTCAATGTTGTCCGTTGGAGCTGCTTTGGTGGTGGGGGCGCAAATACATCGGACTAGCAAGCGATTCCTTTCTGACCAAGGCCCCGTAAAAAAGACTAGGCTGCATTCATGAAAGAAGTGGCTGCGCCACGTGAACGGCAGCGCCAGTAATGAACTGCCGCACTTGACCGGTCTGGCAGCGCTGGCCTTTCCGTATGGTGCGGACGGAGGGGACGGCGCGAGCCGGCGCAGCGCCGTCCGGCGGCATCGGCCGCCGCGGCCCCCGACGAGGCCTTCGAATCATTGCCGAGGAGCGGGGTTTGGACGTGTCTTCCGAGCGCAAAACTTCTTCGGAGATATGGCCTTTTCTCATCTCATACGCATCAAAAAGGACCGGCCACGAGGGCCGGTCCTTTTTGGTGGTGCGGACGGAGGGAGTTCGTCTCCCCCGAAACTCGCTACTTGGGGCCCCTGCCCCAAGTGCTCGTTTCTCCTCCGCCGCCCGGGTCGTCCCGCGAGTGCCATACTAGGCACTCGCGGTCCGTACCCTTCAACTCCCTCTCTGACCACAGATAGCTAAGGACCCACCGTTCGGTGGGTCCTTAGCTATGGTGCGGACGGAGGGAGTTGAACCCTCACGAGATTGCTCCCGCCAGCTCCTGAAGCTGGTGCGTCTGCCATTCCGCCACGTCCGCATTGGAAGTTTGGAGCGTGAAGTTTGGAGTTTGGAGTTGCCGTTCGGCGCCTCTCGACTTTGACCTCGCTCGAAGATGTTATATAAACCGCGCCGTTTTGACAAGTGACGGCCAGTGGCTAGTGATTCGTGTCTAGTGTCTGGTGGTTTGTGTCGGTGGCCATGTTCAATCACGAGTCACTAACCACTAATCACCAACCACTTGCTCACCCCGTCACTTCCACTTCGTCGTCATCTCCGTGTACCAGTCGGTGATGTCCGCGAAACGGTCCGCCGGGGTGAAGATGGTCTGCACGTTGAATCCCTTGATTTTGCGGCTCATGCCGAAGACGTAGGTCGGGCGGTAAAGGAACGCCGCCGGCATCTCGTCCGCCAGAATAGCCTGAAATTTCTGGTAGTCGGCGGCCCGCTCTTCGTCGTTCGCGGTGGTGCGTGACTGCTCCAGGAGCGCATCGGCCGTGCGGTTGGCGAACATGGAGAGGTTAAGTCCCTGTTCCGTGGCCTGCGAGGAGTGCCAGAACGGATAGAGATCCGGATCGGCGCCGACGATCTCGCCGTAGAGCAGGGCGTCGTAGTCGCGGGGGCGGATGACGTCCTTCTGGATGCGTGACGCCGGCACGACGGACAGCTCCGTCTGCACGCCAAGACCGACCCAGGCGTCCTTGACGGCTTCCGCCACGGCGACGTTTTCCTTGCTGTCCACCGTGACAAGCGTAATGGCGAGGTTCGTCTTGCCCGTCACCTTGCCCTTGGCGTCCTTCACGTCCTGCTTACGGATGCCGTCGTCATCCAGCTTCCAGCCGTCCTGGTCGAGGAGGTCCGCGGCCTTGGTCAGGTCATAGACCGAGCCGCTGGTGTCCGTAGCGTAGCCGATGAAACCCGGAGGGATCGGACCGCGCGCCGGTTCGGCGCTGTTCTTCAGGATATCGCGGATTATTTTTGTGCGGTCCACGGCGAGCGAAAGCGCCTGGCGCACGGCCTTGGACTTGAGCGCCTCGTTCTTCTTCAGGTTGAAGAAGACGGCCGTGTACTGCGGCAGCTTCAGTGTGATGATGTCGGTGGTGCGCAGGTTCTGCACGTCATCGCGCAGCTCGAGCGGCAGGAAGCTGATGCCATCCGCCTTGTGGCCCTTGAGCGCCTCCTCGGCGGAGGAAAAATCAGGATAAAACTTGAAGCCAATCGAGGTGAGATGCGCCGGTTTGTCGTAGTAGTCCTCGTTGCGCGCGAGCAGGTAGGCGCGGATATTGCCTTTCGTGTCCTTGACCAGGCTCTTGAAGTGGAAGGGGCCGGTACCGATCGGTTTCAGGTTCAGTTCCGCGCGGGCCGCGTTCTCCGGCTTCACGTCATGCCACAGGTGCGCCGGCAGCAGGCCGACGGTCAGGGTGGAAAGGAACGGTTCGAACGGCGCCTGCAGGGTGAAGATGACAGTCAGATCGCCGTCGGCTTTGACGTCGACGTTCTTGAACTGGCCGGCGAGCGGGCTCTTCCAGGCCGGCGTCTTGATGTAGTTGATGGTTTCGACCACGTCCTGGGACGTGAAAGGGGAGCCATCATGCCATTTGACGCCCGAGCGCAGCTTGGCGGTATAGGTCTTGCCGTCCTCGGACGTGGTGACGCTTTCGGCCAGGTCCGGAACCAGCCGGCCGGAGCCGTCAACGCGCATCAGGCCGGAGAACACCAGGCGGATGATGTCCAGGTCGGTATCGTTCGCGTTCGTCAGGATGGGGTTGATGAGGCGCGGCTGTCCGACCGCCGCCTCCTCATAGCTGCCGCCGACGTCCGGCACCTGTTCGGTGCGGTCAGAGACGAATTTCGTTCCCATGATGATGAGCGAGACGCCCATGAGCGACAGAAGCAGCTTCATGAAAAGAGATTCCTTGGGCGAAAGAAAGCGCGGCAGGTGCATCAGCTGGCGGACGCTGGGCATTTTCCGGCCGGACATGCTTAAAGCGAGGCGCTTTTCGGCGTCAGTGCCATCGTAGTTTTTTTTCCGGCGTCCGAACATGGCTTGTGGGCTTTACATCGACTCGCCCCGCTAAAAGCGGGGCGGTTCGGGTCCGGGTCACGCCCGGAGACTAGCCTTTCTTCATGATGACGCTCGCGAGCGCCAGGACGAAGAACAGGGCCGAGAAGACGATAGTGGCCCGGAAGAGGAATTTTTCCACGCCGCGTTTGGTGCGGTAGACGTTGCCGTCGCCGCCGAAGGTCGCACCGAGTCCGGAGCCCTGCGATTGCAGAAGGATGGCGATCATGAGCATGGACGCGACGGCGATAATGGCGATTTTCACGTAGAAATCCATATCGGTGAGTTTAGAGTTGAGAGTTTAGAGTTGCCCCGCCGCTTAACTCTAGTTAAAGAAGGCGGGGTCCCGCCCAAAGGGCGGGAAAAGCTGAAGGGTTGGAGAGCTACAGCCGCAGATTCGTCTCCATGGCTTATTTTAGCCACAAATCATTGGTCGTTTTTAGCGCTGACGGTCTGAAGCCGATGTGGGAGAGGTTAGCAAGGAGGGTGGGTGGTGTCAATCGGGAGTTAAGAGATGGAGAGATGGAGAGAGAAAGAGAGAAAGGGGTGGAAGCGAAAAATTTGGATAAAATAAGGCGATTTCTTTCTCTCTTTATCTCTTTTTCTCTTTCTCTCTCACAAACTGCTATACTTATATATATGCGCCCTTGGCCCTGGAAAAAGATCATCGGTTGGTCGGCTTTTACCCTGCTGCTCTTGGGCATCGTCTGGTTCGGATATCGCGTTTGGTACTACGTGGACATGATTAGGAGCGGTGCCATGATCGACCTGCCGCAGTATGCCGCTAAGACTTCGAGCGTGTCCGCGACCGGCCCGCTGCGGCTTTCGAACGACCATGTCGACCGGGCTGCGGTCGAAGATCTGGCTCGACCGGCGCTCGGCACCGCCTCGCCGCGCCTGACCATCGTGGAGTTTGCCGACTTCCAGTGTCCCTACTCGAAGGAGGCCGCGTCCACCGTCCGTTCGCTCATGGCCACCTACGGCGACCGCGTCCGCCTGATCTACCGCCATTTCCCGATTTCCGAGATCCACCCGGACGCCGAACAGGCCGCGCAGGCCGCGGAGTGCGCCAACGAGCAGGGCAAGTTCTGGCTGTATCACGACAAGCTGTATGGCGCAGCGACGCTTTCCTATGCGGCGCTCGTGACCGCGGCCGAGGAAGTCGGGCTCGACACCAAGCAGTTCGGCGACTGTCTCGGTTCCGGCAAGTATAAAAATGTCGTGGAATCCGATGCGGCGCTCGCCAAGCAAATCGGCTTGCGCGGCACGCCGACGTTCATCTTCGACGGCCAGGTCATCGAGGGCTCGATTCCCCGCGACGTTTTCCAGCGCATCCTAGACCGGATGCTGCAGTAACTACTTATGGATGTCCGCATGCGTATCCGTGGCGCGGCCGCCTCCCTTGGTCTGGTTCTGGTTTTCTCGATCTGCGCCCTGCCAGCACTCTTCCCGGCCCCGCTTTACGCGCAGGTGGGCACTTCAGATTGCGTCGTCAAAGCAGACTGCCCTGTCGACAAGGCCGATTTTTTCACGTCGGCGCAGGACCCGAATATCCCGTGCGGCGGAGGCAAGGGTTATTGCTACGCCAAATCAGATAAGGTCACTCTGTCGGTCAAGATCGGCGATATCGCCGAAATAACGGATGTGGGCCAATGGGTGAAGATTGTCTATACGTATGCCGTCGGCGTCGCAGCCGTGTTGGCTGCGGTCATGATGATGATCGGCGGCATCATCTGGCTGACAGCCGCGGATTCCGGCCGCGTCAGCCGAGCCAAGGGCATGATTTCCGATGCGCTGATCGGACTGGCGCTGACGCTCGGCGCCTACGTCATTTTGCAGACGGTCAATCCGGACATCCTGCAGCTGCGCACGCCCAAGGTGAAGTTCGTCAAGGTCGAACCCGTAAACAAGAACGTCGTAAAATGTCTCGGCTATTCGACCAGGGAAGACTGCCTCGCTGATCCGAAGCACGTCGGCGGCGACACGAAATGCATCTGGATGGCCGATATCGGCGGGCCACACCAGTGTGCCCAACAGGACGAGGTCGGCATCAGCGGCAAGTTGTGCGATAAGGGTAAGACGTGCAAAAGCGGCCTCAAATGCATCAATACCGCGTACGGCGGCGGCGGAGGGATGATGGACGTCTGTACCGACGGCAAGGCCGATTCTCCTTGCGCTAAGGATGAAGACTGCACGGGCACGGGTTTGGTTTGCCATAACTATCGGTGTCAGACCGCATCGGGTCGGAAAAACGGAGAGTCGTGCGACAAGGCATCCCAATGCGACAGTCGCATCTGCGTAAACGGTCCGAAAGAATACAACGGCTGTCCGTCCGGCGCCACCTATGGCGGTTGCCCGATCTGTCTGCCGGGCGATGAATCGACTTTCTGCTATAACGTGGCGAGCGGCTCAAACACGCGCCAGGCGAACAGTGACGCTAACTGCGCGTCCGGATATTTCTGCCCCATCGAAGACGGTGACCAGGCCACCTGCACTCCAGGATTGAGCGATGGTCAGCCCTGCGCGCGCGACCGGCAGTGCCAAAGCGGCAGCTGCAGCATCTGGGGCCATAGCGGCTTCAGTAAGCAGTGCGTTCCTAAGTAGCGGATTGTGGCGCGCCGGCCTATCGCGCCGGGCATTGGTGCGGTGCACGGCCTTGAGCATCTTTGGCGCGATATTTAAGCTCGTCCGCGGGCTTTTTTTATTTTTTTCGTTCTCGCAGGTCGCACTCTTGCCATAATCCAGGCCATGCGATAGACTGGCGAATAATTGCGGTCCCTGGCTGTTTTTCCGCCATCGCCGCCCCTGTGCGTCTGCCTTTGCGGTGCAGCGCAGCGCACGCCACAGGTGCCGAATTCGTCCATTTTTTGCACCATGTCCTCACACATCGTCATCAAAGGCGCCCGCGTTCACAACTTGAAGAACGTCGACGCCAAGATTC
The DNA here is from genome assembly GCA_021824285.1 of bacterium. GTDB lineage: Bacteria > Patescibacteriota > Patescibacteriia > SG8-24 > SG8-24 > JAKAKZ01. Next base: position 21,798 of record JAKAKZ010000021.1, read on the forward strand.
CGAAGGAGAAATTCACCGTCATCACGGGACTGTCCGGTTCGGGCAAGTCCTCCCTCGCCTTCGACACTATCTACGCCGAGGGCCAGCGGCGCTACGTCGAATCCCTGTCGTCTTACGCCCGCCAGTTTCTCGAGATGCAGGACAAGCCGGACGTGGACCAGATCGACGGCCTCTCGCCGACGATCGCCATCGAACAGCGCACCGTCTCCGCCAACCCGCGCTCGACCGTCGGCACGGTCACCGAGATCTACGACTACCTGCGCGTGCTTTTTTCGCGCGCCGGCCGGGCCCACTGCCCGAAGTGCCACAAGCCCGTGACCCGCGAGAGCGCGCACGAGATTGCCCGCCGCGTCCGCGCGCTCATCGACGAGACCGGCCTCGCCGTGCTCTCGCCCGCAGTCCGCGACGAGAAGGGGACGCACAAGCACCTGCTCGAATGGGCGGCCAAGTCCGGCTACAAGGAAGTGCGCCTGAACGGCATCTTCGTGCCGCTCGACGAGGCCCGGAGCATGCGTCGCGAGAAGGAATCCCGCTCCACCATCGACATCGTCATCGCCCGTTACGGCCAGCACGACGAGTCGCCGAAGCTCGAGGAGGAGATCTCCAAGGCTTTCGACCTGGCCGACGGCTTCCTGACCGTCTGGCGCGAGGACGCGGACGAGGACACCAAATACAGCCAGCGGCTCACCTGCACCGAGTGCAACATCCACCTGCCCGAGCTCGAGCCGCGCATTTTCTCGTTCAACAGCCCGCACGGCGCCTGCCCGGCCTGCACCGGCCTCGGCACTAAGCTCATCGTCGAACCGGAACTCGTGATACCGAACGTGCGCCTGACGCTCGCGCAGGGCGCCATCAAGCCGTGGACCCGCATCGCCGGCAACCAGGCCTGGTACATGAAACTGCTCGAGGCCGTGGCCAAGACGCACGGTTTCTCCGTGGACGCGCCGGTGGACAAGCTGGAGAAGCGCGCGCTCGACATCGTGCTCTACGGCACGGGCGAGGAGACCTATCTCGTTGACGGCCAGAAGTCCGCCTTCGAGGGCGTCATCCCGAATCTGGAGAAGCGCTACAAGGAGACCGATTCCGATTATGTGCGTAAGGAGATCGAGACCTACATGAACACGGTCATCTGCCCAGAGTGCAAAGGCAAGCGCCTGCGCCCCGAGGTGCTCGGCGTGACCTTCGGCGGCCAGACCATCTCGGACGTCGTCGGCTACCCGATCGACCGCGCCGCCGACTTTTTCGCCTCCCTCCTGCCGGCGGACGCCAAGGAGAACGGCAAGTCCGGCGCCAAAGCGGGCACGGCCAAAAAAGGCGCCAAATCCGCCGAACCGCTGCTCTCCGAGCGCGAAATGAAGATCGCCGGGCAGGCGCTCCGCGAGATCGTCATCCGCCTCAAGAACCTGGTGGACGTCGGTCTGGGCTACCTCCAGCTTGATCGCGCGGCCATCTCGCTCTCCGGCGGCGAACTTCAGCGCGTGCGCCTCGCTACCCAGCTCGGCACCGGACTTTCCGGCGTCATCTACGTGCTCGATGAGCCGTCCATCGGCCTGCACCCGCGCGACAACGACAAGCTGATCAACGCCCTGAAGCGCCTGCGCGACCTCGGCAACACG